>JAICWL010000119.1 GCA_025934835.1 Fimbriimonadaceae bacterium
GCATTCGCGCCTTGCAGAGGCGATGGGCGGCACGAAAGTGCAGGGCAAGAGCTATCACCACCAGGCTGTGGGTGAGCCCGGGGAGAACCTTCGCGTCGTGGCGAGAAACCAGGATGGCACCGTCGAGGCTGTCGAAAGTACCGACCGGCCCTGGCTGATCGGCGTGCAGTGGCACCCCGAGCGCACATCTGCCGATCCGGCCACCGCGAAGCTGTTCCGGGACTTCGTCGACGCGGCTCGCCGATACGCCACCCACACCACCACCGTGCCCTCGTGAAGAGGCTGGTGAACGGAGTCGAGCGCGATCTGGACATCGCTCCCGCGCGCATCGAACGACTGGGTGACGTGTTGATCGTTCATGCGGATGGCGGTACGTACTCGGCGGCTGTCGCGTTTAGCGGAGATGTCACGTGGGTTTCGTACCGCGGCCGGCAGTACCGGATCGAAAACGTTTCGTCGCGCTCCAAGGCGGCGAGCGCAGTCGAATCGGGAGAAATCCGGGCGCCAATGCCTGGGCAGATCGTGGATATCAGAGTGCGCGAGCGGGACAAAGTCCGCAAAGGACAGGCGTTGCTCGTACTCGAAGCGATGAAGACGCAGCAGGTATTTTCCGCTCCGTTCGATGGAATTGTGGCAAAACTGCCTATGTTTTCCGGAGATCAGGTAGTTGAAGGGGGATTACTGGCCTTGGTGGAACCGGATTCTCTGCCGATAACTAACACTGGTGAGTAATCGCTGCACTCTCGGAGAGATGGATCGCGTGTGCGCCCAATGGTCGCGCGCATTCCAGCCCGTGTCGGTGCGTTCGCAGGAAGTTTGGGAACATGATTTCGCGGACGCCCTCCACGGCGCCCCCTATTTGCGTGTCGTTGCCACGTCTTCCGGCAACTGGGTGCAGAGCATGCTTTGCATCAAAGCTTTGATGAATGTGTCCGGAATGATGATCGAGGCCGTCGAAGCGGACATCGAGCGCATTTGGACGGACGACATCGCCAAGGACCTTCGCGCCTACCATTCGCTCCTGGCGACAGAAGACGGCTTTATCATGCAGTGCGCCGCGGCGACTGCCGGAAATACGTACATCACGGCTCGCATCGCAGTCCACAATAAACGGTGACCGCCGTTCGGATCGTGGAGGTGGGCCCCCGCGACGGGCTGCAGAACGAGCCCGCTCTCGTGCCCACGGACCTTAAGCTTCGCTTCATCCGGCTGCTCGTCGACGCCGGCTTGACGGAGATCGAAGCGACCAGCTTCGTATCTCCCAAGTGGGTCCCGCAGCTTGGCGATGCCGAGCAGCTTTGGCCAAGGCTTCCTGGTGGCGCCAAGTACTCGGCGCTCGTGCCGAATGCTCGGGGCCTCGAACGAGCGCTCGCATGCGGGGTGCGTCGTCTCGCCTTCTTTACGGCGGCCAGCGAGGCGTTCAACCGAAAGAACGTCAACATGGGCATTGCGGAGTCGCTCGCCGGCTTCGAGCAGATGATGAGCGTTCTCAAGGAGCGCGGCAATCGAAGCGAGTTCTGGGTCCGGGGTTACGTGAGCACCGCGTTCGAGTGTCCGTATAGCGGGCGTGTCGAGCCGAAGGTCGTGGTGTCCGTGTGCCGTCGGCTGATCGAGATCGGCGTCGACGAAGTCAGCGTCGGAGACACCATAGGAGTGGCCGTGCCCCGAGAGGTTCGGGACCTCACTCGCTCCCTATTCGAAGAGATCGAGCCGGGGCGCATCGCATATCATTTCCACGACACCCGCGGCACGGCCGTGGCGAACGTGGCTGAAGCGTTGGAGCTTGGCGTGCGGTGCTTCGATTCCAGCGCAGGCGGGCTTGGGGGCTGCCCGTACGCTCCTGGCGCAGGAGGCAACCTGGCCACCGAAGACCTCGTGTATTTTCTCGACCGGTCCGGAATCGAAACCGGAGTCAGCCTCGAGCCGCTTGCGATGGCGAGCTTGCCGATATTCGACTTGCTTGGCCGCCCGCCCCAGTCGAAGGCGCAGATTGCGGCGCTTTCTCTGGCGGGGCCATCTCAGGCCGGGACTGAATAGCGCCCCAAATAACCAGGAGCAATCCGGCGGCCGCCACGATCGCGGTGGAAGCTTTCTCGCTTCTCGTCAGGTGAAACTCGCGCAAGTTGCTGAGGAGCATCGCCGCCCCTATCGGCACCATAGCCGGCAGCGCCGCGAGCGTGAAGCCGAACAAGCGCGCGGAGCCGAAGAGCAGCACCACCAGCATGTAGAGGATCACTGTGGGAATCATCACCAGCAGGGTCCGCTTGGTCTGCATACCGAACCGGAACAGCACGATGAAGAACATCGCCATGAACAGCAGGTCTGCCGGGCCGACGAAGGCGACCGCCGCGATGTGGCTGCGAGTGGGAGCATTCGAAACGGCCGGAACCTTGTACGCCACGTCGGACAGGATTTGTTGACTGCCGCGGGCGATCTTGCCCACAGGGCCCATCGGCGTGAGGACGAGCATCACGTCGAGCAGCGCCAAGAATATCGAGACCGGTAGGAGCATGTTCCTTTCGCGGATCGCGCACGCCAGCATCGCGCCCACGCCTAAACAGAACGCCATCAGCCCGGCCTGCGAGATCGAGCCCGCGGCCAGAGATATGAAGGGGCTGCCGGCATTCCGGAAAAAGATCGGAGGAAGCAGCCATATCGCTGCGCCGCCGAGCACGAATACTAGCCCCTGCCAAAGGCGCCAAGGATAGTTCGCGCCGAAGTAGATCGCCAAGACCGGCAGCGCCAGGAAGATAATCACAGACGCGAAAGACGCTCCCGGTACCCATGAAATTGGGACGGAGATCGCGCCCAGGGCGAATTGCAACGCGGCCAGGAGCACGCTGAGCGCGCAGAAGATCTGGAGTGATCTTTTTTGGGAGCTAGACCCAGGCGTAGCGTGGGGGGTAGGCGCTATTTCGTCGCTCACGGATCACTTCTCGGTATACCTCGACGACCTGACTTCCCATCTCCGAGATGCCAAACCCTCGCACGGATCTGGATGCGCCTTCGGCGAGCCGAGCATACACCGTGTCGTTCTCGAGAAGCTCCAAGACCTTCTCGGCAAAGCTGTAAGCGTCGTTTCTCACCACAAACCCATTCTCGCCATCGACTATACACGAGCTGGCGCCACCGCCTGCCACCGCAACGGCCGGAAGCCCGTAGGTCATGGCTTCCTGAACGACGAGCCCCTGGGTTTCGGTGATCGAAGAAAACACGAACAGGTCAGACACCGCGTAGTAGTCATCGACCTCGGCCCTCGGTACGAAGCCGACGAATCGGACCCGGTCGCCGATGCCGAGCTCGCGGGCAAGTGTGGCGCACTCCGCTCGGTACGGGCCGTCGCCGACCAGCCAGAGACGGTATGAGGCGTCTCGAGCGAACACGCGAGCCGCCATCTCGAACAGCACCGGCAGGTTCTTTTCCAGGGCCAGCCGTCCGACGTAGAGCAGGATCCGCTCATGTGGCGCAATACCGAGCCTGTGCCGGGTTTCGCTTCGGTCGAGCATCCTTCTCGCCGGCGATCCGGTCGGCACGATGGTGGCGGGCGTGGAAACGGAGTGCCTTCGAAGCCATTTCAGCGCGGCTTCGCTCGGCGTGAGGACGTGCGCGATCTGGTTGTAATAGAAGTTCGTGTGCTTTGCGATTCTAAATCGCACGTACCGCCTGGGCAGCAGCGGCGGGTAATGCGCGTATCGGTCGTACAGGGTGTGATAGGTCGAGACGATCGGAACTTCGTGCGATTCCGACCAGCGCAGCCCGACCATGCCCAGCATGAAGGGAGTGTGCGTATGGATAACGTCGAACTCGTGCCGCCGGAATTTGCGGAGCATCCGGTATACGGGCGGGATTGCGACGGGATAGCCGCGCGACCAAGGGGTTTCGAGAGACCGGAATCGATAGGTGTTCGGGTCGGGATCGACGTGGCCGGCCACCCTCGGTGCGAACAGATGCACCGAGTGGCCCTGGCGTCTAAGTTCGGACACTAGCGCGTCAACGCTTACGCTGACGCCATTGAGCACGGGGAGCGCACTGTCCGAAAACATTGCGACTCGCAGCCGCTCTCCCTCGGTCAACTTACTCCTCCGGGAACCTTCCGTGCTCGTCCACGAACTTGACCACGTCGCTAAGCCGGAATCGGCGCTGGCCACCGGTGGTTCGGTGGTGCGTCAGCCATCCTCGATTCGTGTATCGCCTCACGGTAGCGGGGCACACTCCGAGCAGACGGCTCGTCTCTTCGAGCGAGAGCTCGGGGTCCAGCAGGCGGCGGACCAAGTCGCGGCGCGACTCTTTGAATTCGCCCCGGTAGTAGTTCGCGGTCACGGAATCGTCGTAAAAGCTGCAAAGGAACTCGACGTTCTTTGGCAGAGCTTGCCAAATGTTTTGAAGCTCGGGGTCGATGACCCCGTCGGAGCCGGCCTGGTTCCTAGCGCGTCTCGGTCTGGGTGCGCTCATCACAGTTTTTCGGAATTTAGCTCTTCGCTCGGGCGCATCCTCTTCAGAAATGACCTCATCCGAGCCGGAAGCGAGATATTCCTTGATAGAAGGAAGAGCCACGCTCACGCCGGGTCGCTCCTTGGGAAGCTCATCGCCGTCCTTGGAGTCTAGAAAGGCATTTTCAATATAAGTTAGCGGATCAAAATCGTTCGTTCTCACTCGCAATCCCTCAAGCTCCCCGCAAGCATTGTACTTAATGGGCCCCTGGAGCAACCTGTCCAGAACGAGCCAAAAACAGCACAAATCTGGCTTTAAACTACCAGCATCGAGTCACCAAAACTCAGAAAACGATACTTTTCCCGGACGGCGGCTCGGTAGGCCCCGAATAACGTTTCCCGTCCGACCAACGCCGATAGCATAGCGAGCATCGTGGTTTTTGGCAAATGGAAATTCGTGAACATCGCGTCGACGACGCGAAACTGGTATCCAGGCCGAATAAACAACGTTGAATTCCCGCTCCCGGACGTTACTATTCGGCGTCCGGTCGCGGCGGTTTCCAACGTACGCACGGTCGTCGTGCCGACGGCGATGACCCTTCCTCGGCACTCCGCGATCATTTTGGCGGTCTCCTCCGGAATCTCGTATCGCTCGCCATGCATCACATGCCGGTCGAGGTCGTCCGTCTGGATTGGCCGAAATGTGTCGATTCCAACGTCCAGCGAGACCATGGCGACATGGATGCCGCGCTCGCGGATTCTTTCCAGGATCTCAGCGTCGAAGTGAAGCCCTGCCGTGGGCGCGGCCGCGCTTCCCTCGCGGCGGGAGTACACCGTCTGGTATCTCTCCCTGTCCTCGAGATCTCGGTGGATGTAGGGAGGCAGCGGCGTCGAGCCTAGCTCCATGATGCGCGCCTTGGCAGCGGCCCCTTCCAAGAATCGCAGGCTCTTCACGCCGTCGCCCAAATCGGCTTCCACTCTGGCCGCGAGGCGACCGGCGAATTCGATCTCGGTGCCGAGTTTGAGACGCTTGCCCGGCTTCAGAAGTGCCCGAAAGAGCCCAGGCTCGATCTCCTGCATGACGAGCGCCTCGACCGCGCCTGCGGATCGTTTGACGCCATAGAGCCGCACGGCCGACACCCGCGTATCGTTCATCACGAGGAGGTCGCCCGGCTGCAACAAGGTTGGCGTCTCGCGGAACATGTGGTGCTCGATCGCGCCGGTGTCGCGCCGAATCACAAGGAGCCGCGATGCCGCGCGATCCTCCAGGGGCGTCTGCGCGATCAGGTCTTCCGGGAGATGGTAGTCGTAGTCGCTCAGCCGGTCCAAGCGAACGCCTCCTCCAAGTCGTGGAGCGACCGCAGGACGGGCTCCCGGCTCTTCGGTGCGCTTCGGTCGATCAGCGCCGCGCGCATGCCGGCAGCCGTCGCGCCCGCGTAGTCGTCACTTGGATTGTCGCCCACGTGCAAGGCGTCGCAGGGCCGGACGCCGAGCGTATCGAGCGCCCGCTGGAAGATAAGCGGCTCGGGCTTTTCGCAGCCTTCTTCGAGCGAAGCGAGAACAAGCTTGAACCGCTCCCTCAGGCCGTACGACTCGAGCACGAGGTGCAGCGTGTAGTCCCAATTCGAGACCACGGCGGCTGGGACTCCCAGGGCGTCCAGCCTGTCGAGGCATGGGATCACGTCGTCATACAGGCGGAAAAGGATCGACTCCGGGCCGAAACCGAGCCGGGAAGAGGCATCCATCATCGGGTCCAGCCACGTTTGATCGACTTGCAGCCGGCCCAGCCAGAGGCTCGTGAGATCGCGCCAGTAGGACGCGCAGGCCGCCCGATTCTTCGAGCGATTCAGGGCCACATAGTCGGCAAGCCGCTCGGCGTGCATTTGTGCCAGGAGCCTTCCCGCGCCCGGCTGCAAATCCAATCCGACGTCGGACGCGCAGGAGAGAGCGAATCGGTCGACCGTCCAATCCACTTCGACGAGAGTCTGAGCGCAATCGAACGTTACGAGCTTGGGATGGATTGCGGTCATGCGGAGCATCCATTATGGAGCCGGAACGCGTTCCCGACGAGAAGCGTAAACACAGGCTAACGGGCGGAGCCAGTAAACTGAGCCCTGAGACACCATGAATCTTTCGACGCTTCGAAGTCTCGCCCTGGTCGTTGCGGCCACCGTAGCCGCCTCGATCCA
>JAICWL010000099.1 GCA_025934835.1 Fimbriimonadaceae bacterium
CTCCGATATAGCTCGTCTTATCCGGGCGACTTGAAGGCAGACCTCATCGCGACGATCGCGGTCGGCACGAAAGTGATGGAGCACGGCCATTTGCCGCTCCAATCCGGCGATGACGAAGTGCTGCGGCAGATGCGCAGAACGTACAGCGTACAGAGCTATATAGAGATCGCCCGGAAGCTGAGAGCCACCGTGCCGGGGATCGGCCTGACCACCGACATCATCGTGGGATTCCCGGGCGAGACGGACGCGCAGTTCGAGCGGACGCTGGCCGTGATGGAAGAGCTGAAGTTCGACGGAGCATTCATGTTCGCGTACTCGCCCCGGCCCGATACGCCCGCAGGGGACCGAGACGATCAGGTGCCTGAGCCGGTGAAACGGGAGCGGCTGCACCGGCTGATCGAGCTTCAGAACCGGATCACCGTGGAGATCAATGCCGGCTACGTCGGCCGAGAGCTGGAGGCGCTGGTCGAAGGGCCGTCAGCGAAAGACCCTTCGATGCTGCAAGGGTACTCGCGCGAATTCAAGATGCTGCATTTCCCGGGCTCGGCATCTCGCGCCGGAAGGCTGACGAGGGTGCGGGTCACCGGCTCGCACCTTTGGGGCCTGTCCTGCGAGATCGTCTAGGCCTTTCCGAAAGAGAAATACTCTTCCAGCCGGAGGCACTGGGCCGCGGACGGGTCGGCGAACACATCGAGCGCTCGGATAAGGGCCTGGGCCGTGTCTATGCTGGTAACGCATGGGATACCGCTTTCGATGCACGAGCGCCGGATGCGGGCCGCCTCGGATTCCGCGGTCTCTTCGAGCCCCGGCGTGTTGATCATCAGGCTCGCCTTTCCCTGGGTGATCGCGTCGAGAATCGTGGGCGGGCCCTGCCGGATCTTGTTCACCGACTGGCATGGGATCCCTGCCGCCTGGATCGCCTGAGCAGTGCCCGGCGTGGCCATGATTTTGCGGTTCGCGGCATGAAGCTTTCGCGCGATCTCCACGGCTTGGGGCTTGTCCTCATCCTTCACGCTGAGCAGAACCGAGCCCTCGCCCCGAAAGTGAATGCCGCTTGCGACCAGCGCCTTGTACAGCGCGCCTTCGAGCGTGGGATCGATTCCCAGGATTTCTCCGGTCGATTTCATTTCCGGGCCGAGGCTGGGCTCGACCCGCGAGAGCTTTTGGAAGCTGAAGACGGGCGCCTTTATGGCGTAGAACCCGGGTCTTGGCAGATTCGGCGCACCGTCGCGAAATGCGCTCTCCGGCACGATGTACCCGGGGGCGTGGCTTTGCCAGGATTTTCTCTTCTTCGGATCGACAAGGCCGAACTGGTCGGCGACTTCGGCGAGCATGCAAGCGGCCTCGCCACCCTCGGCTTCGGCCATGGGAGTAGGCTCCGAGCCCAGCACCCAAAGCCCGCTCGAATATCCGAGATCGCGAAGCGTCTGGCCCATCATGCATCGCGTGGCCAGGTCTACCATCGGGATGCCCGTCACTTTGGATAGATACGGCACGGTACGGCTGGCGCGCGGATTGACTTCGAGCACGTAGACCACCTCGTCCGCAATGACGAACTGGATGTTCATCAGCCCGCGAACTTCGAGCGCCCTCGCAATCTCGCAGGCGCTCGTGACCATGGCGGCCTGCACCTTGGGAGACAGGCTCACCGGAGGGTAGACGGCCATGGAGTCGCCGCTATGCACTCCGGCACGCTCGATGTGCTCCATGATGCCGGGCACCAGCGTGTCGCGCCCGTCGGAAATGACGTCCACCTCCGCCTCCGTGCCCAGGATGTACTTGTCAACCAGCACGGGCTGGCCGGGGTTCGCTTCCTCGGCTTCCCGGTAGAAGCCCTCCAGGTGGCGCTCCGAGAACACGATTTCCATGGCTCGCCCGCCGAGCACGAAGCTCGGCCTTACGAGCACCGGGTAGCCCACGGACTGGGCGACGACTTTCGCGTCCTCCAGCGATCGTACGGCTTTGCCGACCGGCCGGGCGATGCCGAGCTTCTCCAGGAGCTGATCAAACTGCTCGCGGTCTTCGGCTTGCGCGATCGAGCGCGGCGAGGTTCCCAGAGTTTGAACCCCTGCGGCAGCGAGCCCTTCGGCCAAATTGATCGCCGTCTGCCCTCCAAATTGGCAAACAACGCCGATCGGGTGCTCGTGGGCGACGATGTCCAGCACATCTTCGAGGGTGACCGGCTCGAAATAGAGCCCGTCGCCGGTGTCGAAGTCGGTGCTGACGGTTTCGGGGTTGTTGTTGACGATGATCGCGCGATAGCCCATCTCGCGTAGCGACCACACGCAATGCACGCAGGAATAGTCGAACTCGATGCCTTGTCCGATACGGATCGGGCCGGAGCCCAGCACGAGCACAGTCGAGGTCATTCTAAGGTGTAAGTGTGACAGATCGGAGGCGGGCGTATCGGAAACCGTGCGGTTTTATCGCATCTCCAAACCTTCGGCGCATATGAAGCGACAATACTAACGCGGGATCGATCTTTTGTTAAGCTACATTCAATAAAATAGCAAAGCTTACTTCTGAGAAGCAGCGGGGATAAATCGCGTTAAGACAGATTCGCGGAGAGACAATTTGTCCTCTAGCGGATGTACAAAAAGATTTGGATTCCAGGCGACATTGTGTTATCGTGATGGTCGTGAATCAGAGCGGAAGACAGAGCAGTCTTCGGGCCCGGGGTTACTCGGAGATCGCGGACGATCTGCGAGAGCGGATTAACACCGGTGAGTATTTGCCCGGCGCTCTGCTGCCCACCGAGCGTGAGCTGCAAGACGTTTTCCGAGCCAGTCGGGGCACCGTCCGGCGAGCATTGCACGCGTTGGTCGAGGCGGGTTGGGCCGAAAGCAGCCCGAATCGCGGCGTGGTGGCCAAGAGCGGCCCCCGCCAACGGCGCTCATCGATCGTGGGATTTATCGATCACACGAGCTCGGTGCATCAATATCTGTTTTTCACCCTCGGCCGAATTCTGCGTCGGCACGGCCTCCATTTGGTTCACGCGGATTCGCAGGAGCGAGGCACGGAGGGAGCGCTCGAATATTGCCTGGAGCATGATTTCTGTGCTGCGGTGGCTTGGTCGAAGACCGGCACGCCGATCGCAGATCGCGTCATCAAGGTGCAATCCGAGATGCCGATCGTAGCTGTAGACCATAGCCTGCGGAATATTCCGACGGACGTCGTCATGAGCGACGTATTCGCAGGTTCCTGCGAGGCTGTTCGGCACCTCGCGGGGCTCGGCAGGAAGCGAATCGCGATTTCGGGCATGTTGGACAGCCTGGACACGACTAACGAGCGGTTAGGCGGCTACTTGGCAGGAATCTTCGAGAGCGGCATGAGTCCGCAGGCGAAGGACTTCGTTTTCTGCTGCACGAGCTCGATGAAAGCTCCCGATTGCCATCACCTCGATGTGAGGCTCCGCGAGGCAGACCGGCCCGACGCGATTTTCGTGATGCAAGACACCTACGTTCCGTGGGTGCTCGACTCGATTCGAGAAGCAGGGCTCGATTGCCCAAAGGATGTGGCGGTTGTGGGAATCGGCAACGAGCTGCCGATTGTGGTCGGCCAATGCGGGCTGACAACCGTTTCGCTCGATTGGGACCTAGTGGCCCATGAGCTCGCCCACAGGATTATTTCGAAATTGGAGAACCCGGGAGTGCCAGTTGCCCGGTTCTTCCTGCCCACAAGGCTTATTGTCCGTGGGTCATGCGGCGCGCCGCCGGAGCAGTGGATGGAAGATCCGTACGAAGAGTGCGGAATCAACCCGAGGATGCTCTTGGGGCCGGGCCTCAATCCCAGCACTTATCTGCCGTACCGGAATCACCGGGACTCTTACTCGCCTTTGCGCAAAGTAGCCGAGGTATCAAATGAAGAACCGAGCGTTCACACTTATTGAGCTTCTCGTCGTCATCGCGATCATCGCGATTTTGGCGGCGATCCTATTCCCCGTATTCGCCCAGGCGAAAGCCGCCGCGAAGAAAACCCAATCTCTGTCCAATGTCAAGCAGACCGCCCTCGGCGTTCTGATGTACATGGGCGACTCCGACGACGTGTTCCCCCAGGGCTCCGGCTGCGGTTGGTACTACCCGCTGGATGGCGGTTGGGCTTGGGACACTCAGCCCTATATCAAGAGCCTGCCGATTCTCCGCGACCCCAGCGATCCGCTCACGAAAGACTTCTGGCAGGGCTGGTTCGACCCGACCATAGCTGTCGGTATCAGCTTCGCATCCAATGGATTCCAAGCTTGGGATCCGGGCGCGAACGCTTGGGACCTGTTCGGCGTTATGGGCATGGACCAGGGCAACAACGTCGCCTCGCCTGGAACCGACCCACGATGCCCGTCAGGCTCGCGCTGGATGGGCAACATGGTTGCCAACCAGTCCACGGTCAACGACGTTGCCGGCTCGATTATGCTGGCGACACGATACTCTGGTCAGAACTTGTTTGGTCAGGGCGACATGATGTCCGGAGTCAACTGGTGGGACTACACCGGACCGGGCCTCATTCCGGACGGAACTCGTGACGGCACGCCGTACTTGGCGCCCAAGGGCGACTTCAGTGCGAACGTGACGGTCAACAAGGATAATCGTTGGGGCGCCGTAGCCGCCGTGTACGCCAATCAAGGGCTTTTCGCCCTGGTCGATGGCCATGCCAAGGCTATGAACCCGCTCGCGACAGATCCGGATCCCGTCAATCAGCCGAACAAGAACATGTGGAATGTTCGGAGATAGTTATGTCGAATCGTAAGACTGCTGTCGTTGGTTGCGTTGCACTAGCACTGCTAGCCTTCGTCGGCGCCGGATGTTCGAGCCAAGCGTCCGCTACCCCTGATGAGCAGGCGGCGTTTAGCAAGCGCACCGGAATCAAGCCTCCTCCCGCAGACGCGATGAAGATTCCGCCCGGCAAGACGGGATTCGTGGGTAAGCCCATGAGCACCCCCGTCGGCAACGCGGCGCCTCCATCGTCCGCGCCTCCCGGCGCAGGTACCTCAGGCGGGGGCTAGCCTCGCAACGGCCGCGGATCCACGTTGATCCGCGGCCGTTTTTTGGTCCCAGGGCTCGGGCTCTAAGTTACGCGGTTCGCGAGGAACACCTCGAGCAGATCGCGGTCCACTTCGAAACCGTCAACATTTTCGATCCGAGCTCCTGGCCGGCCGTGCCCGATGATGCCGAACGGCCCCTCGAAATTCCACAAAGCGTAGCCCCAGCGAAGCTCGCGGAACACCGACATGAGATCGCTCAGCCATCGGAGCGCCACGTCGTTCGGCGTATGGTTATAGCAGCCGAACTCGCCGATATGCACTCGCGCGCCCAGGCGCTCGACTTTGCGCCACGGCTCGTAGAACTCGACGAGCCCTTCCCTGTCCCAAACCCGGCCTTCCCAGATCGTCCCGGGATATTGGGGGAACGGCAGCCCACGGTGGTCGCTCCACCACTGAGCCTCGTAGTGGCTGACGGCCATCGGCTGATAGCCCCGGCCGCTGTGGATCGCTCCGAGGTCGGCCAGCTCGGGCATGGCGAGATTGCCTCCGCCGAGGCCGTCGACCACGATCGGCCGGTCCGCATCGATAGCCCGAATGGCTGCCGCCGTAGAGCGCATGAGCCTCTCGTGGATCTCACGCGTACATCCGTATTGGCCGATGGCCGGCGGCTCGTTGAGCAGATCGAAGCTCAGTTCCTCCGGAGGAACGCCCCGATATCGCTCCGCGAAGGCCCGCCAAAGAAACACGAACGCGTCCTGGGCCACGGCGTCGGTCCAGAGGTTGTGCGTCTCAAGGTCATTGCCGTTGATGCAGTAGCCCGGCGCGCGGTGGAGGTTTAGGGAGAGGTAAAGACCGCGCCGGCGGGTGGCTTCCAGGTAGGAATCGATAAGATTCAGAACGGATTCGTTCGGGTGAAAGTAGTCTGTGCCCTCGGTCCAGAAGCGGTAATCGGTGGGGATGCGCACGAAGTTAAAGCCGTGCTTGGCCAGGAAATCGAGGGCGCGCGGGTCCGCCGCCTGGGGCGGCTGGGCGTCCCACTTCGAGAACATCCACTGGAAGTTGAACCCGTAGTAGTTCGGCATGGCATCGGTGAGCGTAGTCAATCAGCAGTTTGGCGCGTCTGGCGGGTATTGAGTTAGCACTGGAAATAGGATCGCAGCCACCACGGCAATGATCGCGATCACCACCAGCACCTCGACCAGGGTAGGCGCGGCCGCCATCAGCGACGGGTGTCGGCTCAACTTGCCGGCCCCTCGGCTCTTCGGCCCTCATGCGGCCGGGAACAGGTGGTCGATTTCCTTTAGCTCCTCGTCGGTGAACGCCAGGTTTTCGAGGGCGGCTACGTTTTCTTGGATCTGCTGGAGCGAGGAGGCGCCGATCAGCGCGCTAGTGATCTCTGGTAGGCGGAGAACCCACGCGAGGGACATTTGCGCGAGCGTTTGGCCCCTCTGCTTGGCCATTTCGTTCAGGCGCTCGAGTTTCCGCACCCGCTCCGGCGAAAGGTTGTTCTTCACCCAGTCCTCGCCCCACTTCTCCGCCGCTCGGCTGTGCGCGGGGATGCTGCCGCCGAGGTACTTGTCGGTCAGCAATCCCGAGGCCAGCGGGCAAAACGGGATGATGCCTATGCCGTTGCGGCGCGCCTCGGCGACCAAGTCCTTCTCGATCCCCCGGCCAAGGATGTTGTAGTACGGCTGATGGATGGTGATCGGCGCCCAGTCGTGGGCGCGGGCAATGCCCACGGCCTCGTTGGTGGCAGCGCCGCTATAACTGCTGATACCCACGTATAGGGCCTTGCCCTGTTGCACGAGGGTGTTCAGCGCGCCCATGGTCTCATCGAGCGGAGTGTCGGGATCGAAGCGGTGCGAATAGAAGATGTCGAAGTATTCGAGCCCGGTACGCTTCAGGGATTGATCGCAGCTTGCGACGATATATTTGCGGCTGCTCCACTCGCCATACGGGCCGGGCCACATGTAGTAGCCGGCCTTGCTGGAGACGATGAGTTCGTCGCGGGGCATGTCGCGGATAATCTGCCCGCAAACGACTTCGGCATTGCCGGGGGGAACGCCATAGTTGTTGGCTAGATCGAAGTGAGTGATGCCGAGGTCGAAGGCTCCGAAAAGACATTTGCGGGCTTCCTCCGGCCCACGATAGCCACCGAAGGTCTCCCATGCGCCGAGGGATATTTCCGGCAGCTTGAGCCCGCTTTGCCCGCATCGGCGGTAGCGCATATGCTCGTAGCGGTCTTCTCGAAAGGTGCTCTCAGCCATCGCCGGTGAGCTTACATCCCAGCGGCAGGTGTCCCGCCGACCCGGTTGGACATCTTATTCTGCCGGACGGGCGGGGGCGGCATCGGGCGCATGATCACTCTTCAGTCGAATGCGGGGCGCTCGGGAAGGGAGCGGCCCAAAGAGTAAACTTCCCAAGTGGAGCGGCTCAATTCGGAAGGCATCCGGCGGGACCACCTGCTTCAGGCACTCAAGAGCCGCAAAACCGTTTACGTGGCGCGCCGGATCGACTCCTGCCTCCTGTGCCGTAGGCGTAGCGTAAACGAGGCCGGCCTTTGCGATTTCTGTTATTCGATGCTGGACGGAGAGGAGCTGATCGCCGCGGTGCGATGGCTTAGCGGCGAGGGGCCTTGAACGTTCTCGCGTTCATTTGCGGGCTCACGTTCGGCGTCCTGGTTTCTTTGTGGCTGGCCCGGCGGCTCCGAGCACGGACTCGTTATCTGGCAACGAACGAGTACTGGGTGTACATCCCGGGCGAGAAAATGCCCGGTGAGCAGGCCATCATGGAGCGGCTCGTTCGAGGCGCACCCGGACGTCCGAGGGCGCGATCTGCGCTCGGGCAGGAAGAAGCCCTGCTATTCTCGGACATCCGGCTGCACATCGCCTTGGTCTTGCGTTCGCGCAATACGCACGCATTCCGCCCCGATCTGTTCGATGACCACATACGGGTTACGGCGGAGCAGCTTTCGTGTTTGGCCGATTCGAACGCGTTCGTCAAGGTGCGGTACATCAGCGAGGAGCCTCTGCCGGATAAGAGGCATATTCGATTCCTGGTTCACTGCGCCGAGACGGTTGCCGAACTCGGCGATGCGAATGCCGTGTACGACTGCGTGGAAGAGAAGCTTTTCACCCGCGAAGAGTTCTCGCAGATGCTCGATGCCGACCCCAAAGGGGATTCGGCTCATTCGAATGTGCGCACGATTTGGACGGGCACGCCTTCAGGTGGCGGGCATGTGGAGACTCGCGGGCTTGCGAAAATCGGACTTTCGGAGCTTACCTCCGCTGCCGTGGAGGCGGACGAGCGGCTGCTGGCCGAAGCCGTGCTCGTAGAGGCTGCCGCGGAGGTTTGGAACATCGGCTACGTGCCCCAACAGATCGAGGTGCACGCGTACGAAGATGATTTCCACGTCATTACGCAGCCCGTTCGCGAAGGGCGTGTTCCCGTCCGGCTGATGCGGGTGCAGACCTCACCATGAGCAGCGTTCGACTGATTCCCTGCCTGGACATCAAGGACGGCCGCGTGGTGAAAGGGGTCAACTTCGTCGGCCTGCGAGACGCCGGCGACCCCGTGGAGCTTGCCCGATACTACGGAGATGAGGGCGCGGACGAGCTCGTTTTCCTCGACATCACCGCTTCACACGAGGGGCGCACACCGGTCATCGAGCTTGCAGAGCGAGTCGCCGAGCAAGTCTTCATCCCGTTCACCGTGGGGGGCGGCCTACGGCGAGTCGAGGATATCCGCGGCGCGCTGCTCGCCGGCGCGGACAAGGTGTCATTGAATACAGCAGCCATCGATGATCCGGAGCTGATCTCGCGCGCCGCTTCGACGTTCGGCTCGCAGTGCATTGTGACGGCCATCGACGCCCGGCGGGGGCCGGACGGCCGTTCTTGGATGGTGTTCGCTCATGGGGGGCGAACCCCGACGGGCCTCGACGCCGTGGCTTGGGCGAAGGAGGCGATGGAGCGCGGAGCCGGAGAGATCTTGCTGACCTCGATGGACGCCGACGGCACGAAGGATGGGTACGACCTCGAGCTGACACGCGCGGTAAGCGAGTCGGTGAGCATTCCGGTTATCGCGAGCGGAGGCGCGGGGGAGCCGAAGCACCTCGTCCAGGCGATCGTCGAAGGAAAAGCCGACGCAGTGCTTCTGGCCAGCATCGTTCACGACGGCGTGTATCGAATCCGGGAGCTCAAGGAATCGATGGCCGCCGCCGGTCTGCCGATGCGCACAGTCTCACCGGGACCGCGCAACCAATTCTCGGTCTGAAACGCCAAAGTGTTGTGCGCAATTCCGGCTGCAACCCTCGCATCGCGATCGCAATCGTGGTCGCCATCATCTCGGCAATCTCGTACTTCTCGATGAACCAGACGAACCCGGTGACCGGCCAGAACCAGCATATCGGGATCACGCCGCAACAGGAGACGGCGCTCGGACTACAGGCCGCGCCGGAAATGGAGCAGCAGTACGGCGGCGAGGACCCGAACTCCAAGCATCAGCAGCTCGTGGAGAGCGTGGGTCAAGACATCGTGCAGCACTCCAAGGCCGGAACGGGGCCCTATCATTTCGAGTTCCATGCGCTGGCGGACCCGCAGACGATCAACGCCTTCTCGCTTCCAGGCGGACCGGTGTTTATCACCGACGGGCTGCTTTCCAAGCTGCAGACGCGCGGCGAACTGGCCGGAGTGCTGGCGCACGAGATCGGGCATGTTATCGGCCGACATGCCGCCGAGCACATGGCGAAGCAGCAATTCACTCAAGGGCTTACCGGCGCAGCGGTGATTGCCAGCATCGATCCGAACCATCCTGGCAGCTCGATACGGAACGCGGCGATCGCGCAGATGGTGGGTCAGCTTGTGGACCTAAGGTATTCGCGCGCCGACGAGTCTGCGGCCGATAAATTCGGCGTCGAGTTTATGTCGGAAGCCGGCTACGATCCTCGAGCGATGATCGGCGTGATGGAAGTGCTGCAGAAGAACACGGGCTCCGGGGGAGTTGAATTTTTCGAGACCCATCCGAATCCCCAGCACCGGATTCAGGACTTGCAAAAGGAGATCCACGACCTGTATCCGAACGGCGTGCCATCCGGCATGACTCCCTAGGCTTTGAATGCCCCGCTCGTCACCCCAGCGATGAACGGCTTCGTGGCGTAGACGAAAAGCACCAGCAGCGGCACGCTGCTGAGCACGTAAGCAGCGTACATCGCCGCGTAGTTCGACGAGAGCTGGCTCTGGCCCATGAGGTACAGGCCGGATGCCACCACGTGGTATTTCGTATCCGAATTCGTGATGAAAGGCCAAAGGAAGTTGTTCCAAGTGCCGAGCACGTTCACGACCGCGAC
>JAICWL010000001.1 GCA_025934835.1 Fimbriimonadaceae bacterium
AGGCTGCTCGTTCTCACCTCGCTGTCCGCTGCGAATCGACAAGTGCGCCGAAGAGCCTGGGCTCTTGGAAGTTGGGCCGAGCCACCGAGCCGCATGCTGGCGCAGGATGGAGGTCGAACAGATGCCGCCCGGCATGACGCTCGAGCAGGAAGAGGCTTCTTCTAGTCCATAAGCTCTTCGCGCAGAACCTTCTCAGCGGCAGCTTTGTCGCCCGGCTCGATGACGCCATCCAGCACCCTTTCGGTGAGCGCCGCCTTCATGCGGCCCACCTCGGGGCCGGGCTCCAAACCTGCGATCCGCATGATTTCGGCCCCGCTCAGCGGGCTTTGCAACTCGTCTCTGGGCGTTATGGATTGCACTTCCACAATCCGCGAGCGGATCGGATCGAGGTCGAATCTCCTCACTCCGGGCGCCAGCGAATCCGCGTCGGCTTCGACGAGCTTGAGAAGGCGGTCGACCTCCTCGCCAAGGTCCCGGATGAGCCGCCTTGCGGCAGCCGCGGTAAATTCCGGCGAGCTTCCGAGTCGCATATGGTTCTTGACGAGAATCGATACCCGATCGATTTCCCGCTGAGGAAAGCGTAGTCTGCGCAGAATTTTTGCGCTCAAAGAGGCTCCCACCGCTTCGTGGCCGAAGAAGCGGATCTGGCCCGCATCGTCCACAAACTGAGTCGCGGGCTTCCCGACATCGTGCAGGAGCGCGGCGAGCGTGAGGGCAAGGTCGCCGCTTCCCGCGTTCCGAACGACTAGCAGCGAATGATTCCAGACGTCTAGGTGGTGGTAGGAGCCCTGCTCTACGCCGACCATTTGCACAAGCTCTGGGGCAACGACGTCGAAAATGCCGAGAGCCATCAGATCTGCAAGCGCGTCGGCTGCGCTAGGCGCCAGCAGCATCTTGACGATCTCATCTCGGATCCTCTCGCCGCTCACGATCGCCAAGCGCTTCACGCATCTGCGAACGGCTTCGTACAACCCTTCTGCGGGCTCGAACCCCAGCTTCCAGCGGAATCGCACGGCGCGAAGCATCCGGAGCGGATCGTCCTGGAATGTGGATTCCGGGTTGAGCGGCGTGCGCAAAATCCTCTGCCCCAGGTCCCTGAGGCCCGATCCTAGCGGGTCCCGAAGCTCGCCCGTGTGCAGATTTCGCATCAGGGTGTTCACGGTGAAGTCGCGGCGCAGCGCGTCCTGCTCCAGGGAAGCAGGCTCGACTTGCGGCTTGCGCGATTCTGGAGCATAGCTTTCGCTTCGAGCGGTGGCTAGCTCGATAGTCGAGCCGAGCACACGGATCATCGCGGTGCCGAACCTCTCGTAGGTGACGGGCGGAATCGACGAGAGTCCGAGCGAGGTGAGCAGAGCGGACAACTCCGGCGCGGAGCGCCGGGTCACAATGTCGAAGTCGTCCGATGCGGCATATCCCAACAACTCGTCGCGCACGGCGCCGCCTACGAGCCATAGATCTCCCTCATACGGAGTGCCCAGCGTGGCATCGCGGACGGCCCGGAGCGCAGGATGAAGCGCAGGGGTGCTATCCAAAGCCGACCGTGGCCGCGCCATCGACGAGTAGGCTGACCCCCGAGACATAGGACGCCTGGGCTGAGCACAGGAAAACCACGGCTGCGGCGATCTCGTCCGGGTCGGCCATCCGGCCCATGGGCATCGATTCTGCCTGACGCCGAAGAGCCTCCTCTTGGCTGATCCCTTGCTGCGACGCCCGGATGTCGGCCAGGTGGGTCTGCCTGTCGGTCATCGTATGGCCGGGAAGGACGCTGTTCACAGTGATGCCGTACTTCGCCAGCTTGAGCGCTTGGAGCTTCGTGAGCGACATAACTCCGGTTCGCAGAGTCGATGAGATCGGAAGCAAGGCCGACGGCTCCTTCGCCACCAACGACGTGATGTGCACGAACCGACCCCACTTCGAGGCGATCATGTCCGCCTGGGAAAGTCTGACGAGCCGGATGATATTCATCAGCGTTCCCTCGAAACCCTGGGCCCACTGCTCGTCGGTGATCTGATCGAGAGCTCCGGCCGGCGGACCTCCCGTATTCGTGACGACGATGTCGATCGGACCGAGGTCTTCGCGGGTCTGGTCTACCCACCATCGCAGGTCGTCTGGGTTCGCAACGTCCACCACATACGAACGCGTCTCTTCGCCTATATGGCCTGCGGCCGCCTCGAGCGCCTCCTCGTTGCGCGCGCAAATCGAGATTCGGCAGCCTTCTTGGGCCAGCATCTTGGCAGTCGCAAAGCCGATGCCTTTGCTCGATGCGGCGACCATTGCCACCTTGCCATGGAGTCCGAGGTCCATAGCGTGAATTATGTCGCCGGGCTTAGACCGCCAGGTGCTTCTTTACGATGCCAACGACTTCGATTAGGTACGCATCGTAGTCGATGGGCTTGCGAACGTGTTCGGCGCCGAGCTTTTTCGTATAAGCGACGTCCACTGGCTCGTCGGAGCTCGAAAGCACGACGACGTCCAGCGTAGCGGTTCTCGGGTTCTGGCGTATGCGGCGCAGAACCTCGTGGCCGCCCATGCGCGGCATGCGAATATCCAGCAATACTAGGTCGGGCAGCGGCTGAACATTATCGGCCCCTGCTTCAACCAACCCAAGGAGCGACGCGGCCTCCATGCCATCGTGAGCGATCCTGACGTTTACACCCGACGGGAGCCTGGAAAGCGCCCGCCGAGTTAACACTTCGTCGTCCGGGCTGTCCTCAACTAGGAGCAACTCCCGAATTCCCATGCCGATATGCTAGCCGCTGAAGCGGAGACGTTCTCGATAGATCGCTTAGGTTGCGATTCATCCGGCAAAACACGTCAACGACGTAAGTCCGGCCTGTGCTTTGCCGTTCGAGTATTCTCCGAAAGGCTCTTACCGCTCGGAGAGATGGCAGAGTGGTCGATTGCGACTGTCTTGAAAACAGTTGACTCGCAAGGGTCCGGGGGTTCGAATCCCTCTCTCTCCGCCCTAAGCTACCGAACCCCGAGCACACTGCATGGCGCGCGCTCGGTCAGCGACTGCGTGGTGTGCGCTGTCAGGCGATCGATGAGCCCCGGATGGTGCCGAAGGCCAACGATCAACAGGTCGCAACAATGCTTGCGGATCGCGTCGACGATTCCATTAACTTCATCCGCCACCACGGCCTCGGGGACGATCTCGACTCCCGCCTCAGACCCCAGCCGGCGGACTTCGTCGATTAGTGAAGTGGTAGCCGCGTCCCTTTGATCCACTAGAAGCTGCACGACACTTGGATCGATCGGCTCGTAGGCCGCAGCGGTCACATACTCCGGAATCCCCTCGATCACCGTGATCGTGTGCACCGGCATTTGCAACCTCTTACCGAGCTCCAGGCCGACCGCGAGTGCGCGGCGCGACGGCTCCGATCCATCGAACGCGACGATCAATCGATTGAACATGGGCCCACCCCCATATGTTGTGACTTCCCCTTGTTGGGTATAGCTTTCAACGAAAATGCTTCGAGTGGTGCGCGAACGCGCAAAGAATTTGAAGCTCGAGGCGCTGGCGGTGGCCGAAGCGACGAGGGACCGACGAACTCCCAAGCCGGCGAAGCTCCTCGCGTTCGCCGTAGTGGCCTACGCTGCCAGCCCTATCGATCTGATCCCGGACTTCATCCCGGTGCTGGGAATGCTCGACGACCTGATTCTGATTCCGCTCGGGATCGGGCTGCTGCTGCGAATGATTCCCCCCGACGTCATGGCTGACGCCCGAGCGAGAGTTCGCGACCGAGAACGAGCGCCAAGCAGCTATGCAGGCGCACTAGTGGTCGTGGCGATTTGGGCCCTGGCGATTGCGCTCGCCTGGTGGATTTTCGCCCGCCTCAGGCGGTGAGATCGACCACGGTTCTTCCAGACGTGCTCGCTGCGATCATCTGTTCGCAAACCGCCGGAACGGCCTCGAGCCTCACTCTATCCACGATCGATGCCAGCTTTTCGAGAGGAAACTCGCTCGCGAGCCGCTGCCACGCATCAAGTCGCTCGTTTCGAGGGCATTGCGAGCTGGAAACCCCAACCAAGGCTACCGAGCGCAAGATGAACGGGAAAACCGTGGTGTGGAGCTCCATTCCGCCGGCGTTCCCGCACGCGGCCACACACCCACGATAGTTCATGGCGCTCAAGATCGCCGGCAAAGTGGGCTGGCCCACCGTATCGATGGCCCCAGCCCAACGCGCGGACTCCAGGGGCCTCGGCCGGCCCCCGATTTCCTTGGAATCCACGACGCTCTGCGCGCCCAGATCCTTCATGCGCTCGTGAAGAGCTTGCTTGCCGGTCGCGGCGGTGACGCGATAGCCCAAGCTGGCGAGCAGCGCGACAGATAGGCTGCCCACTCCGCCGCCCGCGCCTGTGACGAGGACGTCCCCGCTCCCGGGACGGACGCCATAGTGCTCTAGAACCTGGAGGCAGAGCATAGCGGTGAATCCCGCCGTGCCGAGCGCCATGGCTTTCTGGGCGTCGAGGCCCTCGGGGATTGGAACAACCGATTCGGCGGGAACTCTCGCCAGTTCGGAGAACCCGCCCCAAATCGTTTCGCCAAGGCCGCAACCCGTGACGAGCACCGAATCGCCGACGTGAACGGTTGGATCGGAAGACTCGAGCACGGTCCCGGACATGTCGATCCCTGGCGCCATCGGAAAGCGGCGGGCAATTTTCCCTTTGCCGGTCATGGACAGCGCGTCCTTGTAGTTGATCGAGGAGTAAGCGACCTCGATCAGCACTTCGCCGGCGGGCAAATCCGCCATTTCAAGTTCGCGCAGCTGAGCGCCCGGGACTCCTTCCTGTACGATCAGCGCCCGGAATCGCTCGCGCGCCATGCTACTCCGTTACTTTCCAGGCCTGGGTCACCGTATGTCCGCCCACCGTCAGCTCGATCGTATACGAGCCGGCGGCGATGTACTGTGGGCGCTCCGCCTCGTAGGGGTCCTTTAGAGGGTCCGTCGGCTTTGCAGGCGGCCCGGAGATCGGCTTGCCCGGCGAAGTTTGCAAATCGACCACGATGTCGTTAAAGCCGCGGACTGCTTGGACCGTCTTCTCGATGACCACTTTGCCGTCCTTGTCCTTGATCCTCACGGTCGCCGATCCAGGCTCTCGCGTGAAGAACGACACTGTGACCGTTGGCGAGACAGGCGGCGTAGTGTCCCATCGCTCGCGCCGGTCGTAGCCCCAATTGGCGTTTCGCTTCACGCTGTCCACGTCGAGCATCGTCAAATCCTTGGCCCGAATCTCCGGCGTGTACGCGTAAACCGTCTTGAGTGGCAATATCCAGGCGCTCCGCCCGTGCGTCGCCGCTACAAGCTCTTTATCGCGTTCCTGGATCTGAAGATCGTGCACCGGGTTGTGCGGCAGCGTCCCCTTAAGAGCAATCCACGATCCGCCCGCGTCCAGCGAGACGAACACTCCCATATCGGTTCCCACGTACAAGATGTCTTTGTTCGTCGGGTCCTCGCGGATCACGTTGATCGGCTCCGCAGGCAGATTCGAAGCTATCGAGCTCCAGGTTTTCCCAAAGTCCGTCGACTTCCACAAGTACGGGGCGAAGTCGTCATCCCGGTAGCCGTTTTGGGCCACGTAGACCGTGCCGACAGCCCAACGAGATGCCACGACCCGCGAAACCCACTTGCTGGGAGCAGGAGTCGGGATACTGATCCATTGGAAGCCACCGTCCGGCGTCATCTGCACGTTGCCGTCGTCGCAGCCTGCGTAGATGAGACCAAAGCGCAGAGGGCTCTCACTGATGTCCTTGATCGTCGAGAACGGGACGTTTCCGTTCGGGAGGTTCTTCGTGATGTCCGGCGAGATCGGCTCATAATTCCTACCCTCGTTGAACGAGCGGTAAACGCGCTGCGCGCCAAGATACACGATGTCCGGCAGCTTCGGCGAGAGCGTGATCGGCGAAATCCAGTTGTATCGCGCGGGCGGGTCGCCCTTGGGCGGGTTCGCACGGGCGCTCCATCGCTCGTTGGTGCGCGTGTTGCGCGCGGAGTGCGAGCCGAACTGAGCGGCCGTATAGACCACCTCGTTGCCGTCGCGCGGGTCCACTGCGACTGCGCTGCCGTCTCCGCCGCCGATGTCCTTCCATTGGTCCAGCGAACTGCGGCCAGGCGTGTAAGTGCTTGGGCCCTCCATGGTTCCGTTGTCCTGGAGGCCAACGTACACGTTGTACGGAATCGCGTTGTCCAGCGCCAACGTCGTGGTTTGGCCCACGGCAAGGTTGTTCAGGTGCCGGACGGTTTCTCCGGAATCGTAGCTGAGGTACACGCCTCCGTCGCAGCCGATCCACACCTTGCGCGTGTCACGAGGGTCGAACCAAATCGCATGAAAGTCGACGTGCGCTCTCTGCGCGGTCGCTTTCCACGAGGTTCCGCCATCGGACGAGCGTACGAGAAGCTCGCTGGTGACGTACACGTTGTCCGGGTTGCTTGGGTCGACCTCGGTGCGGCCCCAGTAGTAGCCGCCGAACGGCCCGAAATCTCCCACCTTGGTGCGGCGCCAAGTTTTCCCCGAGTCGTCGCTTCGAAAGATGAGCGCCGCCGACTCCGGCCCCTTGAAGATGTTCGGATTGCGCTGCTCCATTTTCGCCCGGATCTCCGCCATGGTCAGCTTCTTGTCCTTCACCTGCTTCACCGCCTCGTCTGGCGTGAGCTCGGAAGGCAGATTCTGGCGGAGAAACGGGTCGAGCACCTTGCGATCGAGAGCCAGGAACGCCTGCTCGTCCAGGAGCTCGAAGCGCTTCGGGGTCAGCCTTCCGGAAGGCGTCCGCTCGTCCACGTCGGCCCAGTCCGGGTCGGCGCCCTCATTGTCGACGAATGCGTACATGGTTCCGGGGCGGGATCGGCACTCCGCCAAGCCGATTCGGCCGGCTTCGTATCCGGACGGCACCTGGGGCACTTCCGTCCAGTGCTGACCTCCGTCGGTCGTTCGGAAGAGGCCGCTGCCTGGGCCGCTTTCCTGGAAATCCCAAGCGCGCCTGTCGCGGTCCCACATCGAAGCGAGAACGATGTTTGGATTGCTCTGGTCGAGGACGATGTCGATTGCGCCGGTCCAATCGTCCCGCTTCAGAACTTGCTTCCAAGTCTTGCCGCCATCTTCGGTCTTGTACACCCCTCGCTCGGGGTTCTCGGAGTACAAATGCCCCGTCGCTGCAACCCACACGATGTTTTCGTTTTTCGGGTCGATGCGAATGCGACCGATGTGCTGCGTCGCCTTCAGGCCCACGTTGGTCCAGGTGTGGCCTCCGTCGGTGCTCTTGTAGATGCCATCCCCGGCATAGCTGGTGCGCTGCGAATTTGCCTCGCCGGTGCCCACCCAAATCGTCTTGCCATCTTTGCTGACCGCGATGGCGCCAATGCCGAACGATGGCTGGTCGTCAAAGAGCGAAGTCCAAGAGATTCCGTCGTCGGTCGTCCGCCACAGGCCGCCGGTCGCGAAAGCGACGTACACGCTCTGCGGGTCGCCGAGAGGCGCGGCGATATCGATCACCCTGCCGCTCTGTGATTCCGGACCGATGCTTTTCCACGGAGCGGCCGCGAACGGAGACTCGCCTTCTAGGCGAAGTCGCTGTCGGTAACCGTCGTCCCGAGCTTGCACGCTCGTGCCGGTCACTGCGTGGCCATGAAATTCCGACCGCTGCTCCTGTTTGCTGAGTCGCTGTCTCGGCCGCTGCTGGGCGCAAAGCAACGCAATACATAACAAAGCTGCCACTAGGCAGCTAAGCCGGAACATGAGCCTGGGGAGCATAAGCAATGACTACTTTGCCACAAGCCTGTAAAAAATGCAGCCCCTTGCATGTCTCTGTCGGCAGTGAAAGTTATCGTGTCCGCTGCGCAGCGGGGCAGGAACGAGCATCTGCCGCGGCAACCAGGGCGACGAACGGCGACTACCTTCCTCCCATACCGGTCAGGTTGATGCCTCGGAGGAAGTAGCGCTGCGCGCAGAAGAAAAGCACCACCACCGGAAGGATATGAATCACCGAGGCGGCCATTACCTGCTCCAAATCCGTGCCATACGAATCCTGAAACATCCGTAGGCCGACTGCCACGGTGTACTTTTCCGGCGAGTTCAAGTAGATGAGCGGCCCCATGAAATCGTCCCAATGCCCGATAAACGAGAACACGGCGACCGTCGCCAGCGCGGGGCCGGAGAGCGGCATCAGCACCCTCCACCAAATCTGCGGGTAGCCCGCGCCGTCGATCATGGCCGCCTCGTCCAGCTCACGCGGGATAGAAACGAAGAACTGCCGGAGCAAGAAGATGTTGAACGCGCCGCCGCCAAAGAAGGCGGGCACGATTAGCGGCCAATAGGTGTCGATCGCTCGCAGGTCACGCCAAATCAGGAACACCGGGATCATGCTCACCTGGCCCGGCAGCATCATCGTAGACAGCAGAACGCCGAATAGCAGCTTGCTCCCTCGGAACGAAAAGCGCGCAAATCCGTACGCCACGAGCGAGCCGGTGACCACTTGCGCGCTGGTGCAAACGACCGCCAGCATGATCGTGTTCAGCACGAACGATGTGAATGGCAGGGCCGTCCATGCCTTCGAGAAATTGTCCCAGGCGATCGGATGGGGCCAAATCTGCGGAGGCTGCGAGAACACGTTCGCGTGCGTTTTGAGCGCCGTGGAGAGGGTCCAAAGGAACGGAATCGAGAAAATGGCGCTGCCGACCAGAAGCAGGAGGTACACCAGCGCGCTCTTCGTTGGGGCGGTCCGCGCTTGGCTCATGCCGGTTGGGCCTCGTAGTACACCCACTTGCGTGAGGACGCGAACTGTACGGCCGTGAGCACGACCAAAATGGTGAACAGCACCCAGGCCATCGCCGATGCCTTGCCGAGCTTGAAGTACTCGAAGGCGTTCCGGAAGAGATACAGCGCGTAAAACAGGCTCGCGTTGTTTGGCCCGCCTCCGGTCATCACGTACGCCGAAGTGAACACCTGGAAAGCCCCGATAACACCCAAAATCAGATTGAAGAACATGACCGGCGATAGCAGCGGCAACGTGATCTTCAGGAAGCTTCTCCACGTGCTCGCGCCGTCGATCCGGGCCGCTTCGTAGCACGTTTCGGGAATGCCCTGGAGCCCTGCAAGGAAGATGATCATGCGTCCGCCGCCGATACCCCAGAGCGACATCAGCACGAAGGCCGGCATCGTCCAATGCTCGTTTTGAAGCCACGAGATAGGCGGCACTCCGATCACCGACAGTGCCATGTTCAACAGCCCGTTGTCTGCGTTGAAGATCCATTGCCAAAGCAGCGCGGAAGCGACCACGGGCACTATCGAAGGCAGATAGAACAGGGTGCGGAATACGCGCTGCCCGCGCACGCGCTGGTTCAGGAGCACGGCTACGGCGAGTGAACCGATCAGCCCAAGCGGCACCGAAAAGATCGCGTAAACCAGCGTGTTGCTTAGCGACTTCCAGAATAGCGGGTCGTCGACCATCAGCCTGCGGTAATTCTCGAAGCCGACGAACTCCATCGCGTGCAGGTCGTACTTCGTAAGCGAGAGGTATAGCGAGGCGATCATGGGCCCAGCCGTGAAAGCGATAAAGCCCACGAGCCACGGAAGCACGAACGCAAAGCCCCAAGCCGCGCTCTGCCGCCTCAGGCCACGTACTCGGCTCAGAACCCTTCCTCCTCGTTCAGAACCTTGTCGATCTTGACTGCAGCTCGCCTCATGCAGGCGCCCGCATCGCGATCGATGCCGGCATACAGAACGTCCTGTTCGGATGTAAGCGCCTGCGTCCATTCGCTCCATCGCTCGTCGATGGGAAGCTGCCTGGCATGCTCGACGGCATTCAGAAAAACGCGTGTGTGATAAGGGGGAGCGGTCGCATCAAGAAACTGCTTTGAATGCGCAACCGCGATTCGGGTGGGGAAATTTCGGCGCAGCTTGCCGTAGAGCAGCAGCTCCACTTGCGGGCTGGTGAGAAAACGCATGAAGCGCCAGGCCGCTTCCGGATGTTCCGATTCCTTATAGATCACAAGCTGGTTCCCTTTCACCATGCTTTGGCCGCCTGCCGGCCCGGTCGGCAACGGGCAGATATCCCAATCGAAATCGTGGATGGCCGTGCGCAGCCTCGGTGAGAGCCCCATCCAGTCGAGCGTCATGCCGAGCTTTCCGCTCTCGAAGCTAAATGCGCTGTTCGCAGCCTGTGCGGGGGTCGGGGCGGCGTGATCCTTCCACCTCAGGTCGGAGAGAAACTGGAACGCTTGTATCGAGCCCGCCGAATCGACCAGCGATCTCTTGTGATCCTCGCTGAGCAGCCGCCCGCCGAAGGCCCAAATCACCGGAACGTTCATGGGGAACGAAGGCACTGCGCAGCCGAACTGCACCGGGCGTCCATCCCGCGTCTTCGAGAGTGCTATCGCATCCTGGCGGAACTGCTCCCAGGTCCACTGCCCGCGGTTGGCCAGCACGAGCGGGTCCTCGAGTCCCGCGGCCCGAAACAGCGTCTTGTTGTAGTAAACGATCTCGGCCCCGAACATCACGTTCAGGCCATAGAACTTCGAATCGTATTCGCCTTCCTGAATCGTCATCGGGAAGAAATCGGATTTGTGGTAACCCTTGTCTTTCGCCGCCAGGCCGTCGACCGGCAGGAAGTAGTCCTTGCGGACGAGCGATGGAAACCCATAGTGATCCACGCGCATGATGTCCGGCGCCGTGCGCGACGCGAGCATCACGACCATCTTGTTGGCGTAGGCCGACGCCGGAACTCGGAGAAAACTGACGCTCACGTCGGGGTTTTCTCGATTGAACTGGGCACAAAGCTGCTGTTCGAGCGCAAGTTGCTCCGGGCTGCCCCAGGCCATGTACCGAATGTGTACTTTGCCGTCGTTCGGCGGACCGCACGCGCACGCGCACACGGCCGCAGCGAGCGCCAGATTCTTAACCGAGCTTCGCAAGATTTGGCCGCCGATGGAAGAATCCTGCCTTGTGCTGCAGCGCTTTGCCGATGGCGAGCAGCCGATCTTCGTGGTACAGGCGGCCGATCAGGCTGCGGCTCGACGAGGCGCCCGTCTCGGAGGTACCGAACGGAATGAGAAGCTGCGGATGCCCGGTGTAATTCGTTTCGAGAAGCTGCCCACCGATTCCTGGAGCCATGACCGCGTCGAGGTCGCCCAGATCGTTTTCGAAGGCCTGCATGAACAAGTGTCTCGCGCGTTGCGCCTGGAGGTATTCGACCGCCGGCACATACCTCGCCCTGCGAAACGACTCGGGCCAAGGCGAGTTCGTCAGATTCCGCACTTCGCCGGTGCGGGTGAAGGCATCGAAGGCCGAGCCCGACTCCACGGTCAAAATAGGATCCATCCCGTTCGGCATCGGGCGGATGCGCACCGGCGTCACCGTAGCTCCGAGGCTTTGAAGCATCCCTACAGCCGGGTCCGCGTTCATCTTGGCCGGATTGTGCAGGTCATTCTCCGAGCTGACGAAGAAGCCGATTTTCAGCTTGCGGAAATCGAGCCTGGGCTCCCACGAGAACGGTCTGTCGACGGCACTTGGGTCGTTCGGGTCGCTTCCCGCCATCGCGGCGAGCACCAGGGCGCAATCCTCCGCCTCCCGGCAGATCGGCCCCACCTTGTCCATGGTGTACGCAAGTGCCATGGCTCCGTACCTGCTGACCCGGCCGTAGGTGGGCCGCAGTCCGGTCACGCGGCAGCGATGCGAGGGGCTGGTGATGCTGCCGTACGTTTCGGTCCCGATGGCGAACCCGACGAGACCCGCGGCCGTCGCGGCGGCGCTTCCCGCGCTCGATCCGCTCGATCCCTCACTCGGGTTCCATGGGTTCTTGGTCGTCCCGCGAAACCATACGTCGCCGAGGGCCAAGGCGCCCATGCTCAGCTTCGCCACCAAGATCGCTCCGGCCTCGAAAAGCTTGTCGATTACTGTCGCGTCATAGTCGAAGCTCTGGTGCTCGAACGTATTTGCGCCCCAGGTCGTCGGGTAGCCGCGCACCGCAAAGAGGTCCTTTGCGCCGAACGGGATGCCGTGCAGAGGCCCGCGATAATGGCCCTCGGAGATCTCCTTTTCAGCCTGCCGAGCCTGTGCTCTCGCCAAGTCCTCGGTCAGCGTGACGACGCAAAGAAGCTTGTCGCCGTACTGCTTGAGTCGGGCGAGGTACAGCTCCGTGAGCTCGACAGGCGAGACTTGCCGAGTGCGGACGAGGTGGCTCAAATCCCGCACGGAGAGAAATGCCATATCTTCCGGGTTCATCCCCTTGGCCGACACGGGGCTGGCCGCAGGGCGCGCGGTCATTTTGGAGTCCGGAAGCGATCCCCCGCCCAACGGAGTAAACACAGTGGCGGGCTCGGTTCGGTACTCGATCGGGAGCGCGCGGATGCTCTCGTATCCGCCTCGGGCATCCCGCACCGCGGAGAGAACCTCTTTCCGTTCTGCATCGGTAAAGCTGATCCCCGCGATCTTCTCAACCGCCTTCAAGTCGTCCAGCCCGATCTCTGGCTCTTGTCGCAGAAGTCCGCTCGCGGAAGCTGGAAGCGACGCGCCGGCTAGCCCCAGCACGGCGGAAACGACGAAGTCTTTGCGGGAGAGCGAATGGTCGAAGGTCATGGCTTCGAAGCTATAATGCCAGATCGTGTCATCGATCAGGTCGCAGGTCGCAGAATTGGGCCGGGCGCTAGGCGAGCCAAAGCTTCATATGGCGATTCTCGCCGAGGGAAACACCAGCGCGCGCGAAGATGCCGGGACGTTCTGGGTTAAGGCCAGCGGCGCGGGCCTTCGAGACATCGGCGAAGCCGGGTTCATCCAGTGCCTGTTCGAGCCCATTCTGCGCGGGATGTCCCACAAGTCGTTGCCCGACGACAAGGTGCGCAGCGTACTCCAGAGCGCGGTGTGCGACCGTTCGTCCGGGCTCGCTCCCAGTGTCGAGAGCTTCATGCACGCTTACCTGCTTTCGCTGCCTGGAGTCGAGTTCGTGGGACATGCGCATCCGATCGCGTTTTTGAGCCTGATGTGCCTTGAAGAAGCTGGCCAGTTCGCCGACCAAAGACTGTTTCCCGACGAGATCGTGTGCTGCGGGGCGGCCAGCGCTTTCGTGCCCTACGTCGACCCTGGGCTGCCGCTTGCCCGCGCGGTGCAGGAGAGCGTCGAAAGCTATTATCACGCCAAGGCCGAACTGCCCAAGACGATCTGGCTCCAGAATCACGGGCTGATCGCGGTGGGCCGAACCACCGCCGAAGTGATGAGTGCGATGCTGATGTCGGAAAAGTCCTCGCAAGTGCGGCTCGGAGCTCTCTCCACGGGTCGGAAGCTTCAGCCGCTGAGCCAAGAGCAGGTGGCTCGCATTCACACGCGCCCAGACGAATCGTACAGGCAAAAGATGCTTTTCATTACCGAAACGCACTAGTTCGCCTAGTGGAACAGGCTGCTGACCGAAAGCCCGAAATGGATCCGGTGGATCGCATCGCCGAGAAGGGGCGCCACCGAAAGAACCTTCAGCTTCGGGTGCATCTTCTCAGGCCCAATCGGGATCGTGTTCGTGGTGACGATCTCCTCCACGTCTTCGGACTCGGCCAGGCGACACACCGCGTCTCGAACGAGCACGCCATGCGTGCACGAAATCCGGAATCTGCGGGCTCCGGCGTCTCGGAGCCTGTCGAGAAGCTCCAGCATCGAGCCGCCGTTAGCGATCTCGTCGTCCACCACGATGCAGTCCTTGCCGCGCACGTCGCCGACGATCGTGTCGATGATCACTTCAGAATCTGAGATTCTGCGCTTGTTGCCGGCTGCCACATCGAGCCCTAGAATGCGCGCGAATTTCGAAGCGTTCTTGGCGTAGCCGAAATCCGGGCATACCACGATCGCATCCTTGAGCTCCCCTTGCACGAAGTGGCCCGCCAAAACGTTCATCGCGTTCAGGTGGTCCACAGGCATCGGAAAGAAGCCGTGCACCTGCTCCGAGTGAAGCGCGAGTGTGAGAACGCGGTTCGCGCCGGACGTGTCGAGAAGGTCCGCTACCAGCCGGGCGGCGATCGAAATGCGTGGGGCGTCCTTCTTGTCGCTTCTGGCGTACGCGAAGTAAGGGAGCACGGCGGTAATGCGTCTGGCCGAGGCTCCTCGAGCGGCGTCCAGCATCAGCAACAGCTCCATCAAGTGTTCCTGCACCGGAATCGAAAGCGGCTGGATGATGAACACGTCACTCTCGCGGCAGTTGTCGCCGATCTGCACGTATTGGCAGTCGTTGCTGAACCGACGGAACGTGGTGGGCGTCAGCGGCACCTCGAGGTGGCGGCAGATCTCGCCGGCGAGCTCCGGATGCGCCTGCCCACTCAAGATGGTTATGCCCGGCATCTCGTATGTTTTTACCCGTTGGCGCCGTTCGCCCGGGGCGAGCCAAACCGGATAACATGGTCCGTGGGCGGCGTCCCAGAACCCCTATGAACGGCGAACACTCGAGTCTTAGATCGGCGGTGTGCGAGGCCAACAGACAAATAGGCGCGCTCGGGCTCGCGCCCCTCACGTGGGGCAATGCCAGTGCCGTCGATCGCGAAGCCGGCATCATGGCGATCAAGCCCAGCGGGATCGAATACGCCCGCTTGCAACCCGAGAACATGTCGCTGGTCGATTTGGTGACCGGCGAACCGCTCGATCCGTCGATCCGGCCAAGCTCGGACACCGACACGCACCTGCTGCTTTACCGGAGCTTCCCTACCATCGGCGGCATCGTCCACACTCACTCTCGCTATGCGACCGTCTGGGCGCAGGCATGTCGCGAGATTCCATGTCTGGGAACCACGCATGCCGATCACTTCTTCGGCCCGGTGCCGGTCACGAGGCAGCTCACCGAGCAGGAGATCGAAGAAAACTACGTTCTCAACACCGGAGAGGTGATCGTCGAGCGATTCGAATCGGGACAGATCGATCCAGACGATGTTCCGGGCGTGTTGGTTGCCTGCCATGGCCCGTTCGTATGGGGGCCGACGGTCGAAAAGGCGCTAGAGAACGCGCTCGCGCTCGAGATTATCGCGCACATGGCGAGCGAGTCGATGCGTCTAAGCTCGGGCCTCGGCCCCATACCGGACGCCCTGCTAAAGCGCCACCACCGGCGCAAGCACGGACCCGGCGCAACCTACGGGCAGAAGGCTTAGCGCTCCAGCCTCGCATTCATTTGGATGTCCAAATTCAGCACCTTGGAGATCGGGCATCCTGATTTCGCGTTGCTTGCCGCCGACTCGAATTTGGTTTGATCGGCGCCGGGAGCATGTACCACCACATCCAGCTTGCTTCGCGTGAGCGTCAGGTTCTCGAAAGTGATCGTGCAGGTCGTCTCAACACTGTCCGGGGTGATTCCCTGCTCGCCGAGTTGGGCGCTCAGCGCCATGCTGAAACATGCGGCGTGGGCGGCCGCTACCAGCTCCTCGGGATTGGTGCCCGGAGCGTTTTCGAATCGCGTTGCGAATGTGTAGGAAATGTCGCGCAGCACACCGCTGCTTGTGCTGAAATTGCCCGAACCGTCCCTCAACCCCTTGCGCCATACGGCGTTTGCTGTTCTCTCCATTCGATTACCTCCGTCAGGATGCGAGCTTATCCCACTGGCCGGTCCGCTAACGGTGGTAGCCTCGCCGAATGCGATTGACGCACATGGTCTGCGGCGGCGGTTGAGCATCTAAGCTGGGCCCAGCCCAGTTGGCGGAGGTTCTTCGTCACATACCGAAAGCCAACCATCCCGACCTGCTCGTAGGCATCGAAACGTCCGACGATGCGGGAGTCTTTCGGCTGTCCGACAGCTTGGCCATCGTCCAGACGATCGACTTTTTCACGCCGATCGTAGACGACCCCATCGATTACGGACGAATCGCAGCAGCGAATTCGCTGAGCGACGTTTACGCCATGGGCGGCCGGCCCATCACCGCGCTCGGAGTCGCCTGCTTCGACCCCGATAGTGCTCCCGCCGAAGTTTGGTCATCGATTTTGAAAGGAATGGGCGAAGCCGCTGCCGAAGCCGGCGTCGTCATATTGGGCGGCCACACGGTAAAGGACCCCGAGCCTAAATTCGGATTGGCGGTGACCGGGATCATCGACCCGGAGCGGATGTTCACCAACGACCTCGCCCGGCCCGGCGACAACATCTACCTCAGCAAGCGGCTTGGGACGGGCATCGTAACGACCGCGGCCAAGGCAGACCAGTGTCCCGCGAACGTGTTGGAGCAGGCTATCGCTTCGATGCGCACCCTGAATTCGGCGGCGTGCGAAGCCGCGTTGGAAGCCGGGGTCCGATGCGCAACCGACATCACGGGATTCGGCCTGGTGGGGCACCTTTACAATATCGCGGTAGCTAGCGGTGTGCGCATCGAGCTCGAGGGCGCGGCGCTTCCCATGTTCTACGGCATTCAGGCGCTCGTAGAGGCAGGCATGGTCACCGGAGCCGCCGAAGACAACGCGAGCAATGTCGGCGAGCGTTTCGTCTGCGGTCCGGGTGTGTCGGAAGTGACTAGACAGGTCGCGCTCGATCCTCAGACGAGTGGCGGCCTCGCGATGCTCTGCAGGCGGAGCGTGGGAAGCTTCCCGCGCATCGGCTGTGTGGTCGAGGGCGAGCCCGGCATCTATATATCTTGAGCCATGAAGATCGTCATTGCAGGCGGATCAGGATACATAGGCCGCGCGCTGCTCGAGCGCCTTCGCGATCGAGCCGAAATCGTCGTATTGTCGCGCTCAAAGCGCAGCGTTCCCGGTGCTCGCGTGGCTATTTGGGACGGCGTCTCGTTCGGAGATTGGGCCTCCGAGCTCGAGGGCGCCAAGGCCGTTGTGAACCTCAGCGGCGAGCCGATTTCGCAGAAATGGAGCGATCGGAACAAGCAAGAGATTCTGGACTCTCGCACCGACAGCACTCGAGCAATCGGCATGGCGGCCGCCCGCTGCGAGAGCCCTCCCGAGGTTTGGCTAAACGCTTCAGGAATCGACGCCTACGGCGACGGTCGAGACGCGATCTACACGGAGTCGTCGCCATTCGGAATGGGCTTCCCCGCGCAAGTGTGCAAAGCGTGGGAAGGGGCGGCCGTGGAGCTGGACCCACCCGGAACCCGGCTCGTGCTGATGCGAACCGCCGTGGTTTTCGGCCGGAACGCCGCGGCTCTCATGCTCCTTCGCAAGGTAGTCAAGTGGTTCGCGGGCGGAAGCGTGGGCGACGGGCGGCAGTTCATATCCTGGATCCATATCGAAGACCTGGTCAGGGCTTACGAGTTTTGCATGGATGAGGGGCTCGCGGGGCCGGTAAACGCGACCGCGCCAGAGCCGGTCCATAACGGAGAGCTGATGAGCGAGCTTCGGCGGCAGTTGGGCCGCCCGTGGTCGCCGCCTACGCCTGCGTGGGCCGTTCGGGCGCTCGGTGCGCTCGGTGGTCCCCCTCCGGACCTAGCGCTGCAGAGCATTCGCGCGGTGCCCGAAGCGCTGCTGTCGCACGGCTTTAGCTTCCAGTTTCCGGACCTCCGGTCGGCCATCGCAGCATCGATCGGCTAAGCTCCCGCTCGGTCGCATCGCGCCGCGAAAGGTAAACTTCTAGATTCGGGTCGCCATTTCACCGTCATGCAAGTTACAAAGGAAGAACTCAACCCCTGCACCGTCAAGCTGGTCGTCGTTTGCGAACCCGCGGAAGTCAAGCAAGGGTACGACAAGGCGTACAAGCAGATCGCCAAAACCCTGAAGCTTCCCGGCTTTCGGCCAGGTCATGCGCCTCGGGCGATGATCGAAAAGGTGGTTCAGAAGAGCGAGCTCGACGAGCAGGCGGCTGAAAACATCGTGCGCGATACGTTTAAGAGCGCGATCGACAAAGAGAGTCTTCAACCCGACCCGACTACCCGCCCGGCCGTCGAGGTAACAGCGCTCAGCCAAGACGAAGGCAAGCTCGAGTACACGGCCAAGGTGCCGCTGCCTCCGAAAGTGGAGCTTGGCGAGCTCAAAGGGCTCGAGGTCGAAAGGCCGCCGCTCGATGTCACGGACGACGAGGTCGACAAACAGCTCGAACAGATTAGAAAGCGTCAGCAGACGCGCGAGGCCGTCACCGGCCGCGGTCTCGAAGATGGCGACGTGGCGGTTGTCAACATCCGTCCGGACGGCGAGGCAGGTGAGGGCCGCAACTTCATGATCATCGGCGGCCAATCGTTCAAGGCGCTCGATACCGCCCTCAAAGGGATGGCCGTCGAAGAGATCAAGAGCAAGCAGATCCAGTTCCCGGAAGATTTTCAGGAGAAGGACTGGGCCGGCAAAAAGCTCAAAGTGCAGATCACGATGAACTCGCTGAACGCGGTCAAGCTGCCGGAGCTGGACGATGCTTTTGCCAAGTCTTTGAACGCCGAGAGCGTCGACCAGTTGAAGAACCGAATGCGCGAGGCAATCGGCCAGGCCAAGCTCCAGATGACCTCCGAAATGCTGCACGAGCAACTCCTGGAGAAGCTTCTGGAGCGCAGCTCCGTATGTGCCAGCGAGAACATGTGGGAAGCACTCGCCGAGAGGCGTCTGTCCGAAGTGGCCCAAGAGCAGGCCAAGGCGGGCAAGTCGCTAGAAGCGTACGCCCAGGAAAACGGCATGACCCTGGAGCAGCTCGTACAAGCATGGCGAGACAAATCCAAGATGCACGTCGAGCGCGCGCTCCTCATCCGCGAGGTATTCGCCAAGGAGCAGATGTCGCTGACGAACGACGAGCTCAACAAGGAACTGTACGCGATGGCCGCCGAATATGGCACAGGCCCCGAAGAGATGTACAACTTGCTGAAAGCGAACAACGCTTTCGATGAGCTGAACTTCCGGGCGATCTCGAAGAAGGTGGGCGAGTTTCTTCTAGCCCAGGCCGAGGTTCGCGAAGCGCAGCCGCAATCTGCTGGAGCCGGGACCGACCCGTCGTGACGGCCCGCGGCTCCCGGAGGACGCTCGAACCTTCCGTGCCCCGGCCTCGTAGAAATCGCAATCAGCCAACAGGCTTGCCGCTTCGTCCTGCGGACGGTGCAACGACAGAGTAATCTCGACCTAGAGATTGTCGCCGGCAACCGCCGACAACTTGCTAGAGGCTCTACAAGAATGGGAATTCCTTACGTCGTCGAACAAACCGCTCGGGGGGAACGGACCTACGATATCTGGTCCAGACTCCTAAAGGACCGCATCGTGTTTCTGGGGACCCCTGTGGACGATTATGTGGCGAATCTTATCGTCGCGCAGCTCTTATTCCTCGAAAAGGAAGACCCGGATAAGGACATCGACTTCTACATTAACTCGCCGGGCGGCTCGGTGAGCTCGGGCCTTGCGATCTATGACGCTATGCAAATCGTCAAACCAGATGTGGCGACGATCTGCGTGGGCCAAGCCGCCTCTATGGGCGCGGTTCTCCTCGCGGGCGGAGCGAAAGACAAGAGGTATTGCCTCAAACACGCCAGAGTGATGATTCATCAAGTTTCCGCTGGATTCCAGGGAACTACAGCCGATATTAATGTTCAGGCTGCTGAGATCAACCGCTACATGGACATGCTAATGGAGATCCTGGCTCGTCATAGCGGTAAGGACATGGAAAAAGTCCGCAAGGATTGCGACCGGGACTATTTCATGTCAGGCGAGGAAGCCGTACAATACGGCATCGTCGACAAGGTTCTCGAAAGCGGCGTCAGGTAAGAGATCGATTTAGGTATGGCGGGCAAGACGATGGAGCGGCGAGACCAGTGCTGTTTATGCGGAAAGACGAAGGAGCAGGTTAAGAAGCTCATCGTGGGATTGCACGGCGCGGTCTGCTGCGACTGCATCGACCTGTGCAACGACATCTTGCACAACGACGGCGAGAAGCCGAGCCCGACGCCGCCACCGACTGCCGCCGTCGTACGGCCCCAGCCTGCGCAAGGATTTTCCGCAACCGCTTCGGGGCGCGTGCCCAAGCCGAAGGAGATCGTCGATTTCCTCGACCAGTACGTAGTCGGGCAGCACCAAGCCAAGCGCTCGCTGTCGGTCGCGGTTTATAACCACTACAAGCGGATCGGCGAATCCACCAGTGAGGGGGTCGAGCTTCAGAAGTCGAACATCCTCATGGTCGGCCCAACTGGCTCCGGAAAAACGCTGCTTGCGCAGACTTTGGCCCGGATGCTGAACGTGCCGTTCGCTATCGCCGACGCGACTGCGCTGACCGAGGCCGGCTACGTGGGCGAGGATGTCGAGAACATTCTGCTGAAGCTGTACCAGGCGGCGGAAGGACTCGACCAGCGGAACCCCAAGGCACTCTGTGAGCGCGGCATCATTTATGTCGACGAGATCGACAAGATCGCCCGCAAGAGCGATAACCCCTCGATCACCCGCGATGTGAGCGGCGAAGGGGTGCAGCAGGCGCTTCTCAAAATTTTGGAAGGGACCGTCGCGAACGTCCCGCCGAGCGGCGGACGCAAGCACCCACAGCAGGAATATCTGCAAATCGACACGACGAACATCCTGTTCGTGTGCGCCGGAGCCTTCGAAGGCATAGAAGATATGATCCGCAGGCGCATGAAGGAGAACGTCATGGGCTTCCGCTCCAACCCGGAGTCGCAGGAAGACCGCAAGAAGAGCGTGATCCACAAGGTCATGCCGGAAGACCTACTGAAATTCGGCTTGATTCCCGAGTTCATAGGACGGCTGCCCGTCATCGCATCGCTTGATCCGCTCGACGAGGACGCACTCGTGCGAATCCTCACCGAGCCGCGCAACGCGATCCTTAAGCAGTACTCGCGCTTCTTCGAACTGGATGGCGTGGAACTTATCGTCGAGCCACCGGCGCTTCGCGAAGTCGCTCAGGAAGCCCTGAAGCGGAAGACCGGCGCAAGAGCGCTGAGGGCGATTATCGAACAGGTCATGCTCGACGTGATGTACGAAGTGCCCAGCGCGGCAGACATCAAGCGAGTCATCGTCCCCAAAGGCATCATCGAGGAGGGCCACCACCCGATTCTGATGACCGAGGACGAAATCCGCGAAGCTAGCTAGGCGAGATCGGCCACACTTCGGCTAGAGAATCCGCACCTGCATGCGCGAGCCCTCGTACCGCACCACGCGGTCCGATTTCGGCTCCTCCTCGATACCCGCGCCGTGTCCTTGGCCGACTAGCACGACATGGAAAGTGCGCGTGGCCTGCATGCCGGGATATGTGCCTTGGCAGTCGCCAAGGACCAACGTGTGCGTCGCCTCGTTCCACCGCATGGGGATCACAGACCGTTGGCCCTGTTCGTATCCATACCCGTCGCCTTGATCGTCGTAAAGCTTGAACGACGCGTTCGAACCGGGATAAATGCGCAGCTCGATCGGATCGGCCGGCTTCTCGGACGAGTACTGCAGCGGGGGGCCGAAGGGAACGATCGAGCCGGCCCGCACATAGATCGGCAACGTGCCGATCGGAGCCGGGGCGACTACGTCTTGTCCCCCGCGCAGACGCTCGCCAGTCCAAAAGTCGAACCACCCGGGGCTCGTCGGCAGATAAACCGATCGAGATGTCGCGCCGGGCTCGAGCACCGGGCTCACCATAAGCGATGACCCGAACATGAGCTGGTCGCCGATACTCCATGTGCGCTTATCGGTCCGAAAGTCCATCGGTAGCCCTCGCATCATCGTGAAGCCATCGTTGGTCACGCGCCAGGCGAGCGAATAGGTGTAAGGCAGCAGACGGTAGCGCAGCCGGTCGTACTTTGCGAGAATCGCCTGCGTGTCGGGCCCGAAGCGCCAAGGCTCCTTGGGCTCACCCGTGCCGTGCACGCGAAAGATCGGGCAGAAGGAGCCCCACTCGAACCAGCGCGTGAAAAGCTCTCGATATGCCGGGTCGCTCGGCGAGCCACCGAAGAACCCTCCGATGTCGGTGCACCAGTACGGCACTCCCGCCATGCAGAAGTTGAGGCCCCCGCTCACTTGCCGCTTCAAAACGTCCCAAGTGCCTTGGATATCTCCCGACCAAGTCGCGGCGGCATTGCGCTGCTGGCCCGCGAAGACCGAGCGCGTCAGTATGAACACACGCTTGTCGTTCGTCTCCTTGCGCTGCCCCTTGTAGACGGCCTCAGTCGTCATCAGGGAGTACGCGTTGAGTTCCCTTCCTGCGGGCCCGAGCGCCGTCTTCTGCTCGCGGAAGGCGTTCATAGGCACTTCTGGCTCGGTTGCGTCGAGCCACCACGCATCGACGCCCAGGCGGAACAGCTTGTCGCGCATCTGACGCCAATAGATCTCGCGTCCTAGGGGGCTGAAGGCATCGTAGTAGCGATTGTTTCCGCCCCAATCGTGGTAATCGGCGTACAAGAGCCCCTTCTTATCCAGCTCGTCGTAATTGTCCGACCCGGGCGCGAACTTCGCCCATACCGAAATCATGAAGTGCAGGTGGAAATCGTCGTGGAGCGTTCTGATCAGCCCTGCCGGATCGGGATAGCGCTTCGGGTCGAATCGGTGCGACCCCCAGGGATATGGATCCCAATAGAACCAGTCCTGGACGATGTTATCGATCGGAAACTGCTGCTTCCGAAACTCCTGCGCCACGTCGACGAGCTCCTGAGAGCTCTTGTAGCGCTCCTTGCACTGCCAGTATCCGAACGCCCATTTCCCGAACATCGGCGCCTGGCCGGTTGCCTGGCGATACCCCGAGATGACGTCGTCCAGCTCCGGACCCAGAATCACGTAATAGTCGATTTGGTCTGCCGTGTCCGACCTCCATGTGAAATCGGTTCCCTTGCCGGGCGGAGTCCATTCGAGCCGAGCGATGGCCTCCCCTTGGTTCTGGAAGTACTCCATCCGGATGGGCACGAGCGTGTTCGCCGGCAATGTTATCCGCCCCGTTGAAGGCGACAGCGGCTTGACGCGCCAGTCGTCGATAATCTTCTTTTCGTTCACGAACAGGCGGACGCCATCATCGGTCTTGGCGGTAAATGTGTATTCGCCTGCGTCGCCGGTCTTCACCAGCCCGTCCCATTGCACCGAGAAGTTGTCGTGCGGAATCCCCTCAGCGGGTCCCTGTTTCCAGTCGAAATCGATAGTCGGGTCGATACGGCCCTGCAAGACGTGCTTAAGCTCTTTGTCGTCGAAGTAAAACCCTGAAAGACCGCCCGGCACTTTGCGCCGGGTGTACAGACGGCCGGGCGGGATCACCTGCGATAGGTCTCCGAGCGAAACGTCGGTTGCGGAGGCGTTATCCCAGAGGATTCCGTACCCCGCCGTGGACACGAGCATCGGGTTCACGTCTACCGTGTTGTCTTGCACGAGGTGCGCCGAATGCCCGGTGTAGTCGAAGATGCCGTCCTGCAGGCAGCCGAGCCCATAGAACGCCTGGTTTTCCGGAAGCTCGAAGCGCTGCTCGACGTGCGAAGTCGGTTCGCCCCCGACGGTCGCGGGAGTAAAGGTCCGTCCCGCGTTGCCCCGGTCTCGCAGCAGCAGCTTGCCGAACGCGTCGCGGAACGACAGGCGTCCGGTGCCAAGGTCCACGCCAACGCTTCCCTTTGCAGTCTTGACCGTAACGTCGGCACCTTTGCGGATAATCGCATACTTCGCCGTCGGCCAATCTCGGGTTACGACGAGGCTCTTCCTGGAGGAAAGCCGGCCCGTCGGGGAGTAGACGATGTGAAATAGCCGGTCTGTGCAAGGCTGGACCCACAGCTTGCCGGGCTTGAGGTCGAATACAGCTGCCTGAGAAGTTGAGGTTTGAGCCTGCACGGCTGCGACGGCCGCGAAGACGGCGATCGTCGAGAGCGTCCTGGCCGGACTAAAGCTCGCCCGGAGGCTAATTCGAGACTCCACCTACACGTTCTACCGCCTCGGCGTGCCGAAGACGGTTGTCAACGTAATTTGCAGGCGCGTTTCTACCCAGCATTTGGTACCAAGCGAGCCAGTTTGCCAGGCTCACAGCCATCCTGCGGCAGATATACCATTCGGAGGTGCCTTTTTATGGTGTTCCTCCTACCAGCAACAAAACGGGCCGAAGCGAATGCGTCGGCCCGAATCGAGTCAAGTGGAAGCCCTTTTTTCTAGGCCTTCTTCCGGCGGCGGGCGAGAAGCCCAACCAAGCCGATACCCACGACCGCGAGAGACGCAGGCTCGGGAACGGGCTGGAACGAACCAGTGCCGTACCCGGTGATCGATGCGATCTGGCCGGGATGGATCGCGACGTCGTTCACGTGGAGCGTGAACGATCCGCTTCCGGCGGGATTCGTGAAAGTGAACGCTTGATCGTTCGTAAGTGTCGTGAAGGCGACGTTGACGCCGCCTGCATTGTTGGTCGACACATGACCGAGCAGGTCCGCATGGAATATCGCCGTGCCGCCTCCCGCGATGCCCGTAGGCGCCGAGAAGGTAACGGTCAGATCGAAAGTATGGCCGCCGTAGTTATTTGCCGTATTGTCGAGCGAGAAAGCGCCGAGATTGTCGGTATTCGCGCCCGCGACAGGATCGCCTCCAAGAGCATAAAAATTGCTCTCGGTGGTCGCATCAAACGTCGATCCAAAGTAAGTTAGACCGGAAAGCGATGAGCTGGAGCCGCCGTCAAAAGCCCCTGTGGAGGCCCCCGACAACGTCAGCTCAGCCGCGCCGGCAAACGCTGCGCAGCCCAAAAGTAAAGCCGCAACGCCAAAAACACGTCCTTTCATTTACCTCTCCTCTAGCCGGCTAACAGTTCGCCGACCCATGTGGGATTGTACTATATGCCGCGTTGAAAGTTGCCACGATTTGGCGAAAAAACAACGACGGCAGGATATGGTGGGCTTTGGCACAACAACGTTATCCGCATGCCCCCTTCATTGTGGACTCGACTGAACACCCTCCTGTTCGCGATGCCCGCTAAAAAGCCGTCACTCCTTTGTACTACAAGGGAACAAATCTGGGTCGCGACGCATCACATCCGTGAGTTTCATGGGAGAGGGAAAATGATCCAATTGTTTCATCAGGCCCGCGAGCGGCGCACTTGGCTCGCCCTAGGCGCGGCGGTAGCGCTGTCTGTGTTTCTGACCGCTTGCGGAGGCGGAGGGGGCGGCAGTTCCGTCACGGAGAATAATCAGCCCAAGATCGTAGTTTCAAGCAACTTCGAGAACGTGGGGTCTACGACGAACAACCATCTCTACATCGCCAATCTCGATGGCACCTCGCGAGTCCCACTTACATCGGCAGACGACTATCATCCGTCCGCTGCGAACGGCGTAGCGGTCTACGTGAGTAAGAGCGTTAGCCCCTGGCAGATCTTCAAGATCAGGCTCGACGGGACGGGCAATGCGCAGCTTACGAATCTGCCGGCCGACGCGTTTGCGCCCGCGATCGATGCGTCCGGCACCAAGGTCGTGTTCGCCGCCGCGAACACCGACCAGACCAAGCCCGCGAACATCGCGACCATAAACGTCGACGGAAGCGGCCTTGCGATCCTACCCATTACCGGGACAACGCCTACGTGGAGCCCCGACGGCACGAAGATCGCCTACACGAATCCATCGGACCAGAACAAGCTCTACATAGCTAACGCGGACGGGTCCGGCTCAGCGGCAGCCGTCGGAGTCCAAGGCGACGCCCAAGACCCCGATTGGGTCGGAACCAAAATCACGTTCTTCGGGACGCGGAGCGGCATCGAAGGGATCTGGATCTACGACACGACGACAAAGCAGGAGACGCAGCTTACGACGGCGCCGGTGAATGGCACGCAGCAGCGTCCCACGCTGAGAAGAGACGGCGGGCAGGTGATGTTCGTCGGGCCCACTTCGGGCGTCTCACCGCGGAAGGTTCTGTATACCGTCGACTCTGTGGGCGGACCCGTTGCAGCCACCTTCGATTGGGGCGGAGATGTGGAATCCGCGTCGTTCGTGAGGTGACAAGAAACAAGGGCGCCCGAGGGCGCCCCTGAAACTGAAGGCTCGCTGCTGACTAAGGGAGAGCAACACAGCTTTGAGCCTCACTATATTGGACGACATATCAGCGCCTTTCGGCAATAGGATGTCTTGTGGTGATTGCCGCAACATCGCTGGATTGTCGAAGCCGAGGCTGCAAGATCTTCGCCGGGGGCCAGCCGCGGCGACAGGTGTCAGTGGAATCAAGGTCGTTCGGCTCGCTCAGTGCTCCTTGTATTCAAAAAAGCAACAAAACGCGCGGAGTTTACGTCACAATAGACCGTTACGGCCTTGGTCTGACCTTCTGGACTCCCCCGCTCAAGCGGGTTTTGTGATAAGGGAACGTCGACTGCAGCACGGACAAATCGGGGAACATCCCCTATCAGGAGATCAGATTGGCAAATAAGACCCTATATGTAGGCAACATTTCCTACTCCAGCACGGAGGACGGATTGCTTCAAGCCTTTTCGCAGTACGGCGCATCGAACGTGCGCATCATCGAGGGACGCGGATTCGCGTTCGTGGATGTAGATGCCGACCAGCTCGAGTCTGCGATCGCAGACAAGAATGGCAGTCAGCTCGACGGACGAACTCTCACCGTCAATGAGGCTCGGCCCAAGGGTGCGGGCGGCGGTGGCGGCGGCAGCTACGGTGGTGGCGGCGGCGGAGGCCGCAGCGGCGGCTATAGCGGCGGCGGTGGCGGCGGCTATGGCGGTGGCGGCGGTGGCGGCCGATCGGGCGGCTACGGCGGCGGCGGCGGCGGTGGACGCTCGAGCGGCGGACGCGGCGGCGGCAAGCGCTGGTAAGGACAAGCGTTTGAGAAAAGAGCCCCGGGGCGATATCGCTCCGGGGCTCTTTTGCTTGCCGGAGGCGGCAGCCCGGTAACATTCGTCGGTGACCGACCCGACGATGCAGGCGGAAGTCCTCAATCAGGCGCTTCCCTACATCCAAAAATTTCGAGGCCAGACGTTCGTCGTGAAATACGGCGGCAGCGCCATGCGCGTCCCTGAACTGGTGCGCGGCGTCATCCGCAATGTGCTCCTGCTGCAGATGGTCGGCATCCGAGTAATCCTCGTCCATGGCGGGGGGCCGGAGATCGACACTTGGCTCGAGCGAGCCGGCATTCCCAAGAAAACCGTTGGCGGCCTGCGTGTCACCGACGACGCCACCATGGAGATCGTCGAAATGGCGCTCGCCGGACGCGCGAACAAGTCTCTCGTCGCAGAAGTGCAGAAAGCAGGAGGGCTCGCGGTCGGGCTGTCTGGCCGCGATGCAGATCTGATCAAGGCCACGAAGGTATCCGACGCGCTTGGAAGGGTCGGTGAGGTCATCGGGGTGGACGGCCGCATCCTACGGCTGACTACTGAGGCCGGGTACCTGCCGGTCGTGTGCTCGGTGGCCACCGATGCGGACCATAAGCCGCTGAACGTGAACGCCGACAGCGCTGCCGCGGCTATCGCCGTCGCTTTGGGCGCGTCGAAGCTGATCCTGCTCACCGACACGCCCGGTGTGCTTCGCGACAAGCTCGAGTTCGACTCGCGCATCTCCAGGCTCACTCCAGACGAGGCAGCAGAGATGATGCGGCTGGGCAAAGCGGATCAAGGGATGATTCCCAAGCTCCAAGCCGCCATTCATGCAATCGGGAACGGGGTGGAGCGAGTGCACCTTATCGACGGCGCGGCCAGCAATGCCCTGCTCGTGGAAATCTTCACCGACGGCGGCATCGGCACTATGATCGAAGCACCCGCCTAGCGAAGGGGTTCGAGCGAGCCGGTGAGTCCGGATTCGGGCGTCCATTCATAGACTCCCGCGAATCGCCCATGCGAGCCGCCTTGCACGACCGAGGTTCGACCTACCCGGACGGGCTCCGGAAGCACGGTATGGGAATGTCCGCCAAAGATCGCGTCCAGCTCCGGCACTGCAGCGGCAAGCGCGAGGTCCTGCCTGTGGCCGATGTGGGTGAGCGCGAACAGGGCGTCGACGCGGGGCCGCAGCTCGCGGGCGAGATCAGCGGCGCGAGGAATCGGCGCGTCCCACAGGAATGCGCTCGCGATGCTGGTCTTCATGCGCTCGGTGACCATGGGCACCATCACGCCGATAAGTCCGACGCGATAGCCGCCCGCTTCGATCTCCATCGACGACGGGAGTGGGCGCGAGCCGTCCCGTTTCCTCAGATTGGCGCACAGAAGCGGGTGCCCCGCACCCTGCAGCTTCGCCATAAACGCCCGATCCAGAACGTGCGTTTCGCGATTGCCGAGCACCCCCGCCGTGCAACGCAGCGCCTCCAACAGGGCCCAGGCCGGGTCCGGCTTGAATGGGATGCCAAGATTTCCCGTTTGGATGACATCCCCCGTATCGAAGTACAGGTCGACCCGATCGCGGAGCTCGACGAGCCGTTCGAGCTGGCGCGGGCCCAGAGATCCGTGTATGTCGTTCGTGTGAAGGATACGGATCGCCATGCGAGGTCAATTGTGCCACGGGAACCGACTAGATGCGGGGTTGGTTACGACGTATAATGTGGCGGGCCCGATTGGTCCGAAACATCAAGGTCAAGACATTCTTATGAAAAAGTCCTCTATCTTCATGCTAAGCCTCCTGGTTTGCGGCGCTGCTTTCGCAAACGGTCACAAGCCCGTCAAGACCATCGCGTGCGCCGTGATGACCAATAACAAGGTCGACATCGCGAAGGCAACCGCCAAGCATATGTATGCCGACTACAAAGGCAATCGCTATTTCTTCTGCTGCGGTGGCTGCCCGGCCGCCTTCAAGGCGAACCCGGCCAAGTACGCAAAGGCCGCCCACATTCCGACGCCCAAGCAAACGAGCAAGAAAGCTTAGCTGCCCGATCCTCCACATGATGAGCGGGGCAACCCTAGGGTAGCCCCGCCATTTTTATGCCCGAAGCGATATGCGGCTGCGGAAAGCGTGCGTAATCGCCACTGCGAGGGCATCGGCCACGTCGTCCGGCTTGGGGGCCGTCTGCAACCCGAGCAGCTTGCTCACCATGAACTGGATCTGTCGTTTGTCGGCGCTGCCATACCCGACCACGCTCTGCTTGACCTCGGGTGGCGAGTATTCGCACCATGGAATTCCCTTCTCACTAGTTGCGAGAAGGATGACGCCCAGCGCCTTGGCTACGTCGAGACCGTTCGTTTTGTTCACCGTGAACAGCAGCCGCTCGGTCGCGATCGCATCCGGCTGGTGGGCTTCGATGATCTTCAGAATCTCTTCGTGGGCAATCCGCACGCGGTCCGGAAGGGCGATTTTGGGGGTCTGAATAAGACCGTAGCTCATAGCCGAAAGCTTCGATCCCTCACGCGACACGACTCCGTAACCTATCCGTTCGAGGCCAGGGTCGATTCCCAAGATGATCATAGCGTGCTGCCGTCGGTCGCCAAGAAGATAGACGTTTTGAGGACCTTATTTCCATCGCGGTAGCGATATGGGCCAAGATGCCGCAATCATGACCATCGCCGATAGGAAATCAATAATATTATTGAGAAATCCTGAATCTGTAATACAATCGGAATAGGGGCACGCCCAAGTGGCGCTCAGGGAGAGCGAAACGAGCCAAGGAGCTGAAGCCTGACCCCGGTGGGGGTCTCCGTTCTCGAGCGAAAGCAAGCGTGCCTTCCCATTTAAGTTCGCTTGAACAGTCGCAGCAACCCTTCCCGCGATAGCGTCACGGTGATCGGCCTGCCGTGCGGGCAGAGGTACGGATTTTCGGTAAGAGCCAGGTCGGAAACAAGCCGTTCCATTTCGGCCATGCTCAGGCGGTCGCCGGCTTTCACCGCCATCTTGCAAGAGCTCATAATCCAAATTTGCTCGCGGGTAGGCGCCAATTTGCGAACGACGCTCGATTCCACAAGCTCGTCCACCAAGTCGCGCAGTAGCTTCAGCGGATCCTTTCCTCGGATCGCTGCCGGCACGGCCCGCACGACGTAGCTCTCGCCCCCGAACGGCTCCAAGTCGAATCCCACTTCGCGCACTTCGTCGATCCTCTCACGAACCAGCACGGCCGAACGGCGGTCCAGATGCAGCGTCTGGGGCACCAGCAGCGGCTGCGTCTCGATGGCCACCTTGCCCTTGACGCCGCACAGGTACTCGTAGAGGATGCGCTCGTGGGCCACGTGCTGGTCGATGAGCACAAGCCCATGCCCGGTCTCTGCGACGATGAACGTTTCCATCGCCTGGCCGATGATTCTGAGATCGTCCAGCAATGCCGCAAACGGAAGATTCCCCGTTGCGCTGGGAAGCTCGGTCGGCGTCGGATCCCACGGAGGCTGATCCTCGGTCATGGCGGGCGCCGTCCAGCCGTAGCTGGACGGCCGCGCACCCTCCAAGCCGAACGAGCCTTGGGGAACGGTCGGCCGAGCAGCGGCGAGGGCTTCGTTCGCAGTGGCGATCGCCGCAGCGGAAGGAATCATGCCGTGCTCCATCAGAGCCGACTTCATGGCCAACCGTATGGCGTCGAACGCCTGTCCCTCTTGCTGGAACTTCACTTCGCTCTTCGTCGGCGAAACGTTGACGTCGACCCGCGAAGGGTCGATCTCGATCATCAGCGCGAGCAGGGGAAAGCGCTTCTCGGGCGTGATGTCCCGAAAGGCTTGATCCAAAGCTGCCGTCAGAGTGCGCGTCCGGACCGGGCGACCGTTCACATAGACGAACTGGTAGGCCCGGGTTGGCTTGGTAATGTGCGGCGGGCTCACGTAGCCGGACAATCTGATCCCGCCGAGCTCCATATTCACCCGCGCGAGAGAGCGAGCGAGGTCCCTGCCCCAAACGTCCGATATCGCATTCAGCAAGTCGCCGGACCCGGACGTGCGAAGTGCGGCCTGGCCGTTGTGCAGCATCGAAAATGCCACGTGCGGGTATGCGATCGCGTACTTCGACACGTGCTCCATCGCCTGACCAAGCTCAGTCGTGTCGGATTTGAGGAATTTGAGCCTCGCTGGGGTGTTGTGGAACAGATCTTCGACACGGATTTCGGTGCCTTTTGGCCCCGCTGTCCCCGGGCCGGTGTCGATTACCGAGCCATCGACGCAAAGGCAGGTTCTCAGACCGTCCTCCGTGGCAGTGGCGAGCGTCAGGCGCGACACCGAGGCGATCGACGGCAGGGCCTCACCACGAAATCCCAAGGTTCTCACGGCCTGAAGGTCCTCGGCGGCGCGGATCTTGGAAGTCGCATGCCTCTGGAGCGCGGCGCGCGCGTCCGCTTCGCTCATTCCGATCCCGTCGTCCGAAACGCGGATCAGGCTCCGGCCGCTGTCTTCGAGCTCGATCTCCACTCGCGTCGCCTGAGCGTCGATGGCGTTCTCGACGAGTTCCTTGACCACCGAGGCTGGGCGCTCCACCACCTCGCCTGCCGCGATCTGGTTGACGGTGTGGGTATCGAGCAGGAGGACGCGTTGGATCATGGGTCGCCCGGAGCCGGCCATCTTATTGTGGACGACTTCGGGCGTGCGTCAGGTTAGTGCCCCCCGCCTCCGGTGTCGATTCTCAGATCCGTCGCAGCGAGGGTGCGCGCGCTGGAATCGAACGTGCCTTCGGCTCGGACCGTGGCGCCGGCGGTGAGGGCCGCGAAGAACGTATCCTGCGTGGAGTCGGCGTCTCCCACGCGGTAGTGCGTGCCCGTCTGTGTCGTGACCTGAATGGGGTCGAGCCCTTGGAACAGGAAGCCTTCCCACTCCGTCGGCGCGATGGCGAGCGTGTGAGCTGAGGCGTCGAAACTCGAAACCCCGCCCCGGATCTCTACTCCGTCGTTGTCGTCTCCTTCGGTTTCGATGTGGATCCGCTGAGCGGCTATCGTGTTCGAAGCTGCGTCGTACAGACCTTCGACCTCGACACTCTGCGGCGTTTCCGAACCCAGGAGCGCGAAGAAGTCGGTAGCCGAGAGCACTATTCCGTGGTGACTGAGGAACACCGTGTTCGAGCTGGTGGTTACGTGCGCGGTCGCCTCGTCGGGCACGAAGCCTCTCGCCTGATCGACCGATACATCGAACGTCCCCGCGCCGGAGTTGGCGTTCGAGGCGGTTCCAAGCACGTCCTGCTCCTGATCCTCGTCCGCGTCGTCGATGCGCACCTTAAACGCTTGGAGCACCTGTGTGGCCGGGTCGACGACTCCCTCGACCTCCACGCGCTGATTGTTCGAAAGGACCGGGTTCCCGCCGTTTCCATCGATGATCACCGTCGTTGAATCTACGGCTACCGAAACCTGTCCGGACCCGAACTTGAGCGTGAATGTCTGATCCGGCGCGACGCCTGCCAGGGTCGAAATCGTGCCGTGGTACTCGCCGCGATGGTGCCGATGGAGGTCGTGGAGCGAAGGATGGTCATCCCGCTTCGTGAGACCTGACTGTGGAACGGTTACGATGCCGTTTGCCACGGTCCATTGCGAAAGATCGAAATCCAAAACCATCGCCTGCTTGCCGGGGGAGAACCGCTGCCCGGTTATCGGGATGTCGAAGGTCTTCGAGGTTGGGCCGGACGAATCGAATACGTCGTTCTGGCCGGTGGTCGCGCCCGTGGGAAACAGCACGACGTCTTTATCGAGCGTCACCTGCACCGACGTGAAAACTTGAGTAGGAATGGCCCTGCCCGTGAGGAAGAGGAAAAGCGGCCCGCCCGAGTCATGGAGCGAAAGCAAGTCCACGGGCACGCCGGCCGGATCGTCGAAGACGGTCACCTGGCCGAATTGGCCGGTGAGCGAAACATGCTCGACCTTGACCCACACATGGTCGAAGCCGGTATTGAGATCGTCGGTGATGTACAGCCCCAAGTCGGCGCCCCCGCCCCCTGTCGAGCCGCCGCCACCGCAGCCGAGCATAGCCAAACTCAATCCTATGCAAATCGGAATCGTCTTCAATTTCATCGATTTTCTAACCTCTCCGGTGAAGCGCCGCCCGATGGTGGAACGCCGAGCCGATGCAGACAGCCAATGAACTAGGAACCGGGATGAATACCGGGCGGACGAATCTATTCTATCAGGCCGTGTACTCCATGCTTGTAAGGAAGCGCTATCGAATTCAGTTGGGACCGAGCGTGCGCCTTGCGGGTTGCACATGCGCTGATGCGCGTAGAATCACGATATGGCTCGCCGTGAAATAAAGGATTGGTTCTGGCAGGTGGGGACCGAGATGCAACGCCTCACCGAAGAGCTGTCGGTCGGGCGGCCCCAAGTCGCCCGGGCGAAGTTCTGGGAGCCGCGTATCGACTTATGCGAGGATGAGCAACGGTTCTTCCTTAAAGCGGAAATCGCGGGAGTTCGAGCCGAGGACATTCATCTTCTCTACCTACCGGAACACCATTCACTATTGATCCGCGGCGTACGAATCGAGGAGGACCCGACCGACGGCTGCCGCACGGGAATCTATCAGCTCGAGATCTATTACGGAGAGTTCCAGCGAGAAGTCGTGCTTCCGGATATACCTATCAGGGCAGACGGAATCAGAGCCCAGTTCCGCAACGGACTACTGCTCGTGGTGATCCCCAAGAGAGAAAGCGCTGTCTTAAAGGCATCGTCGAGAACGACCAACACCTAATGGCAGAAGTCAAATTGCCCATCCAGGAGGACGAGAGTCCGTCCGAGGAGATCGCGGAGCCAAAGCTCGACGAGCTCCAGCAGGACGAACCGCGGCCCGACATCCCTGCGGTTCTGAACATTTTGCCGCTGAGAGACAGCGTTGTGTATCCAATGCTGATCGCGCCGCTGAGCGTGGCGAGAGAGTCTGGCGTCCAGCTTATCGACGACAGCATCGTCGGCAACAACCGAGTCATCGGGGTGATCGCCCAGCGCGACCCTTCAACAGAGACTCCTCACTTTGATGACGTCTTCGACTACGGATGCGCCGTGATCATTCGAACGCTGGTCAAGATGCCCGATGCCGTGAGGCTGATCGTTCAAGGCGTGGCGCGGTTCAAGATCATCGAGCGAGTACAGGAGGAGCCATATCTACGGGCCCGCATCGAGGTGATCGAAGAGCAGCTCCCCTCGCCCGAGCAAGCAGAAGAGGTGGAAGCGCTCCGGCGGTCGGTCGCCGCGCTTTTCGACAGCGCGATACGGCTGTCGCCGCAACTGCCGGATGAGCTCCGAACCCTTACCCAGGCAGTTCAGGAGGTCAACGTTATGGCGGACCTCGTGGCCGCGCATATGAACCTGAATGTCGAGGACAAGCAGAAGGTGCTTGCTACGGTGGACGTCGTGGCGAGGCTGAAGCTGCTGCTCGAGCTGCTGAGCCGCGAGGTACGTGTCCTCGAGCTGACGACCAAGGTCCAAAACGAGGTCAACACGGAGCTCACGAAGACCCAGCGGGAATACTATCTGCGCGAACAGCTCAAGGCGATCCAGCGTGAACTCGGCGAAAGCGACGAGCGAGGCGAGGAGCTGGAAGAGCTGCGCGCCCGCATCGACCAGGCCGGCCTCTCGGAAGTGGCGCTGAAGGAAGTCAACCGGGAGTTCGAAAGGCTGCGACGGATGAATCCGGGCGCCCCCGAGTACACGGTCGCCCGCACATACATCGACTGGATCGTGTCCTTGCCATGGAGCAAGTCGACCGTCGACAACCTAGACCTTCGCAATGTCAAGCGGGTGCTCGACGACGAGCACTATGGGCTCGAGCAGATTAAAGATCGAATCATCGAGTTTCTGGCCGTGCGAAAAGTGAAAACGACCGGCAAGATCCGTCAGCCGATTCTGTGCTTCGTGGGACCTCCCGGCGTCGGCAAGACTTCTCTGGGGCACTCGATCGCGGATGCGATGAATCGCAAATACGGCCGGCTTTCACTCGGCGGCATGCGCGACGAGGCCGAGATTCGGGGCCATCGGAGAACGTATATCGGCGCGATGCCGGGCCAGATCATTCAGAGCATCCGCCGTGTCGACTCGAACAACCCGGTGCTCGTGCTCGATGAGATCGACAAGCTGGGCCAGGATTTTCGCGGCGATCCCTCTTCCGCCCTGCTTGAAGTGCTCGATCCCGAGCAAAACAGCTCCTTTAGAGACCACTACCTAGACGTTCCATTCGATCTGTCGAACGTGTTCTTCATCACCACGGCCAATCGACTCGACACCATTCCCGCGCCGCTGCGCGACCGGATGGAGGTCATCGAACTGGGTGGGTACACCGAAGAGGAGAAAGATCAAATCGCCATTCGGCACCTGATCCCCAAACAAATCGAAGAGCACGGCCTTACCAAAAAGCAGATCAGATTCCGCAACGAGGCGATCATTCGGCTGATCCGGCACTACACTCGCGAAGCCGGGGTTCGCAACCTCGAGCGCGAGATCGGGGCGGTCGTGCGCCGTGCCACTCGAATGTTCGCTGAAGGGCGCACGGACAGAGTCGTCGTAAACAACAAGTTCATCGAGAGCGCGCTTGGTGCGCCAAGGTTCATATCGGACGAGGTGAGCGAGCGCGATCTGCCCCCGGGAACGGCCGTGGGGCTCGCATGGACGCCTGTGGGCGGCGACGTGCTGTTTATCGAGACAGCACGCATGCCCGGCCAAAAGGGGCTCATCGTTACCGGGCAGCTTGGAGACGTGATGAAGGAGTCGGTCACCGCCGCACTTAGCTTCATTCGCAGCCATGCCGCGCAGCTCAAAATCGACCCGAAATTTTTCGAGACCACGGAACTGCACGTGCACGTGCCCGCGGGCGCGGTGCCCAAAGACGGCCCCTCGGCCGGAGTTACGATGCTCACGGCACTCGCCTCGCTGCTCACGGGCCGCCGGGTCAAACGGCGCTTGGCTATGACAGGAGAAATCACGCTGGGCGGCCAGGTGCTGCCCGTCGGCGGCATCAAGGAGAAGGTCCTCGCTGCCTACCGCGCGGGCGTCGAAACGTTGATCCTGCCCGAACTCAACGAGAAGGATTATCTCGAAGACGTTCCGGAGGAGATTCGGGCCAAGCTGAAAGCGCATTTCGTGAAGCATGCAGACCAAGTCCTGCGGGTAGCGCTCGAAAAGGCACGCCAAAAGCCGGCCTCCGAACCGCTTGCTGCAGGCTAGTCGCGGCATCGAGATCATTTGGCCGCAGCTTCGCCGACCATTCGGGCCCCAAACATACATAAAGAACCCGGATAAGACCCGCTTGCCCGGTTGACGCTGGCCAAGTCGCCCAGCGCCATGTATGTCCAGCGCCATGTATGTATAGTTCACTGTTTCACCCAGCGGGTGTGGCGCCTGCTTGACGAACCCCATAGGTCCCGCCGGGTCGTGCTGCCGACACCGAATTCCCGAGTGCTTACGACCCGGCCGATAGGGTCAGCCACCGAATCCCAGGTGATATTCAAGCCGTTCCCGTGCGAGCAGAAAATCCGTAGCTCGAGTCACGCCGGCCCAGGAGAGCTTGACTATGGCACTCTGTAAGCTGCCCAGGAGACCAACAGGAGGAGGCGAACTTTCCTGTACCAACGCGAGCGCTGTCAACGCGCAGATCGCCATACAAAGCAAGACCTTGAAACGGCCAACCGAGCCGAGAATCTCGCAAACACGTCACCACGATAGTCGTGCTTCTGCGCTACTGCAACCGCAGGATAGGGGTATTCCCCGCTTACCCGCAGCTCTGACCGCAGGGATAAATCAAGTCACTTCGGCGGAAGCTTGATCGTGATCGACGTGGCGGTGCAGGCGTCCACGGGCGTGCCCACGAAGGCCAAGATGTTTCTGCCGTGCAACATGCCCCCGAGGCGCGACTGCACTTGGCCGCACACGTCAGCGAGCTCGGTTACCGCGCCCACTGCGGTGGCCGCTCCACCGCTCGCAAGTGCAGCCACCGAAGCGCCGTTTCGCAGCTCGGCCATAAGGGTAGGCACACTGTTCAATTGATTCTTCTGCACACAATTGTTCGCGTCGTTAAGTCCGAGCTCTTCGATCGCCTTTTTCAGCCGCTCTTGGCCATCGGGCGTCAGTGCGCTTGGTGCGTTCGACGAGAACAGGTCGACTACCTGCTGCAGGGCTTCCTTGCCGCCCGGCTCGCTCATGATCTGCTCGAGCTTGCCCGACTCAGCGATTCTGCCCGTGTTCGAGCGGTCGAACCTGAAGGTCGTCTCGCCTTTGACGTTCGAGCACAAGCCAACTGTTTGCCCGTCCACGGCTTTCAGCGGGCCGAGTTGGTAGTCGAGGCGCGCTGGGCTCTGAGTCAGCGAGCCGAGGGTGCCTTCCCTGCGCGACCACGTGACTCGACCCTCGACAGAGGTTCCCTTGGGTACGAGCACGTTGCCAGAAGAATCGGTGATGTCTTGCGAGACCATCATCGGGAAAGACGTGCCTACGTCGTCCACGCCTGATTCGAGTTGCTTCAGCAGGATCAGGTGTACCGGGGTGCCCACGGCCAGCGTGGACTCGACAGGCTTAGGAGGCGCGCTCTTCGTCGGCGCTTGGGCACAGGCCACCGTCAAAGCGGCAAGAAGAACCGCCTCCACAGGAATCCGCATCACAAGCATTGTAGTCGTTAGACGACAACATGCGAGCGAGCCTTCCTGGGTCCCAATGAAAACGCGCCACGAAGATCGGGTTCCCCCGGCCTCGCGGCGCGCCCTCGTTGTTCGCCGGCGGCAACTCCTCGCGGAGCGCCTTCGCAGCAAACTGCTTCAGTAAGGGCGTCTCTTTGGCCTTGCGGCCGTAGCGCCATCCTCACTTCGGCTTTAAGCCGCTGGCGTGATTCGCTCGCCTTGCGGCTCACGAATCACTTTCGACGTCTGCGCTTTCACGCGACTTCGATTTCCCAACGGCTCAAACCGTCCGGTGCAACCGAAGACACACTTGGCTCTTCGGCGCTACGCTTGCGGGACTCTGGTCCAAGAAATCCTGCAAGGTCGCGGTCGGTCGGCACGTTCATCACCTTAAACGATTTGCCCGAACTCCTTTCGGATCCGGCGTTCAAAATTCTGCGTGCCTTTCGCATCTTGTCCGGAGAGATCGGCTCCGGATCGCTGCTTTCGCATCTCCCGGTGGTCCTTGCCACCACCGCAATCTACATGTTCATCATACGCAGGCGGCAAGCAAATTCAAAGCTTTTTGTGAGTTTGTTTTCCACCGCTTTTCCCTCCTCCGCCTGTGTATAACTCGCCTCCGCCACGACTCTTCGAGTTGCTCTTGGCGCGGGGTTTTCGGGGGCGGGCGGGGGAAGCCGATTCGGTGGTTTCCAGGCCGACGATCGTGCGAAGCTGGTCGACTTCCTGCTTGCCGAGAAGCCGCGCCTCCCCAGGGCGCATCCCCTTGGACCGCAGCGGCCCGATGCGGACGCGCTTGAGCGTCTTCACCGGCAGCCCGACCGCATCGCACATGAGCCGCACCTGCCGATTGCGCCCCTCGTGAATCGTTATCCGCAAACCGGTCGTGTTCGTCTTCGGCTCGGCATGGATCACCTCGACCCGCGCAGGGGCCGTTCGCCTCCCGTCGATGAACAACCCTTTTCGCAGCTTTTCCAGCGCTTTGTCGTTCGGGATTCCGATCACGACCGCCTCGTACTCCTTTTCCACGCCGTAGCGCGGGTGGGCGAGCCGCAGAGCCAGCACTCCGTCGTTCGTGCAAATCAGCAGTCCCTCAGTGTCCTTGTCCAGGCGTCCCACCGGCTTAAGCTGCACGCCCAGGTTCGGCAGGTGCTTGACGATGGTCGGTCTGCCCTGGGGGTCGGACATCGTGGTCACCACGCCGACCGGCTTGTTCAGAACCACCGTGTAGATCTTGGCGGCTTGAATCGGCTGGCCGTCGACCCGCACCTCATCCCCGGGACCCACTTTCACGCCCTGCTGTGTGACGATCTCCCCGTTCAGCTCGACGCGTCCCTGCTCGATGAGGTGCTCCGCCGCCCGACGCGAGCACAGCCCGGAGCGAGCGATCCGCACATGCAGGCGCTCCAGATCGACGCTGTCGTCAGGCTCGTGGACGCGGGGCTCTCTTGGCATATAACTTCATGCGACGGCGGGCCTTGCCCCGCACGAGATACGCGCCCACGCAGAGCGCTCCACCAAAGAAAATCGAAGTCGGCTTCGATCCGGACTTCATCATCGCGCTGAGCGGAGCCAGCGCCACATCGCTCTGGGCGACGAGCGGGACGCTCTGCTCGAATCCGTCCGCGTCCCGCAGGATCAGCTCGCCAACCTTCTGCCCTTTGGCGATCGGCGCGGTAACGGGATCGGGAACGATCTGGGTTGTGGCCTCACCGGTTTCGTTGCGCCGGACGAGGCTGTAAATCGGCGAAGCGGGAGCGACCTCCACCCCGGCGCTCGCACCCCCGCTCACCTGCACCGTACCGACGCTCTGTCCTGGATCGAACTCCAAGCCTTTGCGATAATTTTGAAAAGCGAAGTCGAGCATCTTCTGGTGGTCGAGCTGCCAATGGTCGCTCTTCATCACCACCGTGATCACACGAAAGCCGTCGCGCGTGGCGCTCCCCACATAGCAATGGCCCGCGGGCACCGTGTAGCCGGTCTTGATGCCGTCTGCAGTCGGATCCTTGGCCAGCCACTTGTTTCGGGTGACCATATGGGTGTCCTTCTGATTGATGCTTCGATGGACTTGGTACTTCTGGGTGCGGACGACCTCTTCGAACGGCTCCAGCCGCATCGCCTCGCGAGCGATCCGCGCCAGGTCGTGCGCGCATGTCCAGTGGTTCTTGTCGTTCAGCCCGTTCGGGTTGTCGAAATGCGTGTTGGTGCAACCTATCGCCGCCGCCCGATCGTTCATCAGCTTCGAAAACGCCGGAATGCTGCCGCTGATGTGCTTTGCGACCGCATAGGCGCCGTCATTCGCGCTTCGAAGCATCATCGCGTAGAGCATGTCGTGGGCCGAGATCCGCTCCCCGGGCTTCAGGTGCATGCTCGATTCCTTGACCGTCTCGATCTCCGGGGGCGCCACGATCGTTTCGTTCGGGGTGCACCGCTCGACCAGCAGCATGCCGGTCATGATCTTCGTGGTGCTCGCGGGATACCGAGATGTTTCGGCGTCTTTCGACCAGAGGACTTTGCCGCTTCCAGCGTCGATGATGATGGCGCTGGCGGCGCTAACGTCAAGCTGTGCGCATGCCAGGGCCGGCGCAAATGCCGCCAGCACGATCAGATGCCGAGCGTGTCTCCTCATCGTTCGTCCTAGATCAATGACGATTCTACCGGCGCAAGGGCATGTCGCCTGCCTCAAACCTTCGACTATTGCTCCACGGAACGCAACCGGTAGTCGTAGCCGGAGATCTCGTAGACGACCAGCTCTCCATACGACGGGTGGGGTTCGACGCCTAGGAAACGCATGCCGCTTCGCTCCAGCACCCGCTGAGAGGCGACGTTGGAAACCTCGCATCTGCCCACGACGCGTCCGAGCTTCAGGCGGGTGAAACCCCACATCAGCAGTCCGCGAAGCCCTTCGGTCGCGTACCCGCGATTACGAAACGGCTGGAGCACCGAGTAGCCAACCTCGCAATCTGCGCCCAGGCTCAAGGGTCCGAAGCTCCCCCCGCCATGGAACCCGACGTCTCCAACGAGCTTGGGCTCGAGCTTCGAGATCATTACGCCACCCCACTGGATCTTCGCCGGATTCGCACGAAGCTGTTCGGCAAGAAGTGGAAGGAATTCGCGCATCTCTGCTTCCGGCCAATCCATCGATACTTCAGCACCCAACAGCTCGCCGAGCAGCTTGCGGTCGCCTGCCGCCGCCTCGATCGACTCCGGCGTGAGCGGCACGACGCGCAGCCTGTCGGTTTCGAACAGCGACTTCACGACTCCGGGACCGCCGGCAGGCTTACGGCCAAACCCGCATCCAGCTTCGGCAGGCCGTCCAGGTCCTTGAGCTTGAATTGGTGTAGAAACTGCTGCGTAGTGCCGAACAGGCTTGGCCTTCCCGGCGCATGCTTCCGCCCCACTTCACGGATGAGCCGCCTCTCCTGCAAAATGCGGATGCCGTAGTCGCTCTGCACCCCTCGGATCGCCTCGATCTCGGAGCTTGTAATTGGCTGACGATAGGCGACGATGGCGAGCACTTCCATTAGACTCTTGCTGAGCCTTTGGCGCTGGGGCTTGAGAAACGCCGAGACGCACTCGGACAGCTCCTCCTTGGTCGCAAGCTGATACCCCCCTGCAAGCTCCACGAGCTGCAACGGCCCCTCGCGATCCAATCTGTCGCGAAGCAAGTCGATCGCTTCCGTCGTCTGCCCTTCCGTCAATCCGATCGATGCTCCCAAAGCTTCCGTCGAAGCGGGAGAGTCGGCCACGAACAGCAGCGCGAAAATGCGGTCGACGGAAGAGATCATCTTGAATCAGGCCCTGCAGAAGAGGACCAAATCGCCATCGAGCTTGGCGCTGACCTGGCCAACGCGGATCAGCTCGAGAAGCGCCAGGAACCAGTAGACCGCATCTGCTCGGGAAAATCGGCCCGTGACGAGCTCGCCGAGTGTTCGCCACGTACCATCGATCGCTCGGAGAACGATACCGATCTGCTCGGACAGGGATCGACGAGCCCTCGTCGGAGGCTCGAAGATCGCGCTGTCGGCACGCCTGAGCAGTCGCTCGAACGCCAGCGCCAAGTCTTGTGAGCTGACGGACTCCAGCTCGTACGGAAACTCATACGGGCTCGGGCCCGAGCCTGGTGACCGGAAGAACATCAAGCTGCGTTCTGCGTGCCAAGCGAGAAGCGCTCCGATCGCCAGGTCGTAGTCGGTGATAGACGACTCTGGAAGCTGCATCGGCTCAGCGGATTCAGGCTCAGGCTCCGGGCTCGGCAGCAGCAGCCATGCTTTGCGCTCGAGCAGATAAGCCAGTGCTGTGAGCGCGGCCGCGGCCTCATCGAGGTTCGGCGACTCCGAAAGCAGGAGGTACTCGAAGTACGCCTCGCAGACGGGATACAGCGGCACGCCGAGCAGATCGATGCGCTGATCGCGGACGCATTGGAAAAGCATCGCCAACGAGCCTTCGAACGCCGGGGATTGAATGTTTATCGGCGGCGGCGCGATCACTCCGAGCGCGGTAACCGGACGCTCGGCCAATTGTCGGCGCGGGGCCATGATGCTTAGAGACGATTGGAGGTGCCGGCCGGATTCGAACCGGCGAATAACGGTTTTGCAGACCGTCCCCTTAGGCCACTTGGGCACGGCACCCCTCGAGCCTTCGCCATAAGTGTAGCTTCTTCACGCCTTTGGTGTCACGCCGAGCTAGAAGGGCCGCGAACAGTGGCCCGTCAGGTATGAATTCCTCGACTTGCTCTATAACGTGCGTATCTTCCTCTGTGGAGCCCCGCTTGGATCCTAAGCTTCGAATGAGGAGGCCGAACCTGCTCGGGCTGCCGCGCGTCGAGTTGCCCCCTGGTTACGCACTCGGGGAAGCGGGCCCAGACGCCGCCGAGCCTTTGGCGCGCCTGCTGACGACCGCGTTCGGCGAGAATTGGGAGCCGGGAAAGGTACGACGCGAATTGCTGCACAACGCCGACGTGCCCAAGACATTCATAGTGACTTGGGCCGATGCCATCGTGGCGACGGCCTCGGCCCAGATTCAGCCCACGGCGTTTCCCGGCTCCGGGGTGGTGCACTGGGTGGCCGCGGACCCGACCCATTCCGGCAAAGGTTTGGGCTGCGCGGTAGTCACAGCGGTGCTGCGCGAGCTTTCAGGGATGGGCCTGAGGGATGCGGTGCTGATCACGGACGACGAGCGCCTGCCCGCGATCGCGGTGTACCGGCGCCTCGGCTTTATGCCCGAGCCTTGTCACGCTTCTCACCCCCACCGATGGACTGCCGTCCTGACGAACCTCAGCGGACGCTGACGCTGCGGCCCCTCGGGTGCCTGCCCCTACGCCCCCGCGAGAGCGCGAAGTCTCTCGAGACGCTCGGGCTGATGCGCGAACAGCCAGAAATCTTGAGAGAGCAACCTATACGCTTCGGCGAAAAAGGGCCGCGATTCAGCGTCGCGACCCAGATCGAGAAGGCATTCCGCGATCTCTTCCTGCACGTAGGCGCCAGGCGTTCCGTTCTTCCGGTGAGCCTCCGCGAGCCGCTCTCCAAGGGCCAACGCCTCGGTCGTGCGCCCCAACTTGCGGAGCGCGTGTCCCACCGAGTAGCGCGCGATAAGAATCGGCATCACCTCGCCTTCCGACTCGCGAAACTTGACCGACTCTTCGAACATCGCCAGAGCGTCCGCGTACCTCCCGAGCTCCGCATACGCCCAGCCGAGGTTATTCAGCAAAGGACCAACCCACTTGCGAGCGCCCGGATCGGCGGACTGTTGCGCAAATCGCAACCCTTTGCGCGCCCAACGGAACTGTGCCGGAGGCTCCGCAGCGATCGCCAGCATGTGCAAAGCGTCGGCGGCTAGCTCGTCTTCCCCGGCCCGGCGCGCGACATTCCAAGCGCGCGAAAAGAACGGCATGGCCTCCCGCGGGCGCCCCCAGGAATTCAGGCATCGGCCCTGCTCGAGCAGAAGGCGCGCTCGGACGCGCGGCATGCCGCGCTTTAGCTCGGCCTGAACCGAATCAAGCTCCGTAACCGCTTCGTCGAACCGGCCCTGTAAACCGAGGGTCCGGCCGATCTGGGTTCGCAGCTCGAGGCGATAGTCCAGCGGCGCGCCCGGGCTCGCTGCAAGCATCTTCAGGAAGGCCTGCCTGGTTCCCTCGGGGTCCGCAAAACTCCATTTCTTATCGAAAGCGCGCTCGGTCGGTTGCATGCTCTCGCATTTTAGCAATGCTGCCGACACGAACCCACGGCCTGCGCCCATCGCCAAAATCCCTAGGGGCGCGGGCACGGAGGCGAGCTTGGAACGAATCGAGTAAACTGACCGTTAATAGAAATATATGAGCGTATAAGACTCAAGTCGTTTGCGCTCCATTGGATTAGGAATCAACACAAGCATGGGAAAAACAGTTGGAATCGACCTAGGAACCACCAACTCGGTGGTCGCGGTGATGGAGGGTGGAGAGCCCGTCGTCATCAGCACCGCAGAAGGCTCGCGCACGATGCCGAGCGTGGTGGCATTCAAACAGAACGGGGAGAGGATGGTCGGCGTAACGGCCAAGCGCCAGTCGGTCGTCAACCCGGAGAACACCGTTTATTCGATTAAGCGCTTCATGGGCCACACGGTCAGCGAGGTGCAGGACGAGACCAAGCGCGTCAGCTACAAGGTGAAGTCCGGCAAGAACAACCAGGCCGTGGCATTCATCCCAGCGCTCGACAAAGAGTTCACGCCCGAAGAGATCTCGGCGATGATCCTCCAGAAGCTCAAGAACGACGCCGAGGCGTACCTGGGCGAAACCGTCGACCAGGCGGTCATCACGGTGCCGGCGTACTTCAACGACGCCCAGCGCACCGCGACCAAGAACGCCGGGGAGATCGCCGGCCTCAAGGTGCTGCGAATTATCAACGAGCCCACCGCGGCCTCGCTGGCCTATGGGCTGGATAAGAAGAACAACGAAACCATTCTCGTTTTCGACCTTGGCGGCGGAACGTTCGACGTGAGCGTTCTGGACGTGGGAGAAGGCGTGTTCGAAGTGCGGAGCACCGCGGGCGACAGCCATCTGGGCGGCGACGACTTCGACAACAAGATCGTCGAGTGGCTCGTTTCGGAATACAAGAAGGATCAGGGCGTGGATCTGATGCAGGACAAGGCTGCGCTCCAAAGGCTGCGCGAGGCCGCCGAGCGCGCGAAGATCGAGCTCTCCAGCCAGATGTCGGCAACGATCAACCTGCCTTACATCACCGCGGATCAAACCGGGCCGAAGCACCTCGACTACACGCTCAGCCGGGCGAAGTTCGAAGAGCTGACGAACGACCTGATGGAGCGCGTCCGCAAGCCGTTCAACCAGGCGCTGGAAGATGCCAAGCTCAAGCCGAACGAGATCGACGAAGTCATTCTGGTCGGCGGCTCGACCCGTATGCCGCAGGTTCAGGATCTCGTCAAGAAGCTGACGGGCAAGGACCCGAACCGATCGGTCAACCCGGACGAGGTCGTCGCCATCGGTGCGGCGATTCAGGCCGGCGTACTCGGCGGCGAGGTCAAGAACATCGTCCTGCTAGACGTAACGCCGCTATCGCTTGGAGTCGAGACCCAGGGCGGCATCTTCGATAAGCTGATCGAGCGCAACACGACGATCCCGACCAAGAAGAGCCGGATTTATACGACGGCCACGGATAACCAGCCGGAAGTCGAGATTCACATCTTGCAGGGAGAGCGCCCGATGGCCCGCGACAACAAGAGCCTCGGCCGATTCCACTTGGCCGGAATCCCTCCGATGCCCGCCAGAATGCCGCAGATCGAAGTCACTTTCGACATCGATGCGAACGGGATTCTGAACGTGACGGCGCAAGAAAAAGCGACCGGATCGAAGCAGAGCATCACCATCACCGGCTCGGGCAGCCTGAACAAAGACGAGATCGAGCGGATGGTGCGCGAGGCGGAGATGAACTCCGAGGCGGATCGGCGCGCACAGGAGCTGATCGAGGAAAAGAACAAGGCCGACCAGCTCGCCTACCAGGCCGAGCGGATGATCAAGGACGCCGAAGACAAAATCGACGAGGGCACGCGTCAGCGCGTGACCGAGAAGATCGAGACCGCGCGCAAGTCCGTGCAGGGTGACGATCTGGATGCGATCCGGGCGGCGTTCAACGATCTCGAGTCCGAGACGCACACGATCGCTCAGAAGCTCTACGAGAACACCGGTGGCACCCCTCCGGAGGACGAGCGAGAAACCGCCGCGACCGGCGCCCGTTCGGGCGGCGAAGGTGACGTCATCGACGCCGAGTTCAAGGAAGAGAAATAACCTCCTCATCCTCCCCGGTCAACGCCGGGGAGGATTCTCCTATCCGATTCCAGCGTCGGACCCCGGTCCCTGGTCCCCAGCACCTAGGAGATCTGGACAGAACCGTAGCGGCTCTCGTGAGTCCACGGTGAATCTGTTCAGACGGGCCCTATAGCTCCAATTTAGCTTGCTTGTTCAAGGGCCGGGGCATTGTCCTGCCCGCTCCCTTTGAGCGGCATTCCCAAGCGGGAGCCTTACTCGCCCGCTGCACCGGCTCTTAACCCCGGAATCCATCGGGTTCTGCGCGAATCAGGCACTTGTCCGTACGAACGCACGCAGGGCCTCACGGAAGCTTTGTCGTGGATGCCGGTTCCAAAACTTAACAAAGTGTCTCCAGTTCCGGGCCGGGCTACCCGACAAGACTACTGGCATTAAGCCCGCGAGGTCACTGAATGTACGAACCCTATTGGGGACTCACCGAACCACCCTTCAGCCTAACACCCGACCCGCGATTCTTGTATATGAGCCGCGGCCACGAAGACGCGCTGATGATGCTTCACTACGCCATCACGCGCAACAAGGGCGCAGCCATGCTCTCCGGAGAGATCGGCCTGGGAAAAACAACCATCAGCCGAAAGATTCTGGACCTGCTGGATCCCGTGCGGAACAAAGTCGTGATGATCGTCAACCCGATCCTCACACCGACCCAGTTCTTGCAGGAGATTCTGACGCAGCTCGAGATGCCGGTGACGAGCAAGAATCGCCAGATTCTCGTTACAGAGCTTCACAAGGCGCTTCTCCGCTTTTACGAGCGTGGACAGCGCGTGGTGCTCATGATCGACGAGGCACATCTGATCCGTTCGACGCAGACGCTGGAAGAGATCCGGCTGCTCTTGAACTGCCAGATGAACGACCAGTTTCTGATCTCCCTCGTAATGCTCGGCCAGATCGAGCTGCGCGGCAAGATCGCCAAGGTGCCGGCGCTGGAGCAGCGCATGGCCGTGCGACAGCACTTGAAGCCGCTCGACCCGGTAGAGACCGGCGAGATGATCCTTCACAGAATGCGCGTCGCCGGCTACACCGATGAGCTTAGCCCCTTCACCCCGGATGCCATCTTCGAGTTGCACAAGTACACGAAGGGCACCCCGCGCTTGACGAGCCAAATCGCGGACAACGCGCTTATGGTCGGCTTCGCGCAGAAGGTCAAGAAAATCGACGGCTACCTCATGCATTCGGTGATTTGCGAGTTCACGGGCACCGAATTGGACGCTTCCAAGAAGACGAAGGGGGCGGCATGAATCTCGCAGACGCAATCCGGCAGGCTGCGCAGCAAAGTAGCGGCCTCACCTATATCAACCAGGCCCAGTCCGTTCCGGAAGGGCCATTCGGAGGGGAGCAACCCATGGAAGTCATCGAATCAGGCGGACAGTTCGTAGCCCCTGCAAGCGCGGCGCCCGAAGCGCCCTCGACAATGGTTTCCGCCGGAAACGTCGTGCGCCTGGAGCTTTTCCTCGCCCCTGAGCAGCTCAGCAGCCTTTTCAAGGCCGTGGTCAGCTCTCAGCACACCGTCATGACGCTTCGCGAAGCTGCGAACTTCCTTCGAATTCCGGCGAACGCCCTCGATCAGATGGCTCAGGATCGCGAGATTCCAGCCTTCCAGGTCGATGGAAAGTGGCGATTCTCCAGAGCAACTCTCGAAGAGTGGCTCACGATCCGAACGGCTCAGACCGAGCAAGAGGCGTAACCCATGGCGTTGTTCTCGAAACGATCGTTTGTGGGGCTCGACCTCGGTCACTACAGCCTTAAGGCCGTACAGCTCGAGAAGACGCCGGGCGGGTGGAGGGTTACCAAATCCGCCACCGCGCCAACGCCCCCCGACGCGCTCAAAGATGGGGTCGTGATCGACCCGCAGACGATGGGCAACGCCATAAAGGCAATGCTCCGCGATGCGGGCATCACGGCTACTACAGCCACTATCGCGGCGGCGGGAGGCTCTCTCTTCGTGCGGCCCGTCCCGTTTCCGAAGATGAGCGAGGCCGCGCTTCGTAAGTCCATCAAGTTCGAAGCCAGCAGGTACGTTCCCGGCTCGGTCGAAGACAGCTTCGTCGAGTTCGAAATCATGGGTCCGATCAATGAGACCCAGATGAACGTGCTCATCGTGGCCGCTCCGAAGGACATTGTCGATTCGCGCGTCCAAGCTTGCGAAGCCGCCGGCCTCGAGGTCGACATCGTCGACGTTGAGATGTTCGCGGCCTACCGATCGCTCGTCGAGGCCTACCAGGACGAGGGCTCCCTCTCCACTATGGCCATCGTCGACATCGGCGCGAGCACCACGAACATGAGCGTGGTCGACCACGGCGTGTTCGCCATGAACCGTTCGATCCCGAACGGCGGCAAGGCGCTCACCGACGCGTTGAAGAGCTATTTCAAACTCTCGGATGAAGATGCCGAGCACGGCAAGGCGCAGCTCGATGTCAGCGAACTGCTCGACGAAGTGCCCAAGGAGAACCCGCCACTGCGCGTTCTTCAGCCGCATCTGGACGATCTCGTGCGCGAAGTCCGGCGTTCGCTGAACTACTTCCAGTCTCAGCAGACGGAAGGAAGCGACCCGCGAGCGGTAGAGCGGCTCGTTTTGGCGGGCGGGGGTGCAAAGCTGCCCGGAATCGCCCGATATATCGAACATAAGCTTGGGCTCCCTGTGCAATGTGCCGGGGTGTTCGAGAATCCGAGAATTCTGCACGGAAGCACGAAAGACGATTCCGGTCTCGAGCTTGCGGTCGCGTCCGGCCTCGCGATGAGGGGCCTGGCGAAGGCGGCGTGAGGGACAAGTGTTGAGCTCTAGGTCTAGGTATTCGAGACTCGAGGCTCATCACTGAAAACTCAAAGCTAGAGATTTAACACTGAACATTCATTAGGAAACACCATGCCATTGGTCAATCTCATCCAGGAACAGCGGCTGAGCTCCCGGCGAAAGGAGGCACAGGCTAGGATTGCCTTCCTCGGCTTCGTCGGTAGTTCCGTGGCCGCTGTCGGAGCTTACGGATTCCTCCTGTATCTGGGATCTGCGACGGCCGGAACCGAAGCGCGCCTGCGCGCCGACCGTCAGCGGTTGGAGCCCACGGTGCAGCACATCGAGGACGAGCAAAAGGAGATTCAGGCGCTCAGCCCGAGACTGAAAACCCTCGAGGATGCTCAGCAGACGAGCTCCCGGTGGGCTCAGATTCTGCAGCACCTGACAGTCCAGACTCCCAAAGACGTGTGGCTCACGTCCCTGCGCTCAACCGTCACCGACCCGACCAAGCCAGTCACGCTGAGTCTTCAAGGCATCGGTATGTCGCAGGCTCCCATCGCAGAGTTCATGCTGCGGGTCCAAAACGAAAAGGACCTTCAGAACGTGAACCTGCGCTACACGCAGGAGAAGATGGTGCTGAACAACCACACGGTCGAATTCGCGGTGGACGCGGACGTCAATGGGACGGCCGAGGAGAAGCCCAAAGAGAAGAAGGACGATTCGGGGGTGAAGGCGTGAGACGCAAAGTCCCCGATCCCAAGATCTTCTTCGGCTTGGCGCTGCTCGCGGTCCTTGGAGGCGGAGGGCTCTGCTACTTCCAGTGGAGTTCGATCTCCGACATCCAGGACAAGATCGCCGCCCTCAAGAAAGAGGGAGTCGACGAAAAGAGCGTGAACAAGGAATATGCCGACGCGCAGACGCAGCTCGGCGACCTGAAGGCCAAACTCGCCCACCTCGAGGCGGGCGTGCCGGCGTTCGCATACATGCCCACGATGCTCAAGGAGCTTGAGACCACGGGCAAGCAGTACGGAATCGAAGTCTTGGGCGTTCGCCCCGTCGTCAAGGCGGTGACTTCGCCCATCAAGAACCAGGACTCGGAGGACAAGCCGAGCCGCAAGCCGTACGAGGAGCAGGACATTGAAGTGAAGGGCAGAGGCCACTTCGGCGACGTCATGCGGTTCGTACAGGGCTTGAACAATTTCCCGAAGATCGTAGCCGCGCGCACTGTCTCGATGGAGCCCAAGGGGCAATCCTCGGGGGTGCCGAGCGACCTGCTCGACGTGACCGTCACGCTGCGCGCCTACCTCTTCAAGGATCAGAAGCCGATTGCTGCAAGCGGACAAACCGCAATGCAAGGCTCGACCAAGGAGGGACGCAATGGTTGATCGGAACAAGCAGATCGTCATCGGAGCCTTGCTCCTGGTTCTGCTTGGCATAGGCGGCTTTCAGTTCATGCGCGGGGGCGACACGCCCACGCCGGCGCCGAAGCCAGAACAGAAGAAGGAACCGGCGAAAACCGACGCCAAACCGGCCGAGGATCCGGTCAAGAACCCCGAAGTGTCGGGCGATCTCGCGCAGCGAGATCCGTTCCACGCGGTGACTCTAACGGATCCAACCGTGCACGAACCGACGCCGACTCCGGCGGCCCCGCACACGGCGCCAACACGCCGATTTGCACCGGCGCCGCTTCCGAGTGGCGCAGGCTTCCAGCCAATGGGAGTTCCTGGCGCGGACAAAATCGCGCTGCAGCCCATGGCGTCGCAAGAGAAGAAAGAGCCGACTTTCGACTATTCGCTCTCTGGCGTGGTCGTCGGGCACAAACCCGTTGCCGTGTTCAAGGATTCCGGTGGCGGGCAGCACCTCGTGCCCGCAGGCGGTTCGATCGATGGAGATTCGTCGGTCGTCTCCGTGGGAGATTCGGAGGTCTACGTGAAATTTAGGGGCAAGACGCTCCGATTGACCATGGGAGGGAACCCAGGTGGGAAATAAGCATCTGACGTGGATTGCGGCTGCGGCGGGCCTCGCGCTCGCCTGCAACGCTTGGGCCGATGGAAAGCTGAGCAACGTTTCGGTTTCCGGCACGACTGGCGAACTCAAAGTCGCCATCGACGGATCAGGGCTAACGCAGCCCACCGTTATCAGCTTTTCAGGCGGACGCGACTACTATCTCGACTTCGACGCCTCGTTCACAGGCCCCAGAAAGCATCTGTGGGTCAACCAGAACGGCGTCGAGTACATCGAGGCCTATGCGCTGGCCGGCAGCCCTGAAAAGGCTCGCCTGCGCGTGCATTCGACTACCAATATTCTGCCCGAGCTTGTCCAAGACGGCGGACAGTGGGTTGTGAAGCTCGGCAAGATCGATCCGGCGAAGTTCGTTGGACCGGCGACGGCGCCTGTGATCGATGCCGTGAAGTCATCCGGACCGGCCGTTTCGACGAAGGCCGCTATCGCCCGGCGGATCACACTGAAATTCACGAACACCGAGGTGCCGCTCGTTTTGCGAGCGATCGCCATGCAGGCGGACGTGAACGTCATCATGTCGTTCGACGGAGCGCCGACGGTTAGCCTGAACGGAGCCGAAGCGAACGCCCCCAAGACCGATACCGGCGGCAAAGCGCCGAACATCACGATCGACCTTACGGACGTCAGCGTGGGAGAAGCGCTGGACTTCGTAGCGTCGGTGACCGGGCTGAGGTGGCAGGAGGTCGGCCAGACCTTCGTCGTTACTTCCGCGGCTCGATATCCCGAGATGATGCGCACGCTCGCCAACCGGGCGAACGATAAGAACGAAGTTCGTGTGGTGCCGATTCATAGCGGCCAAACGCAGGAGATCCACGACGCGCTACTGAAGTGGTTCGGACCCTCGACGCTCGAGGTCGTGGTTCCGGATAAGAACTCCGCCGCTCAGGCAGCAAAGCCTCAGGCAGACGCGAGCAACCCGCTGGACCCCAGCAAGGCCGGAGCGCAGCTTGCCTCGCTGAACACGTCGGTGGGAGGGGATTCGTACCTGTTCCTGATCGGTGCGCCCAATTGGGTCGACGAAGGCGAGAAGCTGGCTGAAAGGCTGGACGAGGACATCGTTCGAAGCATGGTCCGTCCGGGAAGCGCGTCCAACGCGCCCGTAGCCTATGGCAAGGCCACTTACGAGTGCCACAACGCCAAGGCGGAAGACCTTCGCACATCGGTGGGCTCGACCTACCCGTCGGTTCAGATTTTGGCTTCGCCCAAATCCGGTACGCAGCAGACGCTCGTGATGAGCGGTCCGGTCGAACAGATCGACCAGGTGCTCGAAAACGTTCGCCAGCTCGATACCGGCCCCGGCGAAGTCAACTTCTACGTATACAACGTGGCGTTCGCCGATCCGCGCGGCCTGCGCGAGCAGCTCGTGGCCAGCGTGCCTGGTCTGCAGGTGAATATCCCGCCGGCCTCGGCAGGTAATCCGAGCCTGTACAAGAAGGGCGATCTGCTGCAGGATTCGCGTCAAGGCGCGTTCAGCGATCCCAAGGACTCTTCCAACCCGGCGACGGGTGCGGTGCCTGTCGCTTCGGGAAGCTCGGGAGGTTCGGTCGCATCGAACCTGCAGGGTCTCGGCGACACCTACAAGGGTCTGGAGCCGACCGCCACACCGATGAAGCTACTGCTTCGGGGATCATCCGAACAGATCGACGAGGGCATTCGCCTTCTGAAGGTCATCGATACGGCGCCCAAGCAGGTGGCCCTCGAGCTCCGCGTGATGGAGCTCTCGAGGGAGGACGCCCTGAACGCAGGCATCGACTGGAGCTTGATGACTGGCGGAGCGGTTAGCTTTGTTCGCCTGAACAACTCGCAACCGACAGCCAACAACTCATTGACCGGCGCCATCACCGGCCGTGGTTTCCGAGGCGACGTCACAGCGACCCTGGACAGGCTCGCCACTCACAACAACCTCATCGCGAGACCAAACCTGCTTGCGCTCGACGGCCGGGAATCCGAGCTGTTCGTGGGCGACGTGATCCGCTACATCAAAACCATCCAGCCGAGCCAAAACGGCACGACGGTGGAGACGGGCGAGGAACGGGTTGGCGTACGCCTATCGGTTCTGCCCCGAGTTAGCGACGGTGGCACCATCATCATGGATCTGGAACCGGTGGTCAGCTTCCTGCGAGGCTTCACCCAGGTTCCTGGAGGTGGCCAGCTCCCGCAGACCAGCGAGCGCTCGGCTCAGAGCACCATCGCCATTCAGAGCGGGGAGACCATCGCGATCGGCGGCCTGATCCAGGATCAGGATCGCAAGTCCGTTTCAGGCATCCCGTTCCTGATGGACCTTCCGATCTTCGGCCACCTCTTCAAGAGCACGTCGAACGACAAGGTGCGAACGGAGCTCGTGTTCTTCCTGACGGCCCGGGCCATCGATGGCCCGATCCATACGGGAGACACCGTTCTGCCGATGCAGAACGACATGAAAGTCGGCAAAGGCTAGGACCTGAGCTGAAGTTCCAGGGCCGCGACCGGTATCGGTCGCGGCCCTGTTTGTTTGTTCGTGCGTCTCGCAAACTCACGCCCCCGGTTTCAGATGCCTGAGGGCCTGCGCCAGGTTCGGGCTGGGTCTGCCGAGCGATTCCCTGCCGAGCATGCCGGTTGCCAATAGGTTGGTTTTGGCATCGTAGCTGCAGGGAACGACCACCTGTCCGAATGAGAGCACGATTGGATAGCGTGGTTCCTTGGGCGATGCCCGCTCTTTCACAAAGCTCACGGATGCAGCTGGCACCCAGTTCCACTTTCCGCTCGAGAGAATGCCGATTTTGCCGCTTGGCATGTCCCAATGAAGCGGGGCATGTCTTGGAGGGCTCTTGGGGCCGATAGTGCCGCCGCCCCCCATGGGCCAGTACTCGTTGAAGCGCAGCAGTCGGCCCGTCTTGGCGTCCACGAAGCCGTCGAACTTTCTGGTCACCGGCGCGCCATCGACCATCGGGGGAACGTCGTAGCGCAGGAACCAAACAAGCGTTCCCCGTCCCTGCGATGCAGCGAGGACCTGCTCGCTTGTATAGAAGCTATCCTCGTCCTGCTGTTCATACTTAGTCGGGGCATACACGCAGAGCATTGGAGGGCTGAGTTCAGTGAGTCTGTAGGGGAACTTCTGGCCCGTGAAACGGTTGCGATGATGCCTGGCATCTGAAAACAGATAGCTCAGATACGTATTTCTCGCCTGATCTCCAGAGGTAGCAGGCAACAGATCCGAAGGCGGTGTCGGCGGCTTGCGGTAGGAGGCGAACAGCAACCTACCGTTCGCCGGGTCAATCTGAACGTAGGACGAGGGGTTTGTCATGAGCGGAACGCCTCTATAGGTGCCGATATAGTCCACCTGATAAGCGGCGTCATCGGTGGAGGCTCTCTCGTAGGAAAACACATGCAACGGAATAGGTATGTCCCCGAGCGCCGCATAGCTCGCAGCGAGTGACAGCAACCGATCCGTAGTTATGGGCTGATCCGGCCAGGGGATGGAGTTGTGTGAGGGCGATTGGAGAGAATAGACTTGCACTTCTGCCTCCGAGCGTCTAACTAGGAATTCCGGTCCGTCAAAGCGCACCCAAATGCTCGGACTGTCGGGGGGGCCCGAGCGGTCGATTTCCACATCTGCCTGCGGATATTTCACTTGTGGATCTAGCAGCGCTAGCTTGCGAACAAACTCATTAGTTTTTGCAAGGACCTGGGAGTCCGTTGCTTGCGTCAGAAATATTGCTGAAGCGATTAGAGCGACTACCATCTTTAGTTCCCGATCAGGTACCAAACGGTTACCGGAGAGGCGTCGTTGCCGGTGTAGACGTGCATGAGGCGCGCCTCTGCGTCTCCCCTAGACTGCATGGGTAAGTTGGTTGAACCACCCTGCCCTGAAGCTGGGTGGTTCGCATTCGCGAAGGCTAATGCCGCATGGACCGTGGCGCCGCTGACAAGATCATCATATACGGCCTTCATATGCGTGCTAAGTCTCTCACCAGTCGTATGGTTCACAGACCACACGATCTTGTCAAAGCCCGCGTAGCAGCGGTCCATGATCTTATTCATCATATCGAACGTCTGGGCAAATGCGATGTTGCTGTTTTGATTGGCCTCCGTGGAGCACCCGTGAACGATAACGATGTTCGGCCCCGGCGGACGCGAATGCACGCCGCCCGCCATGCTGCTACCGCGCTTGGCCCTCCAGCATCGCAGCGCAAGCGATCAGGAACAGCTCCGGCACGGGGTTCTGGGCGAGCAATGAAGCGCGCTCGGTACGTCCTCAGGATGAAGCCAACGCGAGCTGAATGAGGTCTCTCGACGGCCTGAACGTCATGGTCTCATGCACGCTCTCCAACACCGAAACGGGTACGTCGGGTCGGTCTCTCAAAAGCTCGCCTATCACCGATTCCACGAGCGATTCAGGCGTAGACGCTCCGGATGAAATGCCGACGCTTCGGAAATCGGACTTCCACTCGCGCTGAATCTCCTCAGGCGACATCAACTGGCGGGCTGTAACGCCCGATGATGCCGCAACCTCGCGCAGACGGTTGGAGTTTGAAGAGGTTCTCGAACCTACTATCAGCACGAGGTCGCACTGCCTAGAGAGCTCGCGAACCGCAGCCTGGCGATTCGTGGTCGCGTAGCAGATATCTTCCTTCTTCGGCCGCTCGATGTGCGGGAACCGACGGTCCAACACGCGCATCGTCTCGTTCACTTCGTCTACGCTCAGCGTGGTCTGCGTAAGGACGGCGAGCTTGTCGTGCGCCGGAAGCTCCAGTCGCTCGGCATCGTCGGGCGTCTCGACGAGCACAATGCGTCCCGGCGCCTCGCCCATCGTGCCCTCGGCCTCGACATGGCCTTCGTGCCCCACGTAAATCAGGAAATACCCCTTGGACGCGTAATGTCGGGCCTCGTTGTGCACCTTGGTTACGAGCGGACACGTCGCGTCGATGACGGTAAGCCGCCGCGCTTCGGCTTCGGCACGCACTTCGGGCGACACGCCGTGCGCGGAGAACACGACGGCCGAATCCGGTGGTATTTCGTCGATCGCCTCGACGAAGATGACTCCGCGCGCCTCGAAGCTCTTGACGACCCACTCGTTGTGCACGATGGCGTGACGGACGTAGAGCGGCGCCCCATGAATCTTAAGCGCGAGGTCGACGACCTCGATGGCGTAGGCAACCCCAGCGCAGAACCCGCGCGGCGCAGCCAGGATGATTCGCTCCACAGAATATTCTACCGAGTTGAAGCAGTGGCGAGGGGGCAGGGCTGAGCGATGAGCCGAAGAACCGGCGCCCAACACCAGGGCGGCGTCACCCGGACTGTTTGTGTCATACTTTCCGAACACTCTCGAGACAGCAGGCGGCTCGCAGCCTTAATCGACCCAACGGTCGGCCAGCCGAGGAGGCGGACATAACGGTTTTCATCGCGCCGGGCGAACCCCGCGCGAAACAAGGCCCCGCTTGCTTCGGCAGTAGCGGGGCCTTCGGTTTTTAGAGTCCTAGGTGCCTATGCCTACAGCAGAAAAAGCACAGAACATCGAGCAGGCCAAGGAGTGGTACTCCAAGGCGAGCGGAGTCATTTTCGCGGACTATCGCGGTCTGCAGGTGAAGGAGATGCAGGCTCTTCGCAACGACCTTCGCAAGAAGGGCGGCGAGATTCACGTCATCAAGAACACCCTCTTCCGCCTTGCGGCGGGAGCCGACACCGAGAAGCTGCCCGAAGAGCTTCACAACGGTACGACCGCCTTCGCATTCGTGTACGAAAATGAGTCCGACGTCGCCAAAGCGCTTCTGGACTACGCTCGAACCAACAAGAAGCTCATCGTCAAGGGAGGCTTCTTCGCAGGACGCGCGCTCACCGGCAAAGAGGTCGAACAGCTCGGCCAACTCCCGCCGCGCGACGTCCTGATCTCCCAGGTGATCGGAGCCATCGCCGCGCCGCTAACTAGCCTTGTGGGCGTGATCGAAGCTCTCTACGCGGATCCGATCCGCGTGATCGCCGCCGTCCAGGATAAGGTCGAGAAGGAATCCGGCGCACCCGCGTCCAAGCCGACAGCCGACGCTGCGCCAACGCCTTCGGCCGAGGCTTCGCGGGTGGCAGAGGCTGAGCCCGAGCAGCCGGAGCAGCCCGCTGAAACACCAGCCGAAGCCCCCGAGACCACCCCTTCCGAAACCGAAGAAAATCAAGCTTAGCCACGCAACCAAGAGGAAAAAATGCCCACCGCAGTAGACACAATCGTCGATCAGATCAGCAACATGACAGCCCTCGAGCTCTCCGAGCTCAAGAAGGCGCTCGAAGACAAGTTCGGCGTCACCGCCGCAGCGCCGATGGCAGGCTTCAACCCGGCCATGTTCGCCGGAATGGGCGGTGGTGGAGCAGCCGCGCCCGAGCAGGAGGAGAAAACCGAGTTCGATGCGGTCCTCACCGCGATCGGAGATGCGAAGCTCAACGTCATCAAGGTCGTCCGAGAGATCACCGGCCTCGGCCTGAAGGAAGCCAAGGACCTCGTCGACGGCGCGCCGCAGCCGATCAAGCAGGGCGTCAGCCGAGACGAAGCCGAGAAGATCCAGGCGCAGGTCAAAGAAGCCGGCGGCACCGTCGAGATCAAGTAGCGGTCAAGCGCATTCGGGTACTAGGGTCGGACTCGCCAATTTTCCAGGGCGGCAGTCCGGCCCGCCACCCATTACTCCTGCTGCCCGCTCTTCGGGTGCGCCCGGGCCACAGCGAGCTTTAGACGCTCGATGCTCACATGGGTGTAAATCTGCGTGGTCGCGAGGCTCTCGTGGCCAAGAAGCTGCTGGACCGATTTCAGGTCCGCGCCACCATCCAATAGGTGTGTCGCAAATGAGTGCCGCAGGGTGTGCGGAGAAACCGTCGGAGACAACCCCGCGCGCAGCGCCCAACGCTTCACCACGTTTTGAACCGTGCGCGTCGTCAGACGTGTCCCCCCCGGGCCCGTAAACAGCGCCTCCGTGCCGTTCGGAGGCACGCGCTCGCCATCGATATAGTCCCGAAGTGCCGCAGAGCAGGTTTCCCCGAAAAGAGCAACCCGCTGCTTGTTCCCTTTGCCAGTCACAACCAACGCCCGGTTGCGAAAGTCGACCTGGGATAGATCGACGCCCGTCAGCTCCGATACTCGCAGCCCGGCAGAGTACATGAGCTCTAAGAGTGCCCGATCGCGCATCGGCGTCTTGGATTCGGCGTCCTGATCCAGAAGCTCGCTTGCCTGAGCGCGGCTCAGCGCCTTAGGGAGTCTCTTGCGCTTCATCGGCGCTTCGAGCACTTCGGTTGGATCGTGATCTAGGCGTCCGCTCGCCCGCAGATATCTCACAAAAGCCCGGATCGAGGAAAGCTTTCGCGCTCGGGTGATCGGGGTTGGAGCGTGCTTGCGTAAATACAGCCTGAGCTTGCCTGGCTCTAAATCGAACTCACCGTCCAGAAACGCCGCAAGCTGCGACAGGTCCGAACCGTACGACCTCACGGTGTTAGCGGAGCGGCGCGCTGCCAAATTGTCCAGAAAAGCCTGGATCTGCGCGTCGAGCGATGAATCTTTGGGGCTCATCGAAGCCTCACAGCTTGCGGAGGATTAAAGCGACGTTGTGACCGCCGAAGCCAAACGAGTTTGATAGCGCATACTCGACTTCCGCTGACCGCGCCACGTTCGGAATATAGTCCAGATCGCACTCCGGGTCCGGCACTTCGTAGTTAATGGTCGGCGGCAGCTTTTTGTCCCGCATGGCTAACAGACAGATAAGCGCCTCGATCGCGCCGGCTGCCCCAAGCGTGTGCCCGATCATCGACTTGGTCGAAGAGATGGGCAGCTTGCGAGCATACTCGCCGAACACTTTCTTGATCGCGGCGGTTTCCAGCTTGTCGTTGTAATAGGTCGAGGTGCCGTGCGCGTTCACATACCCGATTCGATCCGGAGTAAGGCCCGCGTTGCGCAGCGCCATCCGCATCGCCCTTATCGCTCCGCTGCCTTCCGGGTGAGGCTGAGTAATGTGATACGCGTCTCCGCTCATACCGTATCCCACGATCTCGCCGTATATCCTGGCGCCTCGCGCCATGGCATGGTCGTAGTCTTCCAGCACCAGCACACCGGAGCCTTCGGCAATCAGGAAGCCGTCGCGCTCGAGGTCGAACGGTCGCGATGCATGCTTCGGATCGTCGTTGCGCGTCGTCATTGCGCGAGCAGCGCAGAATGCGGCAAGCCCGATCTCATTGATGGGGGCCTCGGTGCCGCCGGCCAGCATCGCCACGGCGTCGCCGCGCTTCACGATGTGGTACGCGTCGCCGACTGCGTTCGCGCCCGTCGAGCAGGCCGTCACTACGCAATTGTTGGGACCGCGAAGCTGGTGCACAATCGAGACCATGCCGCTCGCCATGTCGGGGATCATGTACGGCACCCAGAATGGCGAAACCTTGCTCGGCCCGCTCTCGATTTGCCGACGGTGCTGCTCTCCCATGAAGGTAAGCCCGCCGATGCCGGAGCCGATCAGTACTCCGAATTCGTCGCGCAAAGCGTCGTCGAGCACGATGCCCGAATCGGTGAGAGCCATCGTGGCCGCAGCCACTGCAAAAGCGATGAAGCGATCGATCCGCCTGGCTTCTTTCTTGTCCAGCCAATCTTCGGCGTTAAAATCTCGGACCTCGGCGGCTATTTGGGTGGCGTAACCCGTCGGGTCGATATGCGAAACGCGATCGGCCGCATTGCCGCCTGCGAGCATTCGGGGCCAAAACGTGTCGACGCCCGTGCCGAGGGGCGTGACGGCGCCGAGCCCCGTCACCACGACCCGCCCGGAAGGAGCGGGCCTATCGATCATCCCGACTTCTTCGAGATGTAATTGACCGCATCCCCTACGGTCTTGATCTCCCCGACCTCTTCATCGGGGATTTCGATCCCGAATTCATCCTCCAACGCCATAACGAGCTCGACCACGTCCAATGAATCGGCGCCGAGGTCCTCGGTGAACGAGGCGGACTCGACCACCTCCTCTTCCTTGACGCCTAGCTCCTCGACCGTGACCTTCTTCACCCGGTTCAAGATGTCCTGCTGCGACATGCTAGGCAAGATACCCGGACAGAGCGGTTTGCGGCACTGCTGTTGGGCCCGCTTTCGGGCGCGTCAAATCTCCTCGTTCGACCACCCGCTTCCCCAGCAGGATTTCAAGTTGCCGAACGCTCGAGCATTCGCTTCAGGGACACTCCAAATCCCCTGCTTCATCTCATCTTCGGTCAACGCGACACGCCCTGCCGCGGCGAAGCCTTCGCTCCTGGCAACCCAAGCATCGCGCTTCTTTCCGGCGCGCCCGTATCCGCCACGCGGGGTTTGTATCAAGAGGCGGCTAATATCCGATGCTGAGTTGGTCCACTTGCAGCGCGAACCTTGGTGGGTTCGTTCCTGGCGTGTTCACCTGCATGAGCATGCGCACCGCGCCGCTCGGCGATACGTATTTGCCGGCCCCTGAGATCATCGAGTCGAGCTTCGTCATGGCGCCTGGCATCGACAACGTCTTGGCGCTTTCGAACCGAGCCGAAGCCCAATCGTAAAGAAATATCTGACCGGTCGCCTGCACCTGGCTCGATGCCGTCATGCGCACGAGCAGCTGGTCGACGTCCGTTCGCGGCAATGAGAACTGGGTCAATACCATCGCAGCCTGCCCCAAGTTGCCCGCGGCCTTCGAAATGACCGTGTAGTCCCTGCCGTCCGCCGCGTAAAGGTCCGAAAGCACGCCGGCTTCGTAGAACCCGAACAGCGTTGCGACCGACTTTGGCGTCATCAGCACTTTCGGCGCCGCCACGCGCGCGAAGTACACATCCTCCTCACCGTTGAACGTCGCGGTATAGGAAACGTCGGAGCCATCGTTATCCGCGGCAACCCCGATGTAGTCGCCGATTTTGTTTTGATTCGGGTAGCCGATCCCCTGATGAAAAGGCTGGCTGATCTGGACGTTCGCGCTCCAAGTCTGCCCTCCGTCGAACGATTGTGAGAACGTAAGCGCCGAGGAAGCATGCGTGGGGTCGTTCCGCGTGTCGTACCAGGCCACGTCTATCCGTCCGTCCGGCGCCACGGAGAGAGCTCCGAACCAGTGCCAAGCGCCTCTGCCGGCTGGATCGTCGTTGATGCGCCTCGGCGAGCTCCAGGTGGCTCCTCCGTCCGCACTCCTCGAAAACATCACATCGCAAGGGTCATTCGAGCCGCGGTGCACCGAGCAAAGCATGTAGATATTTCCGGAGTAGGGTCCGGTCGAACGGTCGGTGGCGATCCATGCCTGGCCGCAGAGTCCGTCGGGATTGATTCCTCCGTATTCGATCTGCCCGCCAAGGTTGACCGGTGTGCTTAAGTCGAAAACCGGCGTCTGCGTCTTGTCTCGCGCGTTCGTGGACCTCACGAACCAGAATTGCGACCCATCCGTGCCGCAGAGATAAAGCTGGCCGCTGGGGCCGACGTCCAAAGTGCCCCAAAACGGCGAATGTGGGATGTTGATAGGATTGGACCAAGAGTAGCCGCCATCGGTCGAACGACTGAACTGACGCCCGCCCCAATTGTTGCCCGCCGTGCTCCACGCCTGGTAAAGGTTTCCCCTCCCTATGCCGTTTGTGGGGTCGATCGTCATCCACTGCTTGTCGCCGCCGGTCGCATCTCCTTCCCTTACCCATGCCGCGCCGCCATCGTCGGAGCCCCAGTCGTCGTCGAAGAAACTGCTTTTCAGGCTCAGGTACAGGAATCGACCGCTTGGGCTGGCCACGAGGACCGGATCGCTCCTGAACACGCCTGCTTCGAGAACGCCTGGGAACGTCCATGTCTTGCCACCGTTCTCGGAGTACGCATAGCCGGCTTGCCGGAAATTGGACAGCACGCTGTCGAACTGCCTCCATGCGATCGCAATGCGCTGCCTGTTCGTTGGGTCCACGCAAATCGACGGCTCGTTCGCCGCGTCGCCCACGATGTTGCGGCCGAGCGAGTCCACATTGACCTGGGTGCTCTGGACCGGACCGACCCAGGAATGTACGGCCGGAGAGTACGAGCGAGGCGTGAGCATCGGCCTGGGATCGCTCTGGAACTCCAAGACCGGCGGTCGAATTTGAGCGGACGCCACGCTGGCCGCAGCCGCGCAACTCAAGGCTACGATCCAGGGAGACGAGCGACGCATGCCTACAGTCTATAGGTAGTTTTTCGGGGTGGGCCCGACGTGTTCGAGGTTTATTCCTGACTTGCGACGAGCTCCGGGTCGAGCTGCACTGTGACACGGGTGATTCGCCGGCGGGCCATGTTTTCGACGCGCATCAGCCCGAGCACCGTCTCGACGCTGTCACCCGGCCTCGGGACGCGATCCAGGGAATTCACCATCATCGTGGCGAGAGTGTCTGTGTTGCTGCCCGGATCGATCGGCAGGTGCAGCCGGTCGATGAGCTCGTCGAATCGAACATCCGCGCGGGCCGAAACCCTTCCGCCAGGGTGCACCTCGATGATTTGCCGCTCGCTTTCGAGTCGGTCCTCGAGCTCTCCGAACACCTCCTCGACCACGTCCTCCAGCGTTACGAGTCCGCTCGTGCCCCCATATTCGTCCATAACGATGAGCATTTGCGTCTTCTCTTCGCGCATCGTCTGCACGATCCGCTCCATCGGCAGGTTCTCCGGAATTGCCACGAGCGGCCGTGTAATCCTTTCCAAGGAGAGGTCGGGGGCGTCGATGTTCCTCACGACGTCGTGCAGGTAGGCGATACCCACCATATCGTCGATGTCGCCCCTGCAAACCGGAAGCCGACTGAACGGTATTTGCTTAAGCTTGGCGAGAAGCTCCTGCTTCGTAAGCCCGATGTCAAGCCACTTGATGTCCAGCCGGTGGATCATGATATCGCGAGCGCACAGCACGTCGAGCCGCAGAGCGCGGGTCACGAGGTCCGCGTGCGTTCGGTCCAAAACGCCTTCTGCTCCGCCGGTCTGCACGAGCATCAGCAATTCGTCTTTGGGCACTGCCTCATGCTCCTCCGCGCGCATGTCGATACCGAACGCGCGAAGAATCAGGCCGGCCGCAGCCTGCGCGAGCCAAACGATCGGTCCTAGAAGGATCGCGATGCCCTTCAGGGGCCGGAAGGTGAGCAGCGCTACGTGCTCCGCCCGTCGCAGAGCGTAATACTTCGGGCACAGCTCGCCAATGACGACGAGCACGAACGATACGAGAACAAAAGAGATAATGTAGCCCAGCGTTCGAGTAACAGTCGCGCCGAGCGACGACTCGATGAAGCCAACACGCGAAATCGCGTTCGTGAGCAGCCCGGTGATGAACGGCTCCGTGACCGTGCCGACTCCGACTCCGATCATCGTGATTCCGACTTGGCTCGCAGCGACGAACGTGGAGATGTTCTCCAAATCCTTGGCCAACGCCTTGGCCGCCTTGTTGCCCCGACGGGCGAGGCCCTCGACCCGGCTCCTGCGAGCGCTCACGATCGCGTACTCGGAAAGCACGAAGAACACGCTTCCCAAAAGCAACAGCACGCTCGCTAGCCACATACGCGCATACTTGCCCTCACCACCAGCACATTGTAACTTGGCGGCGGCGGTGCGCTGCGGCATGGCATCGGGCTAGACTTGGGCCATGCGCGCTTGGGCACTTACTTTCATGATCGCAGCGTCCGCCGTAGCCACCGCCCAGTCGGGCTTTGCGCTGCACGTTGGCGACCGTGTGCTGTTCTATGGCGACAGCATCACGGACAACGCTCCATACACCCATTTCGTGGAAACGTTCGTAGCCACCAGGTTTCCCGGCATGCGAGTGTCGTTCGTCAACTCCGGCGTCGGAGGTGATCGCGTCACCGGTGGCGGACTCGGGCCGATCGACGATCGCCTTACCCGCGACATGATGGCGTGGAAACCGACCGTGATTACGATCATGCTCGGCATGAACGATGCTGCGTACAAGCCGTTCGACCAAGGCACTCTCGACACGTACGAGGCGGGCTACCGACACATAGCGGATCGCATCAAGCACGAGTTGCCGAGCGCCCGAGTGTGGCTGCTCCGACCGTCTCCCTTCGACGACGTCACGCGAGCCCCAGGCTGGGATCCTGGATACAACGCGGTTCTGAAACAGTACGGAGACTTCGTCGCGCAGTTAGCTTCGCAAAATGGGTTCAGCGTTATCGACATGAACACTCCGCTCGTCGACATGCTCGAAAAGGCCAAGGCACAAAACGCGGAGTTGGCGCAGCAGATCATCCCCGATCGTGTGCATCCGACGAACGCAGGACATATGGCTATGGCGGAAGCAATCCTGGAGGCGTGGAACGCGCCCCGCGTTGTTTCCAAAATCGAAGTGGACGCCAAGACGGGCTCTATGACGACCGTCAACGCGGTTGCGCATCCGCAAGGCCCGCTTCAGTGGACCCAAACCGACAAGTCGCTGCCGTGGCCGCTCCCCCACAAGGATCCGCTTCACGACCTGGTGTTCAAGAGCAGCGGCGTCGAGGCACTGAATGTGGAAACCCTTCAGGTCCGCAACCTCGATCTGGGCAACTACTCCCTCTTGATCGACAACAAGACGATTGGAGTTTTCAGCGCGGAAGCACTAGGGGCCGGGCTGGACCTCACTCAGTTCGCAACACCGATGGAGGATCAAGCCAACACGGTGGCCGATCTCGCCTCGAAGCGATCGACGATCCAGTACACGACTTGGCGGGAGCTGAGCTTTGGCCTCAGCTCGGTCGACGACAGCGCCAGGAACAACGCAATCCGCTCGTTGGGCCGCCTGGATGAGGACTTGGCAAACCGCGAGCGAAAGGCCGCGATTCCGATAGCCCACATTTTCGCCGTCGCGAAAATCAGTTCATAGCAGCCGGAACCTGGCAGCTGGCGCGCCGCTCGGAAGGGTCAGCCCTTCCAGGCGGCGCTGAGCTTCCTTGAGGGCCTCCAGCATCGGAGCGTGGACGACCCTCTCCAGCCTCTCTTTGTCCGGAATCAAGTCCCAGAGCCCCATCCGTGCCCAAGCCGTCGAGTCGTGCCACTCAGGCATACCAAGGATCGGATAGAGGCATACGCCGCGCAACGGTATCCCCTCGTCCAGAATCGCCTCGATCTCATCGACCAAGCTGTTGAGATAGGGCCCCCGCCGGTCGCCGTAATGGCTGGTCTCGGTGATAACGATCTCGGCCTGATACCGGTGCCAAACCCAGCGCACAAGGTCGCGAAGCGGCCAACAGCGCTCGTCCGATTCACATAGCGGTGAATCCGGGATCGTGTGCTCCCACTGATTGGTCCAGTAGTAATTCAAACCCACGATATCGAGGTGCGAACGGCTGCCTCCAAGCTCGGGATGGACTCGTCCGGCCAGAATATCCCACGCTTCGAAGACGGCGTTCTCATTGAACCACTTGGCTCCGTCCGCCAACTCGGGGGCGTGCGCGGGCGCCACCACGCGGCACAGCGGATCGGCGTTCAGGAACCGCGCGTCGGGGCATATGGCCCTAATCGCATCGATGCAAGCGATCGCGGCGTGCACCATCCGGCGCTTGAGCTCCGGGCCCCGGCCCCGCTCATGTGGCCAAAACAACCCTTCGTCCCCCGCCGCCCAGGCAAAATAGGAGGGCTCGTTCACGGGCGTGAAAAGCAGCGGACCCGGCAGCTTCCGAGCGACATGCTCGCAAACCGCCGCGCCATACCGCGCGAAGCGATCCGGCAGCTCGTCTGAGAATGGGTCGACCCCGTCCGCGAAACCATAGTGGAACAGGTCCAGCACGAGTTGGATCCCAAACTCGGCTGCTGCGCATAGCATAGGATCCAGGCTCGAAAAATCGAAGCTCGCGCCCCGTTCCACGAGGGGCCAGCGGACCCCTTCCCGAGCGACGAGGATGCCCGCGTCGGCGAGCCTCGCGTAGTCGTCGCGCACGAAAAGGTCATGTTGCGTCGCTGCGATTTGGTCGATGGCATCGCCATGGCGATTGATCCCTGTCGCACACTCGAACCCACCCATCATAAAGCTTGCAAACACTTCAGAGCACCCCTATCAGGCCGCGGTCCGGCGCAAGCCGACCCACGCGCCCAGCCTCGTCCCGAACTGCGGCGATGTATTGATCGACGAGCGGCGTCCGGACTCGGCGCAGATCGTCACCTTCAAGGTCGTAGAGTCCCATTTCGACGATGTATTGCCCGATGGGCAATTCGGATTGGCGATACCCCCAGCTCACGAGGTCGAACAGGGGCCACCAGGTGTATCCGAAGATCGGAGCCGCGTTCTCGCGAAGCGCCTTTACGGCCGCGATCGAGTCGTCCATCCACTGCGCACGACGCCGAATGGAGCCCATCGATGCCGTCTCCGTGATCATCAGCGGATTGCCGAACCGCTCCCAATACATCATCCCGAGGTCCTTCACCATTCGGCCCGTGGCGTATTTGGGCTCGAATCGCACTCGCTGTCCCCGCCTGACCACCGTCCGCAGCGTGAACATCGGATACATGTTGATGCCGATAGCGTCGAGCGATACAGCGTTTTTCTGGAACCATTCGAGGTCGGCCGGCGAAGCGCCGTGCATGAGCATCCAGTTGTAAAGCTCGTGCTCGCTGCCAACTCGCCCGGAGATGAGATCGAGCGCCAGAAATACGAGCGACTGCCGCAGGTCTCTGGCCGCAGTCAAGCTGGGATCGTCGGTAACGTAAAGGTCGGTCGCGTCCACATGAAGCCGCACGATCTCCGGGTCGACTTCATCGAGCGCGTTCGATATCAGCACGATCGAGCGGCAGCATGCTAGCAAGACGGACACGAACCCGCGCCATCCGCGCCGATAGGGCGGCCACCAGCCGATGCGGCCGCAATAGTGCGCGGTAATACGCGGCTCGTTCATCGGCGTATACCACCGAATCCTGCCCTGGAATCGCTCGGCAAGCCGCCTGGCGTACTCCGCCGCGGCCGCCGGAAACTTCGGGTCGAGAAACGAGCCCTCGAGCCACGCTGGCGTACTGTAATGAATCAAGTCGACGATCGGATCGACGCCCAGATCGAGTAAACGGCCAAGGGTGCGATCGGCGAAATCCCAGTCCCACCGACCCTCCTCAGGATTGACGCGATACCACGGGATACCGTACCGGGCGGCTCTCACGCCGAGGCCGGCGACGAGACACAAATCCTGCTCCCACGAAACATAGTGGTTCGTCAACTCATACTCGTCGAGGATCCTGCCCGTCCGCACGTCCGGATTGAACACGAACGTGTCCTCGATGCCGGTCGCCCATACGAATGCGTCCGGTTCCAACAGCGAATCGAGCTCTGAGCGTCCTGGTAGGGGGACGAGGGTCTTGGAGGGGCAATCCGAACTGGCGGGGGGACTGGCCATAAGCTCGTCCTGGCGTGCAGTGGCTATCGCCTCGGCACACGTTTCTTGGACCTTAAGCCGACGGCGCGGGTTCCTTACCGCAAGTAGCGCAGCGGATTCACCGGCCCCGCGCTTGTATGCACTTCGAAGTGCAGATGCGGGCCGGTCGCGAGCCCCGTCGCTCCAACACGACCGATGACCTGGCCCTGCGACACGTTCTGGCCCTCGGAAACCAGTCTGGCTGAGCAATGGGCGTAGACCGTTACCAGGTCGCCGTGATCGATCATCACGACGTTTCCAAAACTCCGCGAATAGTAGGACCGAATCACGTGCCCTCCGGCAACCGCACGGATAGGCGTTCCCGCGGGCACATGGAAGTCGACGCCGTTATGCGGTCTGTAGATATGCAATATCGGGTGATATCTCATGCCGAAATTGCTGATGACCGGACCGTTCACGGGCCGCATGAACCTGCCGTGGAACGGTGGAAGAAACACTTCGCCCGGGTGGCCGGCACGCGGATGGGATCGCCGGCGCATGGCTTCGGCGATGTATGAGGCGATTTCGGATCGGATCTGCCGCTCGTCTGCATCGAACTGAGCCAGCATTTGCTGGAGCTCGCCCTGCTTTTGTCGCAGTCCGCCGAGCACTTGCTGCTTTTCCAGGCGGACGTCGGCGAGCGCTCGCTTCTGCTGGATCTGGCGCTGTGCCAGCCCCGCGATGCGAACTACGAGACTGTCCTGATGCGATTTTTCGCGCGCGACCTCGGCGCGCAAGTTCGTGTACCGCGTGAACAGCTCGTGGTCTTTCTGAGCGATCGTCTGCATCAGATACTTCCGGCTGGCTATATCTCCCACGCTCTCAACACCGACCATGGCCGAAAGGAACGTTCCGTTCCCCTGCATGTAGATCGCCTTGAGCCGTCTTTCAACTTGCCGCTTCGTCGCCGCGAGTTGCGCTGTCGCCTGAACCAGCTTCGACGCCAAAGCGCGCTGCTCGACTTTGCTCGATTCGAGATGATCGCTCGTTTCCTCGTACGCCGCCTGGACGGTCTCCATCCGGCCGTCCACGACGCGTATGTCGCCGAGCACCACCTTCGACTGGTGCTTGGTTTGAACGAGCTGCTTTCGGACCTCGTTCTTCCGCCGCCGAATGGCAGCCAAGTCGCCGCGGAGCTGCTTCGTCGACTTCCCGTGCCGGTGCGCTGGGCGACGACGATGCCGCTGACCGTCCGCGTGAACGAATAGGCACAGCGCCAGAACGAGGCACAGTAGAGGCGCGAGCTTCATCGGTATTGGAGCCGCGCCCGCAGCGCCAGCTCCGAGCAGACGATCCCGTACGCTGCGCCCGTCAACGTCAAGAGCATCAACATGTCGAGCAGCGGAAACTGCGGCAGGTTCGATAGAGCGGCGAACGAGCGAAGGAATTCGCCTAGGAAGTAGTTGCCTCCGAAAAGCAAACCGGTTGCGACTATCCCGCCGATCGTGCCCTGCACGATCCCCTCGATCACAAACGGTACGTGGATCGTGAAGCGCGAGGCGCCCACAAGCTGCATGATGCGGATCTCTAGCCTGCGCGAGAGAACGGTAAGCCGGATGGCGTTATAGATCAGCACGCCGGCAACGACGAACAGGAGCCCCCCAACGACCCCCCCGACGAGCTTGAACACCTGGAGAAGCTCGTCCAGGAACCGCTGCTCATCCCGAAGGTAGCTCACCGCGTTCGGCGATGGATCGACGGCAGAGAGCCCTCGCACCGCCTGGGCGATCGCGTCGCCGCGATGCAGGTCGGCGATCGTTACCTTGAAAGCGTCCGGATAAGGGTTGTCGAGCCCCTCGGTGAGCGCAGGGCTGTCCTTTCGCATCTTGGCCCACGCTTTGTCGCGCGGAATCCATGAGACGGGCCCGACACCCGGAATCGCGCGAAGCTGCGCGGCGGTCTTCTGGACCCCTTCCAGCGATGTTCCCTGCTTCAGGAACACGCGCATCTCGAACTTGCCGGGGAGCGTCTTGGCGTATTGGTCTGTCTGGTAGTACAGGTAGCCGAGGCCCCCGATGAGGAACAGCGAAACAGCCACCGTGCTGATCGCGGCGAACGCGAGCGTTCCGTTGCGCCGGAGAGCAATGAGCGCCTCGCCGACCAGAAACCCGAGGCGGTCAAACATCGTGCCCCCCGAGCGCGGGCTGGTCGTCCGTTATCGTGCCGTCGTCCAACGTTACGATGCGCTTGCCCATGCGGTGAATCACCATCATGTCGTGACTCGCGACCAGCACGGTCGCTCCCCGCTGGTTCACTTTGCGCAGGAGTTCCATGATGTCCCACGATTGCTCCGGGTCGATATTGCCCGTCGGCTCGTCCGCGAGCAACAGAGGCGGATTGTTGATGAGCGCGCGGGCGATCGCGACGCGCTGCTGCTCGCCGCCCGAGAGCTCGTGAGGAAATGCGTCGGCGCGGCCCCCCATCGAAACCTGTTCGAGGATATCCGGGACGCGGGTCCGCACCTCCTTTCGCGTGTTGCCCGCCGCCCGCATCGCGTATGCGAGGTTCTCCCAAACTCGCTTTCTGGGCAGAAGCGCGAAGTCTTGAGGAACGACGCCCATCTGACGGCGCAGCGCCGGCACCTCGCGCGATTTGATTCGCCCGATGTCGCGGCCTTGAAGCTTAATCGAGCCAGAGGTCTGCCGCACCTCGCGCGTGAGCAGCTTGAGAATTGTGCTCTTCCCTGCACCGGTCTTTCCCACGAGGAACACGAACTCCCCTCGTTGAACTTGCAAGGAAACTCCCCGCAGGCCTCGCACATGGCCCGGATATTCGACCTTGACGTCGCTAAACTCGATATATGGCGGGCTGCCCCCGGATGCCACCGAGGGTTATCCTACCTTCGGGCGCTCGGCCGCGCGGCGCCAGCGCCGCCCGGGCACGTGTCTTGCGGTAGAGTTCGTTGATCTGGGCAAGGTCAATCTCTTATGTCCACGAATCGGTTTCAGCGAATCCGGGAAGACCACAGCAAGGAGACCGCCGAGGACTATGTGGAGCTGATCGGCGCCCTGATCCGAGAGCGAGGCGAGGCCCGGGCCGTAGACCTCGCCGAGCACCTTGGCATCAGCCACGTCACCGTCTCGAGAACGATCCAGAGGCTTGCGCGCGAGGGATACGTGACCTCGCAGCCATATCGGGCCATCTTCCTCACACCCAAGGGGGCGGACCTTGCGTCGGCGGCGCAGTCGAGGCATGAGCTCGTGCGAGATTTCCTGCTTTCGCTCGGCGTGAGCGCCCAGGTCGCAGAGACGGATGCTGAAGGGCTGGAGCACCACGTCAGCGAAGAGACCCTGGCCGCGATGAAGGCTTACGTCGAACGAAGCTAGTTGACGCCCCGAACGTTCTTCAGCAGATACGCCCCGAGCGCAAAGCACACGGCGCACAGCACGAACACCGACGCATATCCGGCGTGGGTGTAGTGATACAGCAACTCTCCGTCCACCACTTGCGGCGTCTTGCCGTACGCCGCGATAAGAACGCCCGCGGCGGGGGCGGCAAGCGATTGCGGCAGCGTCATGGAGATATGCCACACGGCCATTTCCTTGGCTGCGTTGGAGCGCGAGGGCAGAACGTCGGTGCCGAGCGCCCAGTCGACGCTGGTATAGGCGCCGAATCCGAATCCGAAGAACAGCCCTGCCACCAGCACCTGCGGCAGATGTCGGCAAAAAATGAAGCTCAGAGCCATCAGGGCGATCACGACGTTCGAAAAGTAAACGACCTTCTTTCTGCCGATCTTGTCCGAGATATATCCGCCCCAAATGCCGCTGATCGAGGCCGCAAGCAGCAGAACGCCGATCAAGAGCGACGCCTGCATCTCGGGATGCTCGATGTGGATTACGTCGATCAGATAATAGTTGACGTAGGGCAGCACCGAGTAGAACCCGAGCATCACGAGCGCCCGCGTAACCCACACCCAGGCAAAATCCGGGTACAGCTTGGGGTCGATCCACAGGCTCTTCACGTACTTGCCCCATTGCAACTTCGGAGGGCGAACTGGCATCGGATTCTCGCGGATGCCCCAAACGGTTATGACGGCTACAATCGCCATCACACCGGCTACCACGGCATATTTGGACAGTTCGGAAGCCTTGTTCAGAACGAACCCGGATCCCAGCGCCCCGAGCAGCGTGCCGAGTTGCGACATCAGAGCCATGTACCCGCTCGCCGAGCCGCGCTGATCTTCCGGCACGAGATCCGGAATCACGCCCATGTAAGCTGCCGAAGCTATGTTGTTGCCTAGCTGCACCACCATGTACCCGAGCAGGAACAACAGAAACGTAGGACTCGTGAACAGAACGCTGATCGTGTCCGCCAGCCCGACGCCCGAGGCCGAGCCGGTGTGGATAGACGGGAACAGGGCGATGGTCGCCGCCATCATGGCAAGCCCGAGCACGTTGATGGCGACGCCCGCCGCAATATAGGGGCGGCGCCGGCCGAGCTTGGATACGCACCGGTCGCTGAGCGCTCCGACGAACAGCGGAACAACGAGCGCCACAAGCGCAGCGATTCCGGTAAGGAGTCCCAGGGCAGGAACTCGATAGGCCGGCGCCATCTTGCGCATCTCGCCCGGGAGCATGATAAAAAGCAGCGCTCCCCAATGGAAATTCGTCGCGAACCAATAGGCGCTGATGGCAAGCTGGTCCGCCAACGTGAGCTTCTTGCCCTCGTAGGGCGACGGCACCGAGGCGAGATCTACTTCGCCGCCGGCAAGATCGCCGGGTGGAATAGATCGATCCGGAGCGTCTGGCGCGAGCTTGCTCATCACTTGGGTGTCAAATGCTCGATCGCGTACTCGTAATCGTCGACGAAGTCAATGTCGTATGCCAGCTCCGGCGGACTGTTGGGAACCGCAGCGCCGGAACACTTCAGTAGGCTTTCAATCTTACGCTCGACGTCCGGAATGGTTAAGGTCTTCGTGAGAAATTTGAGCAGAAAGGCCGGTCCGAGCAGCTTGGCCATTCCCAGCTTGCTCTTCCGGTTCTCGAACACACGCTCGATGTAAGGCCGAGACCTTTCGAGCGCGGCCACACTCATCACGTACGCGCAGCCCGTTGTCCAAGTCCCGTCGCGCAAAGTCACGAAAGTAGCCGTAGAGCCCGGAAACGCCCCATCGTAGTCTCGCTTGGCTACCAGCGGCACGCAAATGTCCTTGTCCGGCGGACACGCAGAAATGAAGCGGCTAATAATCTCCGGCGTTATCAGCGGGAGATCGGTCGTGACCACCAAGACCCTCTCGGGCTTGCCGCCTTCGGTGAGAGCTTCGAGGCCCCGCTGGATGTTGTCGGGGCCGCTCGAGCCTTCCGGGATCAACAGGTCCGCTCCCTGAGCGGAATCGCTCGTCCGAAGCTCCTCCCCGCCGATTACAGCGATCTTCCCGACGACTCCCGTGTCTCGCAGCGCACTGATCGTGCGGCCGAGGATAGTGACGCCGTCGAACGGGATCAGCGCTTTGATCTCGGTACCCGCGGCGCGGGCCAAGACCTCGTCTACCCTGCCGCCGGCAGGCAAAATGGCGTCGAGCTTGGTCACGGCTAGGGATTGAGTATCGCACGGTTTGGGGGCCGGCTCGGGTGCATCAATCTGAGCGCTCCCGGTACGACTTCGAAGTCGGCCGGCAGCAATCCAATCGATTCTCCGTCCGCGAGCGCCGGCATGGGGCTTTCGCAGCGGACGCTCGCCCGGCGCGCACGAAAGCTTCGCACTTTCGGATGGCTCAAATGACGGCCGCGAAATACCGATGGGAAAGCTCTAAGGAACGCGGCCTTCGATAAGCTCTCGACGAGCACGATGTCCAGCAGCCCGTCGTCCAGCAGCGCATCCGGCGCCACCCGCATGCCTCCACCGTAGGTCTTGCCGTTTGCGAACGCGCACAGCATGGCATCGCATTCCACCTGCTCGCCGTCTAGGTCGAGCATTAAGCGGGCCGCTTGGTACGATCGCAGCACGCTCAGCACCGCGGCGAGGTACGCAGACGTACCCCGGATTCTTTTAAATCCCTGATTGACCCTTTCGGCCACTTTGGCATCGAATCCGCAGCCGGCGACGTTCATGAAATATCCGCTTCTCTGACCGCAGTTCCAGCGAACAACGTCCACTTGCTTGGATTGGCCCCGAAACGCCGTCTCCGCGGCGAACTCGATTTGGGATTGCACGCCGATCGTGCGGCAGAGGTCGTTGCCGGTGCCCATCGGAACTATCGCCATCGCGGCGCTGCTGCCTATCAGGCCGTTGGCGACCTCGGAAATCGTCCCGTCTCCCCCGGCGGCAATCACGAGTTCGGCGCCGCCTTCAGCGGCCTTGGCCGCTAGAGCGGCTGCGTGGCCAGGGTATTCGGTAGCGAGACACTCGACCGTCGATCCGCGGGGCGCTTCTCGCCGAATCAGAGTCTCGACGCGCGGCCATCGGCTTGCTCCCAACCCACGCCCCGATGCCGGGTTGCGAATGACGACCGAGTGATTCATCGTTGGGCCGTGCTAAAAAAAATCGCGGGCCCCGCGCCAAGAAAGCGAAGGGCCCATTTACGCTGCTTGCTAAATGCTGAGCGTTACTTCCCGGTAGTGCTGCCGGCAGTTGCTCCGGCGGTCGTTCCAGCCGTTGCGCCGGCGGTTGTGCCAGCCGTCGCTGACGTATCGTCCGCAGGCTTGCTGCATCCCGCAAGGAATGCACCGAGAACACCCAACACCATAACCAGCGCGAAAATCTTCTTCATCATCATCAACACCTCCGTCATTGAAGCGCTCCACGAGGGAGCGTTACTACACCTTCGCCTTTCTCCGAAAAGTGACCATGTGCTCGATCGACCGAGAACCTGGCCGGGCATCAGTGCACCGCCATTATAGCAACGAGTTATCCCCTCGGCTACTGCCCAGAGCCAGTTAGGGCGAAAGATATAGCCTATTGTGCGACGTTAGGACTTCTTCTTGAACGTCAGACTGACGGAATTGATGCAATAGCGGAGGCCGCCTCGGTCGGTCGGTCCGTCGTCGAACACGTGTCCCAAGTGGCTATCGCACTTTGCGCACATCACCTCGATTCGCTGCATGCCGAGCGAGTCGTCCTCCCGAATCCACACCGACTTGTCGTCGTAAGGGCGGACGTAGCTCGGCCATCCGGTTCCGGAATCGAACTTGTCCGAGGACCGAAAGACCGGGTTGCCGCACGCGGCGCAGTAATACACGCCCTGCTGATGGTTGTTCCAGTACGCGCCCGAGAATGCCGCTTCCGTTCCTTCGCCCCGCAGGACTGAAAACTGGGCCGGGGTCAGAAGTCTCTTCCATTGGGCACTCGTATGCACGACCTTATCGGCCCGTTTGGGGCTCGCATGGTGCGTTACAAGCGGAAGACTCGGCAGCTGCGCGCAGGCGGTCACGGCAACAGCTATGACGATAAGAATCAGAGCCCTCATAGCTCTGTTAACGCAGAATTGCTAAAAATGTCTCCCGACTATTTATCACTGCCGGACTATGAAGCCCTCTGAAGACCCTGCGCGAGTCAGGTGCGGCAGAACCAGGCACGCGAAGATCACCGGCATCATGATCGCTTCGGCGCCATCCACCATCACGTCGCCTGCGAACCCCAGGAACGGCACGAACAAGCCGAGAAGCCCCTCGAACGGGACCTCGAACGCCAAGAGCACGCCGGTAAGCATTACGCCGACCGCAAGCGCCCCCAGCTTGTAGCCCACGCCGACGCCCCGGCTGCGGAGCAAAGAGAATCCGTACCGGACGTCCAGGAATCCCCCCGGCTTGGTGTGCTTCCCGAGCGCTCGATGGGCGACGCGCTTTCCAAAAAGTCTCATCAAGGGTTTGAGCAATTCGTGTTTCGTCCTCCGACACTGACATCGACGTCACGGGCGCCTTTCGTATGCGCCATCGGGACCTTTTCCGCGCTCGCGCCTGCGGGCGGCAGAAAACTTCCTGTCCGCTGTGTGCCAACCTATAGGAGCCTGCAATGAAACAGATTCGAGACAACATCTTTCTCGTGACCTATTCCGAACTCGGGAAGCCGCAGGACAAGGGGTACTTCAAGGTGTCCGGACTAGGCGAGGTCATGCTGGACGCCGCCGACAAGCGGTACATCGAGGAGTATTTGGGCCTGGGTTACGAGCCCGCGTTCTTTGTGAGTCGAACGACCGCGCTCGACGGCGGCTACGTCGTCGTCAGCCGCCAGCGCAGGTAGCTGCCGCTCAGACGATCATCGCCGCAAAGATCTCCGAGAGATCGTCCGCGCCATCCAGAGCCCACATCGCATCGAGTGCTTCGTCGGACCCGGACGCACCCAGCATTCGATCGGCCATCGATCGGAATTTTGTCTCGACCTGCACGTCGGTCATCGGGTTCAGGGCGTGCCCGGATGGGGCGTCCACGCGTTTCTCATAGACTTTGCCGTCCCGAAGTTTCACCCGCACCCGATTCGGTATTCCCTTCTCCGGATAAAGTTTGTCAAGTTCGGAATCCGGTACGACCTTGGTGTTCGCGACCACCGCGAGAAGCGTTTCATCTTTGAATCGACTCTCATCGTACGTCTCCTGCGTGACGCTGCCGTCGACGAGCGCCGCGCAAGTGATATAAGGCAGCGAATGGTCGGCGGTTTCCCTGCTTTGTGGGCGCCACTTTTCGGGCTCGCCCCCGATGATCTCGTGGGATGCCCCAAAGGTCGCGATCTCCACGTCCTCGATCTCATCCGGTCTCAGAGGGCCCCCATGATCGGCGACGATCTGCAGGGCTGCATCGATTGCGCTTTGGCTGTGATACTCGGCCGGATACTTCTTGATGTAAGTTCGATTGATCATGTATCCGCGTTCGGCGCTGCCGAATTCTGGAATATCGAACTGGTCGCCGCCACATACCTCGTTGAAGAACCCCATCTCTCCCTCGAAGATCGAAGAGGGGCCGGTCATCCCCATCTTGGCGAGCAGGGTGGCAAACACGCCGTTTCTCGAAGCGTTCGCAAAAGCACACCCTTTCCACATAGAAAGCTCGCCAACCCGCGTCTGGCGCATCGCGTTGTTGGGGGTCCCGGCTAGCCCGAGCGCGTTCACCATCGTCTCCTCGTCGAAGTCCAGCATGGCCCCGCATCCCGCTACCGTAGAGAAAGCGCCGTACGTCACATGGTCCCAGCCGCGCTTCCGGATCGAGTAAGCGTCGCAAAGCCTGCACTGGACCTCATAGGCGATCACCGTGCCGAGAATGACGTGGGCCCCGGTCAATTCGAACGCATCGGCGATCGCCAGCACCGCCGCGATGTTGTCCGAGGGGTGCGCCGGCTCCTTGCTGAGATAAGTGTCGTTATAGTCCAGGTAGCGGAACATCGCGCCGTTCGCGAAGGCCGCACTCTCAGCCGGCGCCTGGTGGCGCGTACCCACGACGGTCGAGCCCAGATCGGAAGTGGAAAAGCTTGCCAGAGCTCGGGCGATTTTGACGGGCTCGGCCGTCCAGGCGCCCATCGCCACCCCCATGGAGTCGATGACCCGCCTCTTGACTTCGTGGACCGCGTCCGCAGTCAGATCGGAGAAATCCAGGTTGCATGCGAAGTCGGCGATCTTGTGGGCGAGCGACATGGTGTGGCGCCGAGGTTACCCCCGCGGACCCACCATCGCTTCCCACTTCTGACGCTGCGCGTCCGTCAAAATCCGATTGACCTGGTTCTCCGCCTGGCTCCTCGTTAGCTGCTGCTGATCGGGAAGACGGGCTTTGGGCGAGTCCTGGGAGTTCGGAGCCACCGGCAATCTCGTTTGGGCCGCCAGGCTCGCCATGCGGATCTTGTAGTCGAAGACGATCGAGCGCACCTTCGACCGCTGGTCCGGCCCCATGCCCAGATAGCTCTGCAGCGCCGGAACGCCGAAGCTCTCCGGCCCAAGAGATTTGAGAGCGATGCGCATCACGACGTCTCGCTGCGGCCCGGTCAGGGAATTGTAGATCCGCTCCGCGGCTACCGCATTCGCCTGCTCTTCGCCGATCGTCCTCTCCTCGGTAGTTAGCGGAATGCGAGCGTCGGGAGCCCGATCGCCGACGGACCAGTCTCGTCCGGCTACACTCGCGCTGCCCAGCGTGGCGCGGATGTACGAGGCCTCGTCGTCGCTGATATGGAGCTGAGCTCTTGCCTCCTTGCTGTCAGCGGCATAGGGGTTGCGCGCAAGCACCTCGTCGAACAGGTCCTTAGGAATAGCGCCGCTCGGCGAGCAGCCGGCACAGCAGGCCACGGCAAACGCACCGGCGGCTTTGCACCGGGTGCCGGCAGCCCTTCGCCATCGAATCAGAGAGCGCCTTTGTGCCGCAGCGGCTTGCCGAGCATATTCTCCCATTTGGCCCTTTGTCCGGAGGAAAGGAGATCGAGAACTCGCAGCTCGGCCTGCTTTCGCTCCTTGGAGATTGCGTCTCGCTTCGGTTTTTGAGCCGCCGCGATGCGATTTTTCTCCTTTTCGTAGGCTACCCGTTGAGATTCCGAATTTGGCTCTTGCAATTTTTGAATCGAATCGGCAAGCTCGGCGTCCAGGTCCTCTTCCTTTTTGTCGACGGCCAACAAGATCGCCTGCGCCTTCGCCTTTTGGTCCTGTGTCAGCCCGAGCCGCTTAGCTACTTCGGGCGAACCGATCGCAGAAACGCCTACGAGCTGCAACGTAACCTCGGACAACCGCTGCTTCTGAGCAGAAGTAAGCACCGAGAGGATCGAATTTGCGGTGTCGATGTCGATCCGCTCGTACGCCTTCGGATCGGTTGAAGCAGTATTCGAGGCAGCCTGCTGGCGCTCGCCATATGTCGCGAAGATGCCCGCGATGCGTGTCGATTGCTCCGTCGTCAGACCGAGATCGTGCTTGACCGTCGGATCGGCAACGAGGAACGCCCCGGACATTTCGATCGTGAGGTAGGGCGCGGTGGAAATGGCCTGCGAGAAGGCGCTCCCCGCGAGAGCGCCCACCATCAGCAGGCATAGCAAGACGTGCTTCGATATTCTCTTCATGGGTCTTATCGGATCAAACGGCCCGCGCGGGCCCGGGTCACGCAAAAGTTTAACAGATCGTTTGTCAGCTCTTGGGAACGAACGGCTTACCTTGAAGTGCGACGAATGCCTTTTGCTGTTTCGAGGTCAGGACCGCCGCCATCTTCTCATTGCGATCTGCCGTCAGCTTCTGCAAAGTGGGAGCTATCTTCCTGCCGGCGGCCTGAAGATCCGCCTTCGCTTGCGATGCCAGCTTCTGCGCCTCGTCCTTCGTCTTGGCGTGCATTCCCTCGTACTTGGCGAGGGCTTTCTTCGCCGCCGAGCGCTCGGTCTCGAATATCTTTTTGTTGGCGGTCGTGAGAATGCTGCGGAACTTGCTGAGCTGGGACGCGCTAAGCCCGACCCGCTTCGCAACGACTTCGTCCGCCACGGCCGCCAATCCCACGTTCTGCAACGTGAGCTCGCGCAGACGCTTGAGCTGAGATGCCGAAAGCTGCTTCAGGACGCCTTCTTTCAATGTTTCGAGGAACCCGAGCACCTTCTTGGGGTCCGCCTTCTCCTTCTTCGCCTGCAGTTCCTGCTCGTAAGACTTGATGCGCTCTCGGTGCTTGCTCGCATAAACGTTCATTTTCGCCCGTTGGGCCGCCGTGATGCCGAGCTCGGATTGAACACGGCGGTCTTGCAAAATGACCACATTGGCCACGTGAAAGTCGAACGAATCCAGTTTCTGGGCCAGCGCGCTGGCCGCACAAAGGACGAGAACGAGCGCGAGGCTTAGACGTTTCATAATTCTGTTTGTCGATAGGCAGGCTACGCTGCGTCGGGAGACGGCGCGGAATAGATCTCCGACTCCAGTTTGGCGGATGGCACGATTTCGAGCTCGCTCGCAGGGATCGTTTCGCGAAGCGCCGCACGGAAGCTCTCCCCAGGATTGACGTGCTGCGTCGCGAAAAGTGGCGTGTATTTGTCTTCCGGCATCACTTGGATGGCCAGTTCATAGTCCCCAGGATGCTCGTCGACCACACGCCGCAACTTTCTCATTTGGAGGTCGGTGGCGCGCCAGATCTTGATCAGAGCGGTGCCACTGGCCCCCGACTCGGTTAGGTCCGGAAACAGCCCGGTCTCGAGCGGGCGAACGTCCTCCAGGCGCAGTTCGATCGACTTCTCGCCGCGCATCTCTCGGTGCATCACGTACCCCGAGGCTTGTACGACCGTATCCTTGATCAAGGCCGTACGCAGCTTCTCGAAGGTGGCCGGGAAGGCTACCGCCGTCACCTGGCCGCTGAAATCCTCGATCGCAAGCGAAGCCATTCGCTTCCCTTCGGACTTCGTGACGATCGACCGCATTTTGGCGATCACGCCCGCAACCCGCACGTACTCGTTCTCTTCCAGTTCCTCGACCGACGCGCACGTGTGGCTCGCGGCTTGGCGAAGGGTTCGCTCGTGGCCCCGAAGAGGATGATCGGAAACATAAATTCCCATGACCTCCTTTTCCATCGCGAGGTTCTCGCTCCGGGTAGGGGGATCGCAATCCGGAAGCTGCGGAAGTTGGCTTATCGATGGCCCGGAGCCCTCGCCGAAGAGCGAATCCTGGCCCGACACGCGCTGCCGGTTTTGCATGTCCGCGTAGTGCAGGGCCGCGTCGACATGGTTCAGTAGCTTGTTCCGATTCGGCTCGATCCCGTCGAACGCTCCCGCTCGAATCAGCGCCTCGAGAGCCGTGCGGTTCATGCCGGTCGGCTTGAGCCGGTCGACAAACTCGAATAGGTGGGTAAACGGCCCATTCTCCCGGCGCTCCTTCAGGATCCCTTCCACGACCCCCTCGCCAACGCCCTTGATCGCCGACATCCCGAATCGAATGCCGACCCGCTCCGCACCTGCTTTCTGGGCGGTTCGCTCGATCGAGAAGTCGCCTTGGGAGCTATTCACGTCCGGCTGCAGCACGGGAATCCGCTGTCGGCGGCACTCCTCTATGAACGCCGTGACCCTATCCTCTTTGGACAGATACACGCTCAAGAGCGCGGACATGAACTCGACCGGATAGTTGGCCTTGAGGTAAGCCGTTTGGTACGAAAGGATCGCGTAGCAAACCGCGTGCGCCTTGTTGAACGCGTAGCCCGCGAACGGCAGAAGCATCTCCCACACTCGGTCCGCGACTTGGGGCTCGATGCCGGCCGCCTCAGTTCCTTCCAAGAACTCGCGGTGCATGGAAGCCATCGCCTTGGCGTCCTTTTTCCCCATCGCTCGGCGCAGCACGTCCGCTTTGCCCAGGCTGAAACCTGCGATCGCCTGGACGAGCTTCAGGACCTGATCTTGATAGACGATGACGCCATACGTTTCCTCCAAAATCGGCCTCATTCGCTCGTCGAGGAATTGCGGCTGCACGCGTCCGAACTTGCTATCGATGAACCGGGGTATGTGCTCCATGGGCCCCGGCCGGTAGAGAGCGATCATGGCCGACAGCTCCCGAATGCTCTCCGGGCGAAGCTGCTGAACCCAGCGGGTCATGCCGCCCCCCTCGAGCTGGAACACGCCGATCGTTTCGCCCCGCGCCAGCATCTCCCAAGTTTTCGGGTCGGAGTCCGGAATGTCCCCGATGTCGAACGTCTCACCGCTCTCCTCCGTGGTCTCCGATCCCCGAATGCGCGTGGCCTGGAGGTTCATGCTGCCCTTGACGTTCTCGACCGCCCGAGCCAGAACCGTAAGGTTCGAAAGACCGAGAAAGTCCATCTTGAGCAGCCCTATCTTTTCCAGGATGCCCATCGGGAATGCAGTTACCGCCTGGCCGTCGTTGCCTCGATAAAGGGGCACGTACTCGACCAGCGGATCGCGGGTGATCACCACCCCGGCCGCATGGACTCCTGCGTTGCGCGCCATCCCTTCGACGGTCTTCGCCGTCTCGAAGAGCTGCTTCGTCCGGCTGTCGACGTTCACCAGATCGCGAAACTCGGCGACCTCCTTGTACGCGCGCTCCAAAGAATAGCCGGGCAAGCCGGGGATCGTCTTCGTGAGCCTGTCGGTTTCTTGAGGGGCATATCCCATCACCCGGCCGCAGTCCTTAATCGCAGCCTTGGCGCCAAGAGTGCCGAACGTGACGATCTGCGCGACATGATCCTTGCCAAAACGCTCGGTCACGTACTGCAGAATCTCGTCGCGCCGCGCGTCCTCGAAGTCCATGTCGATATCCGGCATCGAGATGCGTTCCGGGTTCAGAAACCGCTCGAACGTGAGGTCGTACTCGATAGGATCGACGTCCGTGATTCCCAGGCAGTAACTGACGAGGGAGCCG
>JAICWL010000038.1 GCA_025934835.1 Fimbriimonadaceae bacterium
CAGAAGCGGAATATCTTCCGGGCTACTCCTAAGCCGAGCCAAGCGCGGCTGCTAGGAGCGCTTGCATCTGGGCCGGTGGATCGTTTTCCGGGTCGATCCTGTGCGCTTGCCACCCTGCTGCGACCGCTCCCTCGACGTTTAACTGAGAGTCGTCGAAGAACAGGATAGAACCTGTTGTCCGCTCGATAAGCTTCGTCATCAACTCATAAAAGCTGCGATTGGGCTTGAGCAATCCGACCTGATGAGATCCGACTTGGACGTCGAGATGCTGAATGGCCGAGAACGCCGGGTGCGTGGTAAATCGGATCCAATGGGGCTCGTTCGTATTCGAGCAGCACGCGGTCCGCAGCCCGGCTGCCTTTACTTCGCGTACCAGCCTCTCGACGCCCGGATACGGCTCGATCAGGATGCTCTCGTGTACCAGGGCCGCCTGCTCGGTGGAGATTTCGAGCGCATCGGCGAGACCCTTCAGATAGTCGGAATAAGATAGCTTCCCTGCCTGGTAGGGATCGAACGCGGGCAGATCGCTCAGAAGCATTTGCGGTTCGCGGAGGGCAGGAGAATCGAGGCCGGCGGCTCGTAGCGCGTCCTGCCAGGTGTGGGCGATGCGCACGAGCACGCCTCCGATATCGAAACAAACGGCTTCAGTTCGCATGCCCGGCAAAGCTCCGCACGGACCCGCAAGTATACTTTCGACAGCCTAGAGACCAAGTCATGCCGAACGCCTCCAAACGAACTCAGTCGATGCCCAGTTCCCCGATCCGGAAGCTGGCCGGATACGCAGTGGAGGCCGAGAAACGCGGTGTTCACGTCCACTACCTGAGCATCGGCCAGCCGGATATCGCGGCGCCTGAGAGCTTTTGGAATGAGGTGGGGGGACATAGCGGGCCACTATCCTACACAGCCTCGCAGGGAATCGCACCCTTGCGAGACGCCGTTGCAGAGGATTACAGGAAGCGCGGCATCCGTTTGGCGGCGACCGACCTCCTTGTCACCGTCGGCGCATCGGAAGCCACTTACTTCACCTTCATGACCTGCTTCGACGAAGGGGATGAGGTGATCGTGGTCGAGCCGTTCTATGCGAACTATTTGGGGTTCGCCCACGAGGCCGGCGTCAAGCTAGTGCCGATCTCCACGCGAATCGAGGATGACTTCGCGCTACCTCGGGCTAGTGACATCGCGGCCAAGATTACTCCGCGAACCAAGGGAATTCTCGTCTGCAATCCCAGCAACCCCACCGGCACCATCTACACAGTAGACCAGCTCATGGAGCTCGCTAAGATCACCAAACAGCACAATCTGTTTTTCGTGTTGGATGAGGTGTACAGGGACTTCTACTTCGGCACTGCGAAGCTTATGTCGGGGCTTGAAATCGAGGGACTCGACGAGAATGTGGTTGTGCTCGATTCCGCTTCGAAGCGCTTTTCGCTCTGCGGTGCGAGGGTCGGCTTTTTCATCTCTCGGAACCGTGATCTCATTGCCGGCGCGCTGAAATATGGTCAGGCTCGGCTTTCCTGTCCCACGCTCGACCAGGAGGGAGTCGTCAGCGCGTACAGGCGCACGCCCCAAAGCTATTTCAACGCGGTTCGCACGGAGTACATGGCTCGTCGAGATCTCATCGTGGAGCTGCTTTCGAAGATTCCCGGCGTGGTCTGCCCCAAGATCGACGGCGCGTTCTACGCCTTGGTTAGGCTTCCGGTCGACGATGCGGACAAGTTCTGCGAGTGGATGCTGACGAGCTTCGAATTGAATGGTGAAACCGTTCAGATGGCGCCCGCAAGCGGTTTTTACGCAACGCCGGGCCTCGGAAAGGACGAGGTTCGTATCGCCTACGTGCTAGAAAAGGACAAGCTCACGGCGGCGATCCGCTGCATCGGAGCGGCGCTGGCCAAGTATCCGGGCGCCGTAAGAACTTCGGTCGCCTCCATCTGATCATGGCCACACCCGAGGTAACTCGCAAGGGGATCGTGCTAGCCGGCGGCAGCGGGACGCGTCTGTACCCGTTGAGCAAAGGGATCAGCAAGCAGCTCATGCCGGTCTACAACAAGCCGATGATCTACTACCCGCTTACGACGCTGATGCTGGCGGGTGTCCGGGATATCTTGATCATCACGACCGAGGAAGATCAATCAGCGTTCAGGCGGCTTCTCGGCGATGGCAGCGACTGGGGCTTGAGGCTCGAATACCGCGTCCAACCGCGGCCGGAGGGCTTGGCCCAAGCGTTTCTCATCGCGGAGGATTATCTCGAAGGGCGGCCATCGGCGCTGGTGCTCGGGGACAACATCTTTTATGGGCACGGACTCCCGGAGCTGCTGAAACGCGCTGCGGGACGAGAGCGTGGAGCGACTGTATTTGCTCAGCACGTTCAGAACCCGGAGGCGTACGGCGTGGTCGAGTTCGACGCCGACATGGCCGCGATCGGAATCGAAGAAAAGCCATCGCGACCGAGGTCGAATTTCGCAGTCACGGGACTCTACTTTTACGATCAGTACGTCACCACCCTGGCCAAGACGTTGAAGCCATCGGCCCGTGGCGAGCTGGAGATCACCGACCTTAATCGACTCTACCTAGAGCGCGGCGACCTGCACGTCGAACAACTCGGGCGAGGCTTTGCGTGGCTCGATACCGGGACCCACGAGAGCCTGCTCGAAGCTTGCCAGTTCGTGCAGGCGATCGAGAGCCGACAGGGCGTTATGATCGCTTGTCCCGAGGAAGTGGCTTTCTCCGAGGGGTTCATCGACGCGGACAAGTTGCGACAACTCGCCGGACGCGGAATCAACAACGCGTACGGCCGGTACCTTTCACAGCTCTCGGCCTCGGCCTCCAGGCAGGGCTAGGGACGGCTAATCGCTTCCTTGACGAGCGCGCCGAACGTCGGTGTCGGGGTGTAGTTCCAATCCGAGATCAGCTTGGGGCCAGCGGCCGGATGCAGATCCCAGGCGATCCAGCTCAGGCGATGGTCGCGGAGGATATCCAAAGTGCGCGCGACCCACTGCTTGGGGTCTTGGCCGCGCGTAGCGCGACCCTCGGCGCCGAATTCACTGACGATGATCGGTATTTTGTGCTCGACTTTGCGAATCTTCGCGAGCCACTGATCCAGCGTGTCCCCCTTGAACGGATACCAATGGTTCGCGTAAATCACGCCATTGCCGCCGGGGTCCGAAAGTTGTCGCCCAGCCAGGAAGCCGCTAAGGTCGTAGGCCCAGTCCAGGCCGCCTGCCACGACCAGATTATTCGCTCCGGAAGATCGAACGGTATCAAGCATTTGCTGCATTCCGATCGCTTGGTAAGTGCGCGAGGGCCCTCCGCGTTGTCCCCGCTCGGTGACTTGCCCTCCGTGCTGCCAGACCTCCCAAGACACGTCGTGCGGTTCGTTGTAAAGGTCGAATAGCACGCCACTTTGGTTTCGATACAGGCGCGCGAAATCGCGCCAAAACGTGAGGCTGTTCTTATCGGGCATGAGGTGTTGCCCGATCGCGTTGCCCCAGATTCCTTCGTCGGACCAGTGTAGGTCCATGAGGGCATACGCTCCCGCGCCATTGATAGTCTTAACGACCTTTCCGACAAGCTCTCGATACGCGGAGCCGCCATCGTCCTGCTCCTTTCCTTGACCGAACCATCGGTCTTGGGAGAGTGGGACTCGAACGATGTTCGCGTGCCAGTCGCCCACGGCTCTGCGAACGGTCTCGAGGATGTGGCCGTTTTCCCCGTCGCTGGTCCATTCCAGGCTCGCGGCATTGACGCCTCGCAACAGCACCGGACTGCCGTCCGAACGTACGACGTGCACTCCCTCAACGTGCAGAGGGGCGAGCTTGCCCGGCGTCAGCGGAGACATGAGAGTGAAAGTAGCGGCGATGAGCAGGTTCATAAGCGGGCAGCCCGATTCTAACAGTTTCGGCAGGGCGCTATGATCTTCCCCACCACGATTTCGGGCTCCGGCGCTTTCCGTAGCCCAGCAGATCGTCCAACCAAGCCATGAGTTTGCGCAACCCGGTGCCCGACAGCCACCGGCCGATTCGATACACCAGCTTGCTGTAATCCTTGTTGTAGGGGCAGACGCGAATACAGATCGAGCAGTCAGTACCTTGATTCGTCCAGAACTTGAAGCATTTTTCGGGCTCGACGGTCCATTTGCGAACCCCCTTGAGGTTCGATATCGTAAGCGGACCCTCCTCGGGGTCTCCGAACGGAATAGCCTTCGGAGGGCAACTGCGCGCGCACTTCCCGCACACTTCGCAGAATTGCCGCACGCCGAAACTCGCCGGCTTGTCCGCGACTAAGGGCATATCGGTGAAGATCTTGGCGATGCGCACGCGAGGTCCGAACTCCCGTGTTATCAGCAGCCCATGCCTGCCGTATTCGCCGAGGCCAGCTTGGATCGCGAGCGGAATCGATAGCGCAGTGTCGTTAAGCGAGGCAACCGCTCTGTAGCCGAGATTCTGGATGAACGCCGTGAGCGACAGGAGCGCGATTATGTCTCGGCTGTAACCTTGGCCCGTCGCCGAACCGCTCAGCGCCGAAGGCACAGTTTCAATGGCGCCGCGATCCATCTCGTTAGCGATCACGACTACCCAGCCGAGACCTTCGGGCAGAGCGAGCGGCTTCTCCTCCAATTTCATCCGGCTGAAGTTGTGCGTATACACCCACCTCTCGTCAAGCTCGCAGATTCCAACGAGGTCGGCGCCCAGAAACTTGGCCGCGCGCTTTACGTCGGAGGCGTTTCTTTCGGGGGTTTGCTCGGGTGGAGGAACGCTCGCTCCCGGCCGCAGCATGGTGTACGTGTCCAAAAACCCCTCTTTGCGGTCGTCGGTGGCTTCGAACATGTCCGCGGTAAAGTCGGCCACATACCACGAGGCGTTGCGCAGCGCAAAGTCACGGTGGGTAAAGCCTTCAACGGGCCGGAACTTGGCGAGGTCGGTGAAGTACGACTCGAAGAACTCGCGAACTTTGGCCGAGCGAATTCCTTCGTCCCAGGAGGCGCGGTTGAATACGTCGAGCTTTTGGCTCAGCCGCTCGAATCTCTCGTTCACTTCGAAGCCCGTAAGCTTGTCGATGGGCCGGCTATTTTCGCCGCCGTTCGGCACCTGGGCACTCTGGCTGGAATTCTCCATCGTTCGATCTCCAGTGTAAGGCCAAATGAAATCGACGGGCAGCGCACTCCTAGGCGTCGATGCAAAGTCAAAGAAATCGCTTTGCTCGGGTTGTGTTGAGGGGCACATGCCGCGCTATGATCCATGCATCGGCGTCCTCGGACGGCGATGGTGAGGAATCGAGAGTCATAACCATGCGAAAAACTGCTTTCTTGATTGCCGTCGGATTTCTGGTGGTCGTAGGCTGCCAGAGCTCAAACGATCAGGGCCCATCGACCACGGCGACGAATGCGCAGCCAAACCCGACCTCGCAACCAACCGACTCCACGAAGACGACCGCCTCAGGGACGGGATACACGGCCGTACAAGCGATTTTCACCCAAAACTGCGTGGGGTGCCATGGCGGTCAAAAGCCTAAGGGCGGGATCGATCTGACCTCTTACGCTACCGTTATGAAAGGCGGCGAAGAGGGGCCGATCGTGAAGGCCGGCGACCCCGCGAACAGTGTGCTGATCCAGGCCCTGCACGGCACGAATGGCAAGAAGCAAATGCCGATGAAGCGGCCGCCCTTGCCGGCCGACCAGATTAAGACTATCGAAGGTTGGATCCAGTCGGGAGCCAAGCAAAGCTAGGCTCCCGTAGGGGAAGCTACCCTCGTTTACGCCGCCGCACCAGCCCCAGGGCGAGGACTGCGAGCCCTGAAAGGCTGGCGGGTTCGGGGACCGGAGTGATAAAGTCGGTCTTGGATCCGCCGTCGAACTGCAGGTGGTATCCCCACCCTGTAACATTCGCGGTGCTCAATGCCGTATAGGTCAGCGTGATCGACTGCCCCGGCAGAAGTCTGCCGCCGTTTTCGTTGTGAGTCCAACCAGCTATGTCGCCGCCGCTGTTCTTCTCGTTCCAGGTCCAACCATTTTGATCGGCCCCGGTCGCATTGAGCGAGTTCGAAGTGTTTGAATCGAGAGCCCAAAAACCGAACAGTTGCGTGATATCGTGCACCACGTTCGAGGTATCCGTAAATGTTGCGCCAGAATGCAAAGTAATCGTATACGCCAGGCCCGAATGGCTAACATCGACGCCATTCATCGCTGTGGCTGGCTTGAACGATGAGAACGTCTGAGATGCCGCGGGCGTCGCAAGGCAAGCGGCTGCGAGCCCTATAAATAATGTCTTCATGATCCTCCGTTGCCACAAAGTGGCGTCCTCATTGTGGGCCCACGGAGGGTGCCAATGGACACAGATATTGTGCCGGTATTGGCCTAATACCGGTACATAACCCTGGCCTAGTGCGTGCCTAGAAGGCGCAGCCGGTTCGCTTTTCGACGGGCGCGTAGAGAGCGTCGAACGAGCGCGGAGACTCCCCGATGGATTTTGCCAAGTCTTTGTTCATTTCCTGCAGGATGCCAACCGAGAAACCCGGCCACATTTTCAGGATATTCCCGTTTCGCATAACGAGAAGGGAGAAGGTTGCCGCTTTGGCGCCATAGGCATGGATCAGAGACTTGGAAGGGTCCGGAATAAGCGGATAGGGCACTTGCTTTTCGGTCGACCACCTTTCCGCCTCGGCGCTAGTTCCATCTGTAATAGCGACGAAGTTCACCTTGCCTTTGAACTGCTTGTAAAGCGCGTGAAATAGCGGTTCGGCATCCACACTGCATGGGCAGTCGTTCATGATAAAGTAAATGAACTGCGGCTTGTCCGCACCCTTCTTTGCTAGCGAGATAGTATTTCCGTTGTAATCGGCTACCGAAAACTTAGGCGCGGGCTTAGTAGCCATGGCTTCCGTGTCGCGGATCATCTGGTCTGTAACGAGGTGGCGCGCTGGCCCGGCGAAATCGAGGCCCAAATCGGGCTCCGGAGCCGGTCGGTTCCGGGCAATCATCCATGCCCCGCCCGCGCAGGCGAGGGAAAGCAGCGAGGGGATCAGGATTACGGCCGGTCTCATAAGTCGAGTCTACTCGCTGGGAACCACATTCCCCCGGAGCTTAGAATCATCGAAACGCGTGATGACGTATATACGAGTAAAGTGAGGTTCCAGCCGTGAGCACGTTATCCAAAGAGCAAGCGCTTTCTGACGCGACCGAGGCTGTGATCCGATTTCATCGGGAGCAGCAGGGCCACGCGCCGCGCCGCTCGCGAGCGAGCCTGGTCAAAGATATGTTCGTCGTCCACTCGGAAGGCGTCTTCACGCCAACGGAGGAAAGCCTGGTGGACACCCACGAGGGACGCAAGCTCGTACAAAGCGCTCGGCGCGAGCAGAGGGCGCTCACCCGACGGCAGATCGAAGCCGAAGTAGGCTACGCGCTCGGCTGTCAGGTCCTGCGCAGCTTCTACGACCTGGATGTTCGAGACGGACAGCAGCTCGAAGTGTACATGCTCGATCAGAACCTCGAAAACCGCCTCTCCTAGAAATTCGATGCGCAGCCTGCGAACGCAGCTCCTTCTCAGCCACGTCGTGCTCGTTCTGCTCATGGGGTTCGTCATGAGCAGCGCGGTGGCAAATCTGTTCTCGCTCAGTCGAGCGATCGACCAGGATCTGGAGCGCAATCTTTCCACTGCCGCGGCATCCGAGAGGATGGCCCAGGGAGCCCAGCGCTTGGAGCGCGCATACGATCTTCTGCTCACTGGAGCGAACAACGAGGCCCGCGACGACTACAATCGCGGTTGGCTGGAGCTTCAGTCAGGGATCGATGCCGCGGAGCGCTCCACGGTCAGCTCCCGAGAGCATGCGCTTCTCGCCGCTATCGAGTCGGAAGCGGTCGTGATCAAGTCCGGCTCGGAGAAATTCGCGGCGGCTCAGCGAGGAAAGCTGCCGATCACCCAGCTCGAAACCGAGCGCAACGCATTTCGCCCGAAAGCCTCCGCGATCACATCGGACATCCAGCGTCTTGCCGATCTCAGCCAGGCCGCGATTCGGAGAGGCAACGAGGGAGAGCATCGGGAGGCCGTAGCGGCGTTCTGGCGCACCATCCTGATGACCGGAGCGGCCGTCGGCCTCGCCGTGCTTTTGGCTGCACGCATGATGCGAATGGCTCTGAAGCCGCTCGCCGTTCTCGCGAAGCATGCCGAGCACGTCGCCGAAGGGGACTTGACCCGGCACGTGCCACTCACGCGCACCGACGAAATCGGGGCCCTCGCCGACAGCTTCAATTCGATGGTCGCAAAGCTGGCCGAAGTCCGCAAGAGCGAAACACGCCGACTTCACCGCGTGGAAGAGATGACCGACGCGGCGCTCGAGTATCTCTACGATCCGATCGTGGTGGCAGACGCGAAGGGGCGCATCTACTATCTGAACCGCGCCGCTCAAGCGCTCTTCGGACCGGCGCCGGTCAGCCCCAGGGTCCCCGTGGGACATCACATCAAGGACGCGCGCGTGTCACAGGCGATCCTGAGAGCGGTTGGCCAGGATCGATCGCGGCCCGGCGAGGATGAGGGCACTATGATCGAGCTTCGCAAGGGCGACTCGCTGCGCACATACCGGCTTCGGGCAAACAGCATGCGCGATTCCGAGAGCAATCCGCTTGGAGCAGTTGCGGTGTTCGAGGACATTACTCACCTGCGCGAATTGGACAAGCTCAAATCGGAATTCATCGGCGTCGCCTCGCACGAACTGCGGACGCCGGTCACATCGCTCATGCTGGCGTCGCAGCTTCTGGAAGACGGCGCGGCCGGACCGCTGAACGGAGCACAGAAGCAGATCGTCGAGGCGCAGCGATCAGACTTAGACCGCCTCGACAAGCTCATGCGAGACCTGCTCGACGTAACGAAACTTGAATCCGGCACCGTTACGCCCAGGCTCGATCTCGTGAAACCGGCTGACCTGGTGGCCGCCTCTGTCGAGGTTCTTCAGCCGGAAGCCGAAAAGAAGAATGTCAGCCTCGATTCTTCGGTTGACTCCGGCGCGGCCGGCATCATGGCGGACCGCAGCCAAATCGGACGCGTATTGACAAACTTGCTCACCAACGCCTTGCGCCACACTCCGCCGGGGGGTCGGGTTTCCGTTCGCGCGAGCGCCGTACCGGATGGAGTAACCTTTTCCGTCGCTGATACCGGCGAAGGCATCCCAAAGGATTATTTGAAGAAGGTTTTTGGGAGATTCGTTCAGGTTCCCGGCGCTACCGGCGGCGGCGCCGGACTTGGCCTGTCGATCGCGCAGAACATAGTGAAAGCGCATGGCGGTCAGATGAGCGTGGAGAGCGAATTGGGACGCGGCAGCACGTTTTCATTCACACTGCCGCTCGCGGATCAGCCCGCTGGAGACACAAATCCATGAGCGCTAAGATTCTCCTGATAGACGACGAAACAAATATTCGTCTCATGATGAAGCTGACATTGGAGCACGCCGGCTACCAAGTCGAGACCGCGGCTGACGGGCCCGAAGGGCTCGCGAAATACGCCGACGGCAAATCGTTCGACCTCGTGCTTCTCGACCAGAGGATGCCCGGAATGTCCGGTATCGAAGTGCAAACCGAAATTTATCGGCGCAACAAGGGCGCCAAGATCATCCTGATTACCGCGTTCGGCACGATCGACCTTGCGCTCGAGGCGATTCAGGCCGGAGCCTCCGACTTTCTGCGAAAGCCGTTCACCGCTGAAACTTTGCGCCAAGCCGTGACCTCCGCAATCGAGCGGCCCGTGACTCATCTGAACGCCGTGCCAGTGGGACTGGTTTGTAGGGAATTTACGCGCGCGGCCATCAACGGTTTTAGTTTCGAGCTCGAAAGCGAGTCCACAGACGAGCACATCGGTGACCTCACCTGCATTTTCACGGTGAGCCGGGGCGCCGAGCAGGTCGGATCGGTCAAGGTCATTTTGCCGGCGTACGTCATGGAGCTGGTTCTGGCGCAGACCGACACGGAATCGGTGCCGGGCGGCACGCGATTTTGGCAGGCGATGTGCGAAGAGGCCCTCGCCAACTATCTTTGGCAGAATGCGCAGCTACCCCCGAACAACCTCTTGCGGGTTGAAGACCTTACGTCGAGCCTCCAGCGCTGGCTCGAATCCGTCCTAACGGTTAGCCTCGCCGACTGATATGTTAGACAAGCACCCTCAGGGATCCGGAAAGCTTAAGATCTTTCTAGGCTTCGCGCCCGGAGTCGGCAAGACATTCAAGATGCTCGACGAGGCGATTCGCCGCAAGCGTCGCGGCCAGGACGTCGTTGCCGGGCTCATCGACGCAAAGGGGCGCGCTGCCACGCGCGAGGAAATTGGGGACATTGAGCCCGTAGCGCCACTGCCGAATGGCGAGCTCGACGTGAACGCGATCATCGCCAGGAGGCCGGACGTCGTGCTGGTCGACGACTTGGCACATTCGAACGCGCCAGGCTCGCCGGAGGCGAAGAGATTTCAAGACGTCGAGAAGATCCTCGCCAACGGAATCAGCGTTCTCACCACCGTGAACGTGCAGAACCTCGAGAGCTTGAACGACAGCGTCGCCGACATCACTGGTGTGCGCGTATCGGACACGTTCCCCGATCGAATTCTGCACCAGGCCGAAGAGGTCGAGCTGGTCGATCTCACCCCTCGCGCACTCATCAACCGCCTCGAGCGTGGTGACGTGTACCCGGGTGAGGAGGTCAGTGCCGAGACTCGCGATTGGTTCCGGGAAGGAAACCTCGCTTCCCTGCGCGAGCTAGCCATGCGCGAGGCCACTCACCACGTCGATGAGGACGTGGTTGAGTACCGCAAGGTCAAGCACATCGAGAAACCATGGGCCGCGAACGACCGCATCATGATTTGCGTGAGCCCGACCAGGTACTCGCTCAGGCTCATTCGACGCGGCTGGCGCGTTGGACAGAGGCTTCACGGCGATGTGGTCGCCGTGTTCGTGCAAGACGGGCCGCTGGGAGAGCGCGAGGCTAAGATTCTGCAAAACGATTTCTCGCTTGCCGAACGCCTCGGAATCCGAACCGCGACACTAAAAGGGGATGTGTCCGAGCAGCTTATCGACTACGCCAAGCAGAACAACGTCACGCAAATCATCCTCGGTCATCCCGACCGCACTCGCATTCAAGAGATGATCAAAGGTTCGATCGTCAACGATCTGATCAAGGCGCTCAAGACGGTCGACATTATGGTTATCGCAACCGAGCGCACAGCCGAGCCTGAGCACTAACCCGCCGAGCGGCCCGTCGACCTCAGCCGGGCGTAAAAAACGGGCCCGAAGAGGAGCGTTACAACGGTGGAGAGGGTCAGGCCACCGATCACCGTTATAGCGAGCGGCTGCTGCATTTCGGCCCCGGCGCCAATGCCCATTGCCAGCGGGAGAAGACCCAAAATCGCCGTGAGGCTCGTCATCAGAATCGGACGCAGCCGCCTACGGCCCGCGTCGACCACCGATTCTTCGACCGTCATTCCGGACAGCTCAGCCTCGTGCGCCCGGTCCAGCAGCAGGATGCCGTTTTTGACCACTATGCCCACGAGCATGATCGCGCCCATAAAGGACGAAACGTTTAGCTGTGTGCCCGTGACGTCCAGCGCAGCGACCGCTCCGAAAAGCCCGAGGGGCATGAGCATCAAGATGACCGTCGGGGCGGTGAACGAGCCGAACTGGAACAGCATCACACCGAACACGAGCAGCACGGCCAGCCCGAGGACTTCCAAGAGGTTTTGGAACGACTCTTTCTGGCTTTGATACTGACCGGCGAGCTGCACGCTCACTCCTGGCGGAATGTGCTCGTTCGCAAGCACTTTGCGAACCCCCGCTATCGCCGTCCCGAGGTCCACATTTTCCATGCGGCCCGTGACATCGACAACCCGCCGCTGGTCTTCGCGTGTCGACTCGGTCGAGCCGGCGCTTGGTTCGACCGCGGCGATGCTCCCAAGCGGCACACTCGCCCCGCCCGGCGTCCGGATCGGTAACCGATCGATGCTTCCCGGATCCGCACGAAAGCTCTCCGGGTATCTCACGCGCACGGCGGTTTGGCGGTCGCCTCGCAGCAAGTTGGTAGCCACGGAGCCAATGAGAGAAGCCTCCGCTTGCTCCCCGACAGCGTCCGTGGTCAGTCCCAGTCGCCCAGCCCTGGCAGGATCGATGTGATAGGTCAGCTCGGGCCCGAGCTCGACGACTCCTGATTTCAGGTCTACGATCCCTTTCACGTCGCCGAGGTCGTCGGTGAGCTTCTGGCCGAGTTCTTCGAGCTCCTTGCGATTTCCTCCGAAAAGCTTGATTTCTATGGGCGCTGCTTCGCCCGCCAGATCGCCAATGAGGTCTTGGAGCACCTGGATGAACTCGACATCCAGCCCTGGCACGGTCGATTCGACCTGTTGCCGCACGTCGTTGATCACATCGTCGATCTTCCTTGACCGATGCTCTTTGAGCATCACGGCATAGTCGCCCCGGTTAGGCTCGGTGATCGAAAAGCCGAGTTCGGTACCGGTGCGTCGGGAGAAAGTTGCCACCTCGGGCGTCGCCATGAGAATCGCGTCGACCTTCTTCAGAAGCCTGTCGCTCTCGGCCAGAGAAGTCCCAGGGGGCGTGTTGTAGTCCAACACGAAGGCGCCCTCGTCCATTTCGGGCATGAACCCCGTTTCGAGCCTCATGCCAATAAATACGGTCGCTAGGACCAGGAGAATGGCGGTTGCTACCACGGGCGCGGGGTGGCGCAAGCTCCAGCCGAGCAGGCGCTCGTAGCCTGAGACGAACTTCTCGTAAAGACGGCCCTCTCCACGGTGAGACGAGTGCCGAAGAAATGCCGCACATAAACTCGGGCTCGCGAGAAGAGCCAGCGCCAGGCTAACCAGGAGCGCAATCGTCAGCGTCAACGCCAGAGCAGCGAAGAACGCGCCCGCAACCCCTTGCAGCAGTGCCAACGGCAGAAACACGACGACCGTCGTTAGCGTGGAGGAGATCATCGGCTTGGCGATCTCCCGCGATGCCGACCGGACGGCCGAAGAAATGTCCGGCTCGAAGGGCAAGTGTTTGAATACATTCTCGACCACGACGATCGCGTCGTCGATGACCAGGCCGATGCCCACTGCCAACGCTCCCAGCGTCATAAGGTTAAGCGTAAGCCCGGCTACGCGCATGAACAGGAACGTGATCAGCACGGTCAGCGGGATGATCGCCGCCGTGGTTAGCGTGGCGCGAAGGTCGCGAAGGAACACCATGAGCACCACGACCGCCAGGAGCGCGCCGATCAGTACCGCCTCGCCTACCGATTGGATAGCATCTCGCACGAGCACCGACTGATCATAAAACAGGCCGAGGTCCGTGCCCGCAGGTAGCGTCTTCTTGATCGATGCCAGCTCGTTTGCAAGCGCCGAAGCGAGGCTCACCGTGTTCGCGGAAGGCTGCCGAACGACGTTGATGAGAACACACTCGGCGCCGTTCGCCGAGACCACCGTCGTCCGGTCCTTCACCGAATTCCGCACGTCGGCAATCTGCCCCAAGCGCACGGGCGCGCCGTTTCGCTCGGTGACCACAATGTTCTTGATTTCGTCGACGTTGGCCACTTGCCCATCGACGAGCACGTTGAGCTGTTGGTACCGGTAGTCGAGCCGGCCCGCGCTGCGCACCTCGTTCGATTGGGCAAGCGCTTGCGATACTTCCGGAAGTGACAGCTTTAACGCAGCCATGCGCTGTGGATCGACGGTGACTGCAACCTCGGGCGCACGCCCTCCTTGGACGACGATCTTGGCCACTCCGTCGATTCTCGAGAGCCTGGGCCGGAGGCTATAGGTGGCAAGGTTGTAAAGCTCTGTCTGCGTAAGGCCCTTGGAAGTGAGCGTGATGCCCAGGATCGGGAATACGGTCGGGTTCATGCGCTCGGTTTCGGTGCGCGTTTCCGGTGGAAGCTCAGGGCGTATCTCGTTGACCTTCGCATTTACAAGCTGCTCGGCTTGCACGATGTCCGTGCCCCACTTGAAGTCGATCGAAATCTCGGTATCGCCACGCTTCGTCTGCGAGCGTATCTTCTTGACGTCGGGCACCGTCGCGATCGCTTCCTCGAGCGGCCTCGTGATGCCGGATTCGACTAGGCGCGTCGGCTTGTCGCCCGCCTCGGCGATCACGATCACCCGTGGAAACGACACATCGGGCAGGATGGAAACCGGGAACGTTTGATATGCAAAAAGCCCCATCAGACAGAGAACGGCGACGCTAAACAGAATCGGCTTGACCGAGCGCGTGGCAATCGAGCTGAGGCTCAATCCGATTTCTCCGCGGCCGCCAGCTTTATCGAAGCGCCATCGGCGAGCTCGTACTGGCCGACTTTCACCAGGCTCTCTCCGGTGCGAACTCCGCTCCTGATCTCGATATAGTCACCGTCGACGGGGCCCGTGGTTACGGGCACCATCTTCGCTTTGTCACCCTGCACAGCGAAAACGACTGGCTTGCCGTCTCTATCGACCACTGCCTGCTTCGGAACCGCGACAACACGGTCATCGGTGCGCAGCACGAGCTCGGCAGATAGAAATGTTCCTGCAGCGCCGGTGAAGGCTCCGGCAATTCGGACGTTGCTCAGGCCGGTCGTTGGATCGACGGGGGAGATGCTCACCACCCGACCAGGCGAGCTTCCGACGAACGCGCTCATACCGACTCTGATTTGCGACGTCTGCGCAGCCGGCAAGCTTCCCAAGAAGTCCTTATGCGCCCCAGATTCGATGATCTCCAGCACCGGTGTCGTCGTGTCGGCGAAGTCACCAGGACCGAGAGCCCTTCGCACCACCGTGCCGTCGTACGGCGCCACAATCCGGCCCAGGTCGGCTGTGGCCGATGCGGCGGCCAGGTCTGCCTGCTTCTGACTGGCCACCTTCTGGTTGGCGACAACGTCGAGCCTCTTGGCGCTCACGTTAAGTCGTGCCTGCTTTGCCTGATGTAATGCGAGTTCCGCTTGGGCAACTTTCTTGTCGGCCAGCGACCGCGCGGAAGACAACGCGTCGCGCGCGGCGGCGGCCCGCAGCTCTGCAGACCGAAGATCCTCCGGCCGAGCCCCGGCTTTGGTGAGGCTGAGGCTGGCCTGCGCCGACTTCAGGGCGCTGTCTGCTGTTTGAAGCGCCGCCTGGGCAGCTTCGAGGTCCTTCTGGCTCACGAATCCCTCTGCCGCAAGCCGCTTGCTTCGATCGAGGTCCGATTGAGCCTTGTCTCTTGCAACATGGGCCTGGACTTCCGCCTGCTCGGCCTGGGCGATCTCCTGGGGCCGCGCGCCTGCTCGGGTCTTGGCAAGGTCGGCCCGAGCGCCGCTATACGCGATCTCGGCTTGGGTTACCGCGTTCTGCCGGTCGAGCTTGGCCGAATCCAAGGCGATCTTGGCGTTGCGTACGTTCGCTTCCTGGTCGGCTTCCGCCGCAGCGTACGCAAGCTCGGATTGGGCCGCCTGAGCTTGGGCGGCCTCTGACGCGGCCGAGGCGCTGGCCGCCTGCGAAGTTTGAACTTTGGTGTCCACCGTGGCGAGTAATTGGCCTTTGTGTACTCGGTCCCCTTCGCGGGCATATACGTGGGTCAGCCTGCCGGGCGCCTGCGGCGAAAGCTTTGCCGAACCTCCCTGACTGACGACCAACGAGCCTGGCACTTCCAGCAAATCGCGGATATTCCGCGTCTGAGCCTGCACGGCTTCGACGGTGACGGTTACTTTCGGCTCGGCCTCATCGGCGGCATCCCCACTTCCCTTTCCGCATCCCGCCGCGAACACGAGCCCAACAAGAGCGATCGGCCAAAGCTTCACTTGGCCTCCGCCAGCACGATGCCGGACGCGGTCATAAAGGCGGCCTGGGCCCGGAGAAGATGCAGCTTCGCATCCGCCTCCGCATCCTCGATTTCGCGCAGGGCGCGCGTGGCTTCCAGCACGTCGATTAGCGTGTTGCCGCCAAGCTGGAACCCTCGCTGCTCCTTCTCCAGGAGGGCCAAAGCGTCCGCGCGCAAGCTCTCGTTGGAATCGAGGGCGGACTGAGCGGCTGCGAGGTCCAGCCTCGCGGCCTCGATCTCGGTCGCGGCTTTAGCTCGTTTGTCCTCGAGGTCGCGCTGCGCTGCCGCGATCGCACTCCGCGCGGCACGCTGCTTGCTCGTGGAGGCACCCCAATCCCACAGGTTCCAGACGATCTGCGCGCGACCATTGTATTGCTCCGGCTCGCCCCATGGCGCCCTGCGAAATTGCAACTCTACGTCCGGGAGGCGCGAAAGTCGTGTCAAGTTCGATTCAGCCCTTGCCGACGCCACGCCCGCCTCGAGCTGCTGGATGTCGGGCCGCGCCGAGCTCGGCAGCGGCCCAAGATCGAGCGTCGCCTCGCTCACGGATTCGCCCGCCGGAAGCGACGCACCGACTGCGCCTTCGAATCGCTTTCGGGCCGCGGTCAAAGCCAACTCCCTATTCGCCACCGTCTGCTTCGCCCGCTTGAGGTCGAGGTCGGCCCTCAGTAGCTCGACGGGGGGAATATCGCCGGCATCTGCCCGAATCTTCGTCGCATCATACGACTTCTGCTCGATGTCGAGAAGCTCGTTGCCGGTGCGCTCGAGAGATTGAGCCGATACGAGCTCGGCGTAAGCGCCGACAACCTCGGCTTGCAAATCGAGCCGCGTCTGCCGAAGGGCTGCCACAGCCGAAGCGACGCCCGCCGCACCGCTCGCCCTGGACGCCGACAACTTACCAAATAGGTCGATGGGTTGGGCCATAAGCAGGTCCTCGCCACCGCCGACCGTGGGCTGCGTTCCCTCACCGGCCTCTAGCCGCAATGCGCCATAAGCGCCGAGCGCCGATTTGTTGGCCTTGGCCTCTCGAACACGCGCTTGCGCAGCCGCAACCGAGGGCCTCGACTTTTCGGCAAGGGCCAGCGCGTCCCGCAGACTTAGCTGCTGGGCATGCGCCGAGCACAACAAACCAAATATGGAAAGCCACAGGGCCCGGGGGCTCACTCGTTCCTCGAATTTTGCATACTCAATGAACCAGAGCACTCCCCCATGAGCTTAGCTTAGAGCATTCTAAGTGAGGAGAGACGGCTAGCGGCCGCCGCGCGAAACGATGAATAACTCAAGCGCCCAGCATGCTACTCCTAAAGCGATCCTGCTTGTGGAGGACGAGCCCGGTGTGGCGTCGTTCGTAGTCCGAGCCCTCACCGAGAGCGGATACGAGGTGGTGCACGCGTCGACAGTTCGCACTGCCGAGCGGCTTTGGGCGGAGCGTCAGCCCGAACTCGTGATCTTGGATCTAATGCTGCCCGATGGGAACGGCATCGACTTGCTCGTTGCGGAGCGGAGCCGAGGCTCGCAAACGCCGGTGCTGGTCCTCAGCGCAAAATCCGCGATGTCCGACCGCGTGAGCGGCCTCGATTCCGGCGCTGACGACTATTTGCCGAAGCCTTTCGGCATTGAAGAGCTGCTTGCCAGAGTCCGTGTGCTGCTCCGAAGAGAGCGGGCTAACGGCGCGGGGTCACTTGCCATCGGCGGCTTCTGCATCGACTTCGATGATCGGAGGGTGACCCTTCGCGGCCGGACCGTTTTCTTGTCGGACACCGAGTACCGGCTTCTGGAGCTACTCGCCAAGAACTACCGCCGCCCGGTATCCAAGGCGGAAATCCTCGAGCACGTTTGGGACGATCCTCAGCGCGACGACAATGTAGTCGAGGTTTACGTGAGCTACCTGCGCAACAAACTGGAGAGGGGTAAATCGCCGCGATTGATCCACACGGTGCGAGGGAAAGGGTATGTCCTCGAATAGGGCAGGCTGGCTGGGACACCGCGCCAGGCTGACTCTGGTTTCCGCGGGCAGCGCATGCCTGCTCTATCTCCTTCTTACCGCTATCTCTTTGATCGCGCTCCGTCGAAGCGAAGAAGCAACGGCATTAAACGCGCTCCACCCGGCGATCCGGCAAATCAGGAACGATCTCGTTCGAGGCGAGTCGCCCGACCTCGAGGAAGTGGTGCTCTCGAATCGGGACGTGAGCTTGGCGGTGTACGATCTGCGTGGCAAGCTGCTTTATCACGACGGAACTATCATTCCGCCGCTTACCTCGACGTCGCAGATAGAGGACCAATGGGTCGTTCGGTCGGCCAATGCCGGCAAGTTTGTGGTCACTGGTGCTGTGCCGTGGTCGTCCCACGCGCGCCTTATCGGCCGCTTCGAGCTGCTTTGCGCACTGGCTTGGATACCACTCGTGGGGTTCGTGGCTGCCGCAACATGGCTCGCTGCCCGCGCGACATTTCTGCCGTTGGAGGCCATCAGCAGACAAGCAGAGTCGATGAGCGCGAGCGACCTCTCGGCACGACTTCGGGTCGAAGATCGGGGGGAGTATCGGGAGTTCGCGGTGAGGCTCAACCGATTTCTCGAAAGATTGGAAGCGTCGGTCCGCAGAGAGGAAAGATTTCTATCCGACGCAGCGCACGAGCTGCGTACGCCGCTCACCGTGCTTCGCGGCCAGATCGAGGCGTCGCTGCTCAGCCCGCGAGCGCCAGACGAATACCGCGCGACACTGAACGTGCTTCGCGACGAAGTCGAACGGTTAAGCAGACTTACCGAGTTGCTGCTTCGCTCGGCCGCTTCGAGGACCGGTCCGGAGCCTTGCGTGGATGTTTCGATGGTCGCAGAAAAGTCCCACGCCAGGTGGGTCGATAGATTCGCTGGCAAGCACGTGCGCCTGGACCTGACCGGCGACCCGGCGCTAGCCTGCATCACCGAGCCCGAGTTGACCGTCGTGCTGGACAATCTGCTAGCGAACGCGTTCAAATTCGTGCCCGACGACGGAACATGCGCAATCGAGCTTGGCGCTTCGGAGGGACGCGTCATCGTAGCCGTCCAGGATGACGGACCGGGCGTGCCGCCCGAAGCTCTCGAAACGATCTTCGAGCGATTCGCTACGGGCGGGGTCCCGGAATCCAGCTTCGGAATAGGCCTCGCGCTGTGCCGGAGGATCATCGAGGAACGGAGCGGGACCTTGCGGGCGGAGTCGCGGGACGCCGGCTCCAGGTTCATCGTCGATTTGCCGGGATGCTAAGGGGCGCAGTTGGCCGCCACAGTATAGGGCTGAGAATCCTCCAAGAATTGCTATGCACTTCATCGGGCCGGCCAGAATCGAGGCATGTGCACAGTGCTTGTCAAACCTCTCGCCGTTTCGAGCCTGGTCGTCGCGCTGACCATCGCCGCATTCGCCTTCCCGGGCCCTCACGCAAAGATTTCAGCCTCTCAGGCCCAACGAGCGGCGTTGAGGAAATACCACGGCACCGTTGTCGGCAAGGTCGCACTCGAGAACGAGGACGGCAAGTGGGAGTACTCGGTGAATGTTCGCAGCGGGCACACGCTGCGAGAGGTCATGGTGGACGCACACACCGGCCGGATCGCAAGCGTCGAGGTCACCACGGCGAGAGAGGAAGCTCGCGAGGCTGCTGCCGAAGCCAAGGTCGCGCGGCATCAAGCGAAGAAGCATAAGTGAGCCTGCTTAGCGCCTTCTAAGCTTCAGGTTCCGGTGTCGGACGGTGACACTCGTATAATGGCGAGCATGGGCCCCTTGATTCTCGCCGCAAGCCTGATTGCCGTTGCTTCCGCGCCACAAAAGACGCCGAGCTACTCGGTCATCCGAACGATTCCGATAGGCGGTGAGGGCGGGTGGGACTACCTTTCGATGGACTCGCGGAGCCACAGGCTTTTCATCTCCAGAGGCACCCATATGATGGTTCTGAATGTCGATTCCGGAAAGATCGTCGGCGACATTCCGAACACACCGGGAGTTCATGGTGCAGCGATCGCAGGGCGAGCCGGCAAGGGATACACAAGCAATGGTCGCGATGACTCGGTGACCGTGTTCGATCTGAGATCTTTGAAAGTTCTCAAATCCGTCAAGGTGGGCAGTCGGCCCGACGCCATTTGCTACGATCCCGCCTCGCGCAGAGTGTTCACGTTCAATGGGGGCTCTCAGGACGCCACAGCGGTGGACACGGGAAACGATGAGGTGGCTGGTACGGTCAAGCTAGACGGCAGGCCGGAGTTTCCGCAGGCCGACGGGCGCGGCAATTTGTACGTGAATATCGAAGACAAGAGTGAGATTCAGAAGATCGACACCAAGGCACTGAAAGTGACCGCGACCTGGCCGCTCGCCCCCGGCGAGGAACCTTCCGGGCTTGCTATCGACACCAAGAACCACATCCTCTTTTCGACTTGCTCGAACAACATCATGGCTGTCAGCGATGCGGAAGCCGGCAAAGTCATCGCCGGGCCGAAGATCGGCAACGGGCCGGACGCCGCCGGGTTCGACCCTGCCTACGACTTGGCTTTCAGTTCGAACGGCCAAGATGGCACGCTCACCGTCATCGGGCGCCTGCCCACCGGCACATACGACGCCGTGCAGACGGTCAAGACCAAGCCGAGCGCGCGCACCATGGCGCTCGATCCTCGGACGCACAGAATCTATCTCATCGCCGCGGACCTCGAGCCGCAGACTGATCCGAGCCAGCGCAGAAGGCGTATGGTTCCGGGATCGACCCAAATCCTTGTCGTTGCGCCGAAATAAGTCGGAACCACCTGCCCGCATAACCGGAATCACCCAAACGGGCGATTCCGGTTACGCGCATTAACGCTTAGTCTCTTACCAGGGCCTCCGTACATAGCAACGTCAGTGCATGAATCGCGGAAGGTTCTATCGCTCGGTCAAAGAGCGATGCCAGCGGGCGAAGATCCGCGGCTGGAAAAGTGGACTATCCCGCGCCGTGCCTACCACAATCGGCCAGCGCGGGCTTTTTTCATGTCCACAAAGGGAAAAGGCGACCCTCGTCAGCCTTGAGAATCGCCTAAAGAGTGGTTGGAGGACCACAAGACCTTAGCATGGCAGACGGCTGAAAACCGTAAGCCTAAACATCGGTCGCTTTTATCGTACACCGACTTGATCGAATCTGAGTGTCACCGGAACAAGTCCGGCATAAATACCAGACGAACATCCCTAGGGAACGATGTGGATCCAGCCGGTTAGAAAGTTCTTTCCTTCAATTTCGGCAACGAAAAGCGCCTGGGCGGTTTCGTCTTGTGCGAAGAATAGGTGCTTCTCATGCGCCGAACCTAAGATCGGAGGCGGCCAGGCCTCCTCGAGCTCCGCCAGCATCGCATCCGGCGACCGGTCGACGCCAACCCAATGGCACGAAAATTCCAAGAGCATCTCGGGCTTGCCGTGACGACGCACTTTTTCGACGATGATGTTGCCCGTCTTTTCGAGCCTTGGCACCGCGTCGCGCTCAATGTTGACGAGCGCCGACTGCGGCAACGGAGTCAGCTTGACGATCAGCTCGTGCTTAAAGGCTTCGAGCTTGCTTCGGTGGACCGCCGGCATCAGGCCACAACCGCGGCGTGCCGCGCCACGGCCGCCCGAACTAGCCCCACGAACAGCGGATGCGGCCTGTTCGGCCGGGATTTGAATTCGGGGTGCGCCTGGGTGCCGACGAAGAAGGGATGATCTGCGATCTCGATCATTTCCACCAGGCGGTAATCGGGCGAGACGCCCGAGATCGCCATGCCGTGCTCCTGGAGCTTCTCCCTAAAGTCGTTGTTCACCTCATACCGGTGCCGATGGCGCTCAGTTATTCGCGAGCTGTTGTAGAGCCTGTGAGCCACAGTTCCGGCCACGATGTTGCAGGGGTAGCTTCCCAGCCGCATCGTGGCTCCCTTGGCTACGACGTTTCGCTGTTCCGGCAGCAGGTGGATGACAGGATACGGAGGGTTATCGGCCATCTCTTCCGAGTTCGCGCCCTCCAGGTCGCAGACGTTGCGCGCGAATTCGATGACAGCCATCTGCAAGCCGAGACAGATACCCAGGAACGGCAGCCCGGTTTCGCGCGCATACCGGATCGCCTCGATCTTCCCTTCGATGCCACGGACCCCGAATCCCGGAGCCACGACCAGCGCATCGAGACCCGCTAGAAGCTCCGCCGGCGATGCGCCGTTCTCCATCGCATCGCTCTCGATCCAGCGCACCGAGACCTCCGCGTCGTTTGGAATGCCTGCGTGGATCAGCGCCTCGCCGATCGACTTATAAGAGTCGCCGTTCTCGGTGTACTTGCCCACTACCGCCACGGTGCACTTCCTCTTCGGCGCTTTGATCGTCTCAACGAGCGAGCGCCACTCTTCAAAGTCTGCTTTGCGAGGCTCGAGTTCCAGCCGCTCGATGATAAAGGCGCCCAGCCCGGCGGATTCGTACATCAGCGGGACTTCGTAAATCGTCTCGGCATTGAGCGATTCGATGACCGCCCTCGGCGGCACGCCGCAAAACAGCGAGATCTTTTCGCGCACTTCCGCGCTGAGCGGTACTTCGCTTCGGCAGACGAGCACGTCGGGCGAAATGCCGATTTCTCGGAGCTGCATGACCGAGTGCTGGGTCGGCTTGGTCTTCACTTCTTGCCACGGGCCGACGGTCGGAACGAGCGTCACGTGCACGAACAGCGAGTTGCCGGGGCCGAGCTCCGTGCGCATCTGGCGGATCGCTTCCAGGAAAGGCAGGGACTCGATGTCGCCCACCGTCCCCCCGATCTCGGCGATCACCACGTCCGCTTCCTGCTCGCGGCCCAACATGATGACCGACGACTTGATCTGATTCGTCACGTGCGGAATCACCTGGACGGTCGCGCCCAGATAGTCGCCTCTGCGCTCCGCGGCGATCACGGAGCTGTACACCTTCCCCGTGGTCAGAGAGCTGCCGCCGGAGCAGTTCACGTCCATGAACCGTTCGTAGTGGCCGAGATCGAGGTCCGTTTCGGCTCCGTCTTCGGTCACGAACACTTCACCATGCTGGAACGGGTTCATCGTGCCCGCGTCCACGTTGATGTAAGGATCGAGCTTCATCGGAGCGACAGTGAATCCGCGGTTCCGCAGCAGACGGCCGATGCTTGCCGAGGTGATTCCCTTCCCGATCGAGCTCACCACTCCGCCGGTTACAAACACGAATTTCGTCATCGGTCTCCCGCCCAGGAAAAGCGCTCATGCACGCAAAATACGGCCACTCGCTGCTCGATGGGGTTTCCAAAAGTTTACGGCAATGCCACCCGTTCTGGAGACCTCGGCCCGAGAATTTTGCCAAATTGTCGCTGGGACGGCAAACGCCTCGGCAAAAAGAAGGAATCTCGCAATCCGGCGGCAAACGTCCCTTTGTGCTGAGTCGAAGATTGATGCTTGCCGCAGCGGCCGGCGCCGCATTTCGCAACGATACGCTGGACCTGATCTGCAAGCTGCTGGCCACTGCCAGGCCGGAAGCCGAAGACGAAGACTTTTGGGCTCAGGTTCAACAGGCGTTCTCCTTGGATAGAAACATGGCGAACTTCAACAACGGAGGTTGTTCGCCTTCGCCCAGAATCGTGCAGGAAGCCATGCGGCGTCAGCTAGAGCTGTCGAATCAGGCGCCCTCGTACTACATGTGGCGAGAGCTCGAGCCCGAAGTTGAGGCCGTGCGCAGACGACTCGCCTCGATGTTCGGGTGCCAACCCGAAGAAATGGCGATCACGCGCAACGCCAGCGAGGCGCTGGAGATTTGTCTCCTTGGGCACGATCTGAAGCCCGGGGACGAAGTCCTTGCGACGAGCATGGACTACCCGCGGATGATCACTACGATCAAGCAGCGGGAGCGCCGGGATGGCGTGAAGATGGTCCAAGTCGACACGCCCTACAAGCCCGGAAGCCTATCCGAGCTTACGGCCGCCATCGAGCGGGGTATTTCGAGCCGGACGAAGCTAATGCTCTTCTCGCACGTGAGCTTTTTCAACGGTCAAATCTTCCCCGTCGACCAGATCTGCGCTCTCGGGGCCAGGCATGGGATACCGGTAGTGGTTGACGGAGCGCACGCGTTCGCTCAGTTTCCGATGTCGCGCGACGGGCTCGGTTGCGACTTCTACGGCACCTCGCTGCATAAGTGGCTGATGGCTCCCATCGGCACGGGATTCCTGTATGTGCGCGAGCGAAACATCAAAGCTCTTTGGCCGCTTATGGCCGCCGCCGATACCCAGGACGGGGATATCCGGAAGTTCGAGGAGATCGGCACGCACCCGGCGGCGAACCATAACGCCATCGCCGAGGCCCTCACCTTCAACGAAATGATTGGCATACAGCGGAAGTCCGAGCGGCTGCGATACCTCCGGAAGCGGTGGGTAGACCGACTTCGCGACCATCCCAACGTGTTCTTCAACACGAGCCTCGAGCCGGACCATTCGTGCGCCATCACCAATGTCGGCATCAAGAACGTCAAACCGAACGAGCTGGCGGACAGGCTGCTCACAAAGCACGGAGTGTTCGTCACCACGATCTCTCACCCTCACTTCGAGGGGATTCGTGTCACGCCGAACGTTTACTCCACGATAGAAGAGATCGACCGCTTCGCCAACGGCATGCTCGACGCAGCTCGCGGCGTTTAGCGTGGCGAGAAACGGATCGAATGAGCCTCAATAAGCACCGTGGATAGCGAACGGGAGGGGATGTCGCGCCACGGCTGGCGCATCGCGCTATTCCTTTTCTTGCTCACCGCCACAAACGGCTTCCTTCAGCCGTTCGTGCCAATCTACATGAGCGGCTCGGGGCTGTCCGCCACCGAGATCGGGCTCTGCCTCGGCATCGGCACAGGGCTCGCGCTGCTCGTTCAGCCGATTCTTGGGAGGCTTTCCGATCACTTCGATTCGCGGCGGCCGTTTATTTGTCTGGGGGCGGTCGTTGCGGGCGCTGGCTACTGCCTGTACCCGGCCGCGCACGGCTTCGCCTCGTTCCTGATTCTCACCGCGATCGCGGCGAACGGCACGCTGTATCTGAACGCCGCGGGAGGCGTACTGGTCGGGCGCATGGTCCGAGCGAGCCGAGGAGGCGAGGCGTACGCCCGTCTGAGGGTCTGGGGCTCGATCGGATATATCATCGTTTCACTCCTAACCGGCTTCCTGCTCACGCTGCACGGCGCTGCGAGCCTCGCGCGCTCGGACCTCGACCTGCTCTTCCATACCGGTCCGCTGCTGTTTTTCGGCATCGCCGCGCTCGCCTGGTGGCTGCCGGATGCTCGAACCCAAGTCGCAGAGCGCGCCGGGCAATCAAACAGCCTGTCGCGCAATCTCCGCCGATTCCTGTTCGCGTTCTTTCTTTACAGCTTCGCTCTTTACGGAGCCTTTCCCTACCTCAGCCTGTATCTGAAGCAACTTGGCGCCCAGCCGATCGGGATCACGCTGACCTTTGCCGGCGGGGTGCTGGCCGAGGTTATCGTGATGTCGCGAATCGGCGTCCTCTCGGACCTCTATGGCCGCCGGCCCGCATTAATGCTCGCGTTTATCGTGCTGCCGATCCGGTTGCTGCTCTACGTGGCTGCGCCCGGTCCGGACTGGGTCGCCGCGACGAACCTTCTTCATGGGCTGAACTTCGGCATCGTCGGCGCGGTGAGCATCGCCTTTATGAACGACCTCGCTGAGCCGGGAGGGCACGGCCGCGCGCAGGCCCGTCTTGCTGCCGTGCTCGGGCTGGCCACCGCGGCCGGCCCGGCAGTGTTCGGCGCGCTATCCCAGCAATTGGGAATGAGGGGGATGTTCGCGTCTGCCGCTTTGGTCGGCGCCGCAGGGGCCGTTGCTTTCGTGCTTACGGTCGAGGAATCCCATCCTGGCTCCAAACCGCTCAGCGAAGCATGTCCCCGAGTGCTGCGCGGGGCATGCCGGCTCCTGGATGCCAAGCCGATCTGGATGCCGGGCGCCGACTGAGACGTCCGAGAAGTTAGCTATCGTGTGCGTGGCCTATGTACGGCCACCGCAGTCACCTGCTTTTCGACAGCGTGAATCTCGATGGCTAGCGGGCTATCGGCCACATTCACCGCTCCGCGAAATGTAAAGTCGTCGGTCACCGTGACCCCAGTGTCCAAGTCCATAACGTGCGTGTCGGTCAAGGTGACAGTCGCGGGCATCGCCAGAGGCTGAGCATCGCTGCCCGCGTTCTTCGGCGGCTTCACATTGAGATCGAATTTGTCATCGAGCGTCGCCTCGATCGTTGCGAGCCGCTGGTGGTCCTTTGTTTCCACGCTCACCAAGCGGTAGTGAGTCTTCGTCGTCGGTGCCGGCGCGGAAAAGCTCGGGCGAGCATCTTCTGGGGCCGATGCCGCGGAAGTATTGAGCACAGCCACGAGAATGGACCGCAGGTCCGGCATATCTTCCCATGTCTCTCCCGGCTTCACAGGCTGCTGAGGGAGTCTCGGTCCTATGGAAGTGGGCCCAAGCGCGAAGGTCCCCGCCCTGGCGATCGCCACTCCCGGCGATGTGTCGTCCGTCTTGAAATCCACGACCTTCGCGAGCTCACTGACGGTCACCTCGAATTTGAACGGGGGCTTCGAGGTCCCATCTGCTGACTTCGACGTGGTCGAGATCGCCATTCGAATGCCTGCGGGCGTGGGCCCGATAATCTGCACATCGTCCGTCGAGGTTTGGTTTGCGACATGCTTCTGACCGCCTGTCTCGATGGTCAACGAACCCGACCCCGTGTAGTGGAGGCTCTTCCCCACTTCCGGATGGAATCTAAGCTGAACCTGCTGGGCCGACGGGACCTGCGTCTGAGCTCCGAAAACGACCATGAATAAGAACGAGCTGAGGTTCATCATTAGCACGTTCATCGTAGCCGCAATTGCCGGGCTGTGCCAAGTCCGAGTCCGCTATATGCCCGATCTAAAGCCCCACTGCTTGTCGGTCGGCCCGCGGCGCACAATAGAGCGCTGGGGATAGAGGCCGCGGACCCGGCAAAGTTCAGGGTCCGATGTCCTGAATCCCCTTGCGCGCGTTGGACGGTCTTACTTGTCCGCCGTAACCTTCACGCGATCCTTCAGCGCCGCCTGCGCGGCCGCCAGCCTCGCGATAGGCACCCTGAACGGCGAACATGACACGTAATCGAGTCCGATCTCGTGGCAGAACTTGACCGACTCGGGGTCGCCTCCATGCTCACCGCAGATGCCGCACTTGAGGCCGGGGCGCGTTGCCCGACCGTCGGTGACCGCCATCCGCATGAGCTTGCCGACACCCTGAAAGTCGATCGTTTCGAACACGTTGTACGGAAGGATCTTCAGGTCCACGTACTTGCCCAGGAATTTGCCCTCGGCATCGTCGCGGCTGTACCCGAACGTCATCTGGGTCAGATCGTTCGTGCCGAAGCTGAAGAACTGCGCGTACTCAGCGATTTCACCGGCAGTCAGCGCCGCGCGCGGCACCTCGATCATCGTTCCGAACGTGTACGGGATGGCTACGCCTTGCTCGTCCACGATCTTCTTGGCCTCGGCTTCGAGCTGCGTCTGAATGAGCTTTAGCTCGTTCACTGTCCCGACGAGCGGGATCATGATTTCTGGAAGCACGGTTCTGCCCTGCTTGATAAGCTTGGCCGCAGCCTGCAGGATGGCCCGAGTCTGCATCACGACGAGCCCTGGGAAGATCACGGAGAGCCGCACACCCCGGAGTCCGAGCATCGGGTTGGACTCCTTCATCGCTTCCACAGCATGTAGGAGGTCGTGCTTTTCAGCCAAAGTCTTCTCGTCGATCTTCTTCCCAAGCTCCTTCTCTGTCTGAAGCTGCGTCGTTTCAACGAGCAGCAGGTCGTGGCTCGGCAGGAATTCATGCAAGGGTGGGTCGATAAGCCGAACCGTGACCGGCTTTCCTTCCATCACGTCGAAAATCCCTTCGAAGTCTTCCTGCTGGACGGCCTGGAGCTTGTCCAGCGCCTGCTGACGGACCGATTCATCCTTTGTCAGGATCATCTGCTGAACGATAGGCAGCCTGTCCTGCTCGAAGAACATGTGCTCGGTTCTGCAGAGGCCGATCCCTTCCGCGCCGAATTCGAGCGCCTGCTTGGCGTCTCGAGGATTGTCCGCGTTGGCCCGCACCTTGAGCGTCCTCGCCTCGTCGGCCCAGCTCATCAGCTCCCCGAACGCGCCGCTCACTTCGGGCGGGATGAGGTCCAGTGCGCCGGCGAACACACGCCCGGTGCCGCCGTCCAGGGTGATCACGTCGCCTGCCGATATCGTTTCGGAGCCGATCGAGAACTTGCGCGCAGTCGCGTCCACCTTGAGCGATTCAGCTCCGGCGACGCATGGAATGCCGAATCCGCGCGCCACGACTGCGGCGTGCGAGGTCTTCCCTCCTCGCGCGGTCAAGATCCCCTGCGCGGCGAGCATTCCGTGAACGTCGTCGGGGTTCGTTTCGTCTCGGACGAGAATGACCTTCTCGGTGACGCCGCGCTCGGCAGCCGTATCCGCGTCGAACACAACCTTCCCGACGGCTGCTCCCGGTGAAGCCGGAATTCCCGTCGCCAAGAGTTTGGCGCCCGCCGCGGAGTCCGGGTCGATGCGCGGGTGCAAGAGCATATCCAGATGGGCGCCGGTCACTCGCTGCACGGCCTCTTCCTTGGAAATCAGCCCCTCATGCACCATGTCCACAGCAATTTCGACGGCCGCCGGGCCCGTCCGCTTTCCGGATCGGCACTGCAGCATGAACAGCCGGCTATGCTCGATCGTGAACTCCAGGTCCTGCATGTCGCGGTAGTGCCGCTCCAGCGTGTCTGCCAGCTTCTCGAACTCTTGATAGACGGCCGGCATTTGGTTCGCCAGTTCGGAGATTGGCACCGGGGTGCGCACGCCCGCCACCACATCCTCGCCCTGGGCGTTCATTAAGAATTCGCCGTACAGGTGGTGGTCGCCCGTCGAGGGGTCGCGGGTAAACGCAACGCCAGTGCCGCAATCGTCGCCCGCGTTGCCGTATACCATCGACTGCACATTCACGGCCGTACCGATTTCGTGCGGGATTCGCTCTTGGCGGCGATAGACAATTGCCCGGTCGTTGTCCCAGCTCCGGAAAACTGCCTCGATGCCGAGCTCGAGCTGCTCCCATGGGTCGCTCGGGAAGTCGCGCCCGGCCTTCTCGCGAACGTGCTGAAGGAAAATCTTCGAGACCTCTTTGAGCTGGTCGGCATTCAAGTCGAGGTCGTCCTTTGCTCCGACGCGGCGCTTGAAATCGCCGAAGAGGTCGACATCGAACTCGTGTTTGCTGATGCCGAACGCAACGTCGGAGAACATCATCACGAATCGACGATACGAGTCCCAGACGAACCTGGGGTTGCCTGTTTCTTGAATGAGCGCCTGGATGGTTGTATCGTTCAGGCCCAGGTTCAAAACCGTGTCCATCATGCCGGGCATGGAAAACTTCGCGCCGGATCGCACCGAGACCAGCAGCGGTCGCTCAGAGCCGCCGAACTTTCGGTTCATTTGGCGCTCGACGTCTGCGACGGCCGCACGCACCTCGTCCATAAGTCCGGCGGGCAGCTTCCGGCCCTTGTCGTAGTATTCGTTGCAGACGGCCGTGGTTATGGTGAAGCCGGGCGGCACCGGAAGGCCGATATTGGTCATTTCGGCGAGGTTGGCGCCCTTGCCTCCAAGCAGGTCCCGCATCGAAGCATCGCCTTCGCGGAACAGATACACACGCTTATTGCTCATTGAAAACTTCTCCTGGCGCTTGTGTCGGACACCCGGCCTCATTGTCGAGCATAGCGACGGTTGCTTTCAGGCAGTTTACCGACTGCCCTCGCAGGTTCGACGATCGGCTCTGCGCCGGCGCGGTGCGGCACGTCGTGGGATGAGGTCTGGGAGGCTCTGCCGCGAGAGTGCCGTTGCGCGCAAGCTCGCACGAAGCCTGCGTCCTTCTCTCTGGGGCGAAGGGCACCGGACGGCGTCAGGACTCAGCGCCTGGATCTGCGCGGCGGGGGACCGGGCAGGGGTTTTGCCATGCGGGCGCGAATCAGGCGCTCGCGAAAATCGTTGAACGAACAGATGGACCGCAATCCCATCACGTTCGAAACGTTCACAGCGGTGTCCCAATCAGCCGGGTTCACCTTGGCATCCTTGCATCGATCCGTCTCGGTATCGAAACGGGCACAGTCTCGACAGTACACTCTTTGAACTCCGATGATTTCCTTGGCACTGCTCGCGCTTTCGGCCATGCAGCGCCGACCGGTAGACAGAATAGTACTGCAATTTATCGGGCGGGAATTCATCGCGCGTCAAGGATCGAAAAGCTACCGCGCTCCTATCACGCCGATCGAGCCGAGGCCGAGGACCACAATCGAATTCCGGCGCAACAACACCTACGCCGTTTGGGACAAACGCGGACTGACCATCCGGGCCGGTAAGAGCCTCCTCACGACCAGGCTCGAGAAGATAGCCGTCTCGCCCCGGATATACGCCAGGCCGGAGATCCGCCGCAACCTGGCGCTCTTTGCCCAGCACAAACGATCAAAATTCGCCGATGCGCTCTCCGGGGCTTATCGGCTGGGCACGAGCGCCTACTTCTTGGCGCGATGGGATGAACCCTCGGGCGCTCCCTGGTTGGAGGCGCTGATCAAGGTCGACTTGGCCGCGTCGAAGCCGGAGCCTATTCTGCTTGGAAGGCTCGACGGGCTCTCGACTGCAACGCTGCCGATCGACGATCGGCTTTTTCCCATCGACGGCGCCCCAAGCGCCATTGTGCGGCGGGAGGACCAATGGGGGCTGTCCCAATTTGATCTTCGCACCAGGGCCGCGAAGTTCCGGCCGATGGGTTCGGAGCTTTACGATCTGCTACCGGAACCTTCGCTTTGGGGGCTTTTCGTGGAGCGAGCGCCCTATGGAGCCACGGTCATAGGCTCGGCGAACTTCCGAAACGGATACCGAAAGATCCTAGCCGAAACGCAGGGCCCGGCGCGGTTTATCGATCGTGAGCTCCCCGCGATAGCCCTCGTGCAAAGCGTTGACGGTCTTGCAATCCGCGACTTGGAATCGGGATGCGAGATCCCGTTTTCCGACGGCTCGGTGGCGAGGCGAGCCGGCTCTTTGATCGTCATATGGGCCCCTGCCAAGCAGCCCCAAACTGCCACGGTTTACAATCCCGAGCGATGGACTCCGCTCGCTACCTGGACCGCAGCTCAGAAGTCGACCGGCCTGAGATAGTACTCGCCGATCGC
>JAICWL010000109.1 GCA_025934835.1 Fimbriimonadaceae bacterium
CAAACAGGATTAGATACCCTGGTAGTCCACGCCCTAAACGATGGATGCTAGGCGTAAGGGGTATCGACCCCCCTTGTGCCGCAGCTAACGCACTAAGCATCCCGCCTGGGGACTACGGCCGCAAGGTTGAAACTCAAATGAATTGACGGGGACCCGCACAAGCGGTGGAGCATGTGGATTAATTCGATACTAACCGAAGAACCTTACCCAGGTTTGACATTGAAGGAAAGCCGTAGAGATGCGGCCCTCCCCCACAAGGGGACCTGAAAACAGATGTTGCATGGCTGTCGTCAGCTCGTGCCGTGAGGTGTACGGTTAAGTCCGCCAACGAGCGCAACCCTCGTCCTGTGTTACCAGCGAGTAAAGTCGGGCACTCACAGGAGACCGCCGGTGTAAGCCGGAGGAAGGTGGGGATGATGTCAAGTCAGCATGGCTCTTACGCCTGGGGCTTCACACATGCTACAATGGGCGCAACAAAGGGCAGCAATACCGTGAGGTGGAGCAAATCCCAAAAATACGCCCCCAGTTCAGATTGCAGTCTGCAACTCGACTGCATGAAGGCGGAATCGCTAGTAAACGCAGGTCAGCTATACTGCGTTGAATACGTTCCCGGGTCTTGTACACACCGCCCGTCAAGTCACCTGAATTGTCTTCACCCGAAGTCCGTGGCCTAACCGCAAGGAAGGAGCGGCCGAAGGTGAGGGGAGTAAGGGGGACTAAGTCGTAACAAGGTACCCGTACCGGAAGGTGTGGGTGGATCACCTCCTTAAAGGATCTGCACTCGGTTTCTTCACGGAGAAGCCGACATATCCAGGTCGAAGAATTTATCGAAAACGCGACTCCTCTATAAAGCTTTCAAAGAGCGGCAAAGCCCCTTGGCTCACACGAGCCGAGGGGCTTTTTGCTGTTGCACTACCGCCCAGCGTAGTCAAACCTGTGCCCGCGGATCACTCACAATAGGACATGGTCCTCGCGATAACGACCACACACCACCCTGCCACGGACCTCGGCTATCTGCTGCACAAAAACCCCGCGAGGCCGCAGTCGACCGAGACGCCGTTCGGAAGAGCGAACGTCTACTATCCCGAGGCTGGCGAAGAGCGCTGCACGGCCGTCCTGGCGCTCGAAATCGATCCGATCGGGCTCGTTCGCAACCGGCGCGGCGACGCCGGTCTGTTCGACCAGTACGTGAACGACCGACCCTATGCAGCCTCCTCATTCCTCTCCAGCGCGATCGCCGAGATGTTTGGCACCGCAATGGGCGGACGCAGCAAAGAGCGGCCTGACCTCGCGGCCAAGCCGATCCCCCTGCAGGCCAGAATTCCCGTGCTTCCGTGCCGGGGAGGCGAGAGCTTTCTTCGACGGCTGTTCGAGCCGCTCGGCTACGAAGTCGAAGCCACCCAACTTCCGCTGGACGAGAATTTCCCGGATTGGGGTGAGAGCGCGTACTTCGACATGACGATCCGCGGCGAGGTCAGAGTGTCCGAGCTGCTGTCGCACCTGTACTTGCTCATCCCCGTGCTCGACGACTACCAGCACTACTGGGTGGGAGAAGGAGCGATCGAGAAGCTCCTCAGCAAGGGCAAGGGCTGGCTGCCGACTCACCCCGAGCGAGAGGAGATCGCCGAGCGATACCTGCGGCGGCAAAAACCCCTCGCCCGAAAAGCTTTAGCCCGGTTGAGTGCGGCCGACGACGCGCCCGATCCGGACGAGAGCGCGCAGGAAGCCTCGTCGGAGGAAGAGAGGATCGAAAAGCCGATCTCCCTCCACGAGCTGCGGCTTCGCCAGGTGCATGAGGCGATCAAGGGAGCCAAGCGGGTCGTCGATCTCGGATGCGGTGAGGGCCGGCTGCTGCAGCTGCTCATGCGCGACATGTCCTTCGAGGAGATCGTCGGCATGGACGTGAGCATCGCCTCGCTCGAGCGAGCAGCCCGCCGACTAAAGCTCGACAGCCAGCCCGAGCGCGTGGCGAACCGAATCAAGCTGCTGCACGGATCGTTGCTCTATAGAGATCGCCGCCTGGAGGGATACGATGCTGCGGCGGTCGTCGAGGTCGTCGAGCACTTGGACCCGTCGAGGCTCGCCTCTTTCGAGAGGGTCGTATTCGAGTTCATGAAACCCAACAAGGTCGTCCTGACGACACCAAACCAGGAGTACAACGCATTATTCCCCACCCTGCCCGCCGCATCGTTTCGACATAAGGATCACCGGTTCGAATGGACCAGACGGGAGTTCGAGGACTGGGCCGGAGCGGTGGCGGACAGGCACGGTTACGACGTAGCCTTCGAAGCCGTAGGCCCGTTGGATGAAAACCTCGGGGCCCCGAGCCAAATGGCCATTTTCAACAGACGGGCCAAATGAATCTCCGGCAAGCCCGACCCTGGAGCCCCGGTACCCTTATACGAATGTTCTGATGACGCTCAGAATCCCAAACCTTTCACTGGTACTGCTGATCGGCTCGACCGGCTGCGGTAAGAGCACGTTCGCCCAAAAGCACTTCCTGGCCACGGAAGTGGTGTCCTCGGACGCCTGCCGCGGCATTGTTTCGGACGACGAAAACTCGCAGGAGGCGACGAGCGATGCGTTCGATCTGCTGCGCACCATCGTCAGAACCCGCCTCAAGAACGGCCGACTCACGGTGGTGGACGCCACCAACGTTCGCGCCGAAGACCGACGGTCGCTCCTGAAACTCGCCCAGGAATACCACGCGATGACCGCGGCGATCGTCTTCAATCTGTCCGAAACGATCTGCCTCGAGCGAAACCGGCTCCGTGAGAATCGCAACTTTGGTCCCCACGTCGTGCGGCAGCACACGAAGTCGATGCAACAGTCGCTCCGTGGCCTGGAGCGCGAAGGCTTCCGATTCGTTTATGTTCTCCGCTCCCCGGAAGAAGTAGACGCCGCTGAGATCGAGCGGATACCTCTCTGGAACGACCGCCGCGCGGAGCACGGCCCATTCGACATCGTCGGCGACGTGCACGGCTGCACACAAGAGCTCTTAGAGCTTCTGAGCAACCTGGGCTACCGGCTCGAGCCGATCGAGGGTCCCGGCTACTATCGGGTGGAGGCTCCGGAAGGAAGAAAGGCGATCTTCCTCGGCGACCTCGTGGATCGCGGTCCGGACCCCATACGCAGCCTGAAAATCGTGATGAGCATGGTGGCGAACGGCGTAGCCCTCTGCGTGCCGGGCAACCACGACGTCAAGCTGGTCCGAGCCCTCCGCGGGCGCAAAGTGACGCTCTCCCACGGCCTCGCCGACACCGTCGCGAAGCTTGGAGAGGAGCCCGAAGAGTTCCGCGAAGAGGTCGTGCGCTTCCTCGATGGCCTGGTCAGCCATTTCGTTCTGGATAATGGCAACCTCGTGGTGGCCCACGCCGGAATGAAGGAGGAGATGCAGGGCCGCGGCTCCGGAAGAGTCCGCGACTTCGCGCTGTACGGCGACACCACCGGTGAGACCGACGAATTCGGCCTTCCCCTGCGGTACCCGTGGGCCATAGATTATCGCGGTAAAGCGCGCGTCGTGTACGGGCACACACCGGTCGAGAATGCCGAGTGGCTGAACCGGACAATTTGCATCGATACGGGCTGTGCATTTGGAGGCAAGCTGACCGCGCTGCGCTACCCGGAATTAGAGCTCGTGAGTATCGCGGCCAAAGAGCAGTACGCGCAGCCGGTGAGGCCACTGGGCTCCTCCTCCGGCACGAGCGCACAGCTCGAAACAGACGATGTGCTCGACCTGGAGGACGTAGCCGGCAAGCGAGTAGTCCACACGCGCCTGCGTGGCAACGTGACGCTGCGCGAGGAGAACGCCACAGCCGCGCTCGAGGCTATGAGCCGGTTCGCGGCCAACCCTCGATGGCTCGTGTACCTGCCTCCCACGATGTCGCCCTGCGAGACATCTCAGCGTGAGGGCTGGCTCGAAAGACCCGAGGAGGCCTTCGCCTATTACACGGGTGAAGGAATCGGACAGGTCGTATGCGAGCAGAAGCACATGGGCTCCCGAGCCGTTGTGGTCGTGTGCCGCGACGAAGAGGCCGCGAGGCGCCGCTTCGGTGTAGAAGGCGAGGCTGGAGCCGTGCTGTCCCGCATGGGTCGGAGGCTGTTCGATGGCAATTCGCTCGAGAGCGCGATTCTGGAAAGGGTACGAAACGCCTTCGACTGGGACGCCTTTCAGACGGATTGGGCGGTCCTGGACTGCGAGCTGATGCCATGGTCGGCGAAAGCGCAGGAGCTGCTCCGCAGGCAGTACGCGCCGGTAGCCGCCTCGTCTGAGAATGCGCTGCGAGCCGCGGTCGATTCGGTTACACTTGCCCGCAAGCGGCTACCGGAGGACGACTCCTTGACTCACCTCGAAGGCCACTTTCGGGCGAGGCTCGAAGCGGCCGGCAGGTACCGAGAGGCGTATCGCCGCTATTGCTGGCCCGTGAGCGGCCCGCAGGACCTCAAGCTTGCGCCGTTCCACCTGCTCGCAACCGAGGGCGCCGTTCACGTCGATAAACCGCATATCTGGCACATGGAGAGGCTGGCAGAGCTGTGCTCCAGAGATCCCGATTTGCTTCTGGCCACCCCTTACCGAGTGGTCGAGCTAGGCGCCCAAGAGAGCGTTGAAGCGGCGATTCGTTGGTGGGAAGAGTTGACCGAATGTGGCGGCGAGGGCATGGTAGTCAAGCCCTTCGACTTCGTCGCCGCGGGCCCCAAGGGGCTGATCCAGCCGGCCGTCAAATGCCGCGGACGCGAGTATCTCAGGATCATTTACGGCCCGGAGTATCTGCTTGACGAGAACCTTTCGCGGCTCCGACAGCGTGGTCTCGGCGTGAAGCGCTCTCTCGCCCTGCGCGAGTTCGCGCTTGGCGTCGAAGCACTCGACCGGTTCGTTGCAAAAGAGCCCCTGCGCCGGATCCACGAGTGCGTCTTCGCCGTGCTCGCGATGGAGAGCGAGCCGGTCGACCCCAGGCTCTGACTTGGGCCCGGGCCCGGTGCGGATCCGGATATCAAAACGAACCCGTGCGCGCACCGACTCGATGGACACGAAACCGGAGGCTTACCGGCGGTTGTTGAGAAGGTTACGCGAGCTGACACCGGAGAGACGGCTCGAGATGATCATTGACCGCGTGGATATTGGACGCGAGATCCTTCGGATCGCTTTGCAGCGGCGCTCGGCGAAGCCTGAAGAAGCTCGGTAATGTCCGTCCGGCGCGTGCTTCTCGGGGGGCGGCGCGCCAAGCTTCGCCGCCCCCGAGAACATCGTCATCCAGAAGCTTAGGGGGTTCCATCTCGGAAACCGCGCCTGCGATCGGCTGTGGAATGACATCGTCAAGGTTCTCGAGGTTCAGAAGGGTCGGCTCGACATGGAGTACCTCTTCCACTGGGCTGACCACTTCGGGCTGCGGGCCGACATCGAAGCAGCACTGATACAGAGCTTCGATTAGCCGCCGACTGGGGGAGGACGATCGCGCAGCACACGTCCAAAAGCCTATGGATGGAGTGCCGGAATTTCAAAGCGCGAAACTGGATGTGATGACGCTCACGTCTCGATGCCAGGGAGCTTGGCTCGGAACTCGCTAGAATATTGCATGGACAACGACGAGCTCTTCTCCGCAGCCCGCAGGGACGATCGCGCAGCCATTCAGCAAGCCCTCGCCGAGCGGCCCGAAAGAGTGAACGAGCGAAATCTCGGCGCAAGCGACAAAGACGGGACTTGGGACGAGCTAACGCCGATCCATAGCGCAGCCAAGCACGGTCATCTCGAGCTTGTAAAGTTTCTCATCGAAAGCGGGGCCGAAGTGTATTCGAACCCCATGGCCAGCTACCCGGCTGTCATGCTCGCATCGTGGGCCGGGCGCCAGAGCGTCGTCGACTACTTCCTCCGCGAAATCCCGGATAAGGCGCAAGGCACCTTCGGTGTCGGCGTCACCTGTAACCTCGCAGGGCGTCAAGGGTGGATCGAGCAGGTGCGGATGCATCTCGACCAAGATCGGCTCGCCGTCCATCAGCGCGGCTGGATCGGCGATACGCCCCTACATTGGCCCGCTCACAATGGCCATATCGAGATCGTCCGGCTGCTGCTCGAGCATGGCGCCGATCCCAACGCCCACGAGATCAATTGCTACGGCGGATCACCACTGCATTGGGCCAGCGAGCGTCACGCCGATATCGTGAGGCTTCTCCTAGCTAATGGCGCCGACCCGAATGCCCGGGTTAGCCTCGCCAAATCCGATCTGAACGGCGCTACCCCGCTGATTTGGTGCGCGCGCCAGCGGGACGACGCCGGCGACGTTGCGGCGATCCTCTTGCAAGTCGGCGCGGACCCGAATGTGAAAGACGCCGGAGGCAAGACCGCCCGCGATCACGCCCGAGAACGGGGCAACACCGCCATATTGGCCGCCCTCGACGCCTAAAGGCTGGGCGATCCTCCTATCGGCAAAGCGCGCTTCGCGCTCTGCAGCGCCGGGCATGGTTTCCCTTTTTACTAACAAAAACTTTACAATGGCGGGGGAATGGCGCGAGTGGCGGCGTTCCCTATTCTGCATCGCCGACCAAGGATGACCGACGCAACCGATGTTGCCTCGCAACGCGACGCCAGCCTGTTAAGGGCCATGGCCCGCGGAGACGAAGGCGCGATCGAGACCTTCTATCGCGCCTATGGCGACCCTGTCCTTCGGTTCATTTATCGCCGGGTTCCACAGAGCTTCGAAGATGCGCAGGAGATCACCCACGATACATTCCTCACGGCTCTAAATCTCGCCTCGAACTACCGGGGTGATGCCAGCGCCTACGGGTGGGTCTGCGGCATCGCGCGCATACGGATCGTCGACCACTACCGTCGACAAGGAAGGGGAAAGAGGATCCCCCAAGAGAGGATCGTCAGCCTCGACGAAGTGAGAGATCTGCGCTCGCAAGCGGGCGAGCCGTCGGCTGCGGACGAAGTGGACGCTCTGCTTCGCACCCTGTCCGCCGACGAGCGAGAGGCGATGATGATGCGCTACGTCGACGAGCTCTCCATTCGCGAGATCGCTCAGATTCTGCGGCGGTCGGAGAAGGCCATCGAGAACCTGATCGCGCGGGCAAAGGAGAAGCAGCGCAAGGCCATCGAGCGGGACCCCAGGTTGCCGGGCCGGGAGGCGCACCGATGAGGATGAACTCTCTCCAAGAAAACTGGGACGAGATCCTGCATCTGGCGCAAACCTCCCCGTTGGAGATCGACGAGCGTCTCCCGGACCTCTGGCGTCTGCGATACGCCCAAGAGGAGATGGCCCTTCCTGCTGCTCAGCAAGATCGAACCTTGGCGGCGCTGCTCGAAAGCGCTCGGGCGACGAACCTCAAAGCCCAGCGCCGCCATGCCCAAAAGGTAGCGGTTTTCGCCTTCGCCGCGGCAGCCGTATTGATTCTGGTGGTGTGGCTTACCGTGCGGCTCGCCAGGCAGCCAATACTCCGTCGGCAGCCTCCTACGAGGTCGCCCTCCCTCCCACGCACCAAGCCGGCTCCCGGGCCGAGCCCCGAGAAGGGCCTCTTGGTTCACAAGTCCCCTCGCAAGTCTTCGCCGCGGCCCGCAATCAAGCGCCAGATCGTCGTGGCTCGCAGGCTGCCGATTGGGCACTTCGAGGCTGTTGTCGGGCGCCCCCAGGTCGTCGCGAGTTCCGGGGCATCCGCGTCAGCCATGCCAAGGGCCGCTCTGTATGCCGGCAGCCGCATCGTTACGGGTGACGCCGACCAGTGCGTTCTCCGCTTCGAAGACGGCACAACGCTTACACTCGGCTTCAACACCACTCTCGAGATTCCCGCCTCAGCGCAGAAGCCGGGTCGCAAGCGG
>JAICWL010000142.1 GCA_025934835.1 Fimbriimonadaceae bacterium
CCAAAAAGCGCCTGGTTTCTCGCTCTGATCCGTCGCCATGCGGGGTTACTCGCGCCGTGAGTCGTTAAATCGCAGTTTACTACCGACTCCTTGCCTGAAAGCAACGACTTGCGCCGAACGGCCCCAAGCCGTGGACTCCTCTGGGCCAAAGCCGCTGCCGCGACATTGGAACCTCAATCGGGGTATCTCTTGCGACCGGCGCCGCGACAGTCGGCGCATGCGTCACGCCTGTGCCTCTATCGGCTCCGGCGATCCCCGGCTTTGGCTCTTTGCGAGTGGAAAGAATCGCGCAAGTGCGATACTGTCGAAAGTAAAGGCGCCGTTGCGCGCAGGAGGAGCCATGCACGAGGATCTCCCGCCTGTCGGCCGCGCTCGTGATCGGGCAACGAGCACCAGTTCCGGCGAGTACAGGACCATTGCCGATATGGTCATCGCGGCAAGGGCGGCTCGGTCTCCGTTATTCCCGCGATCGATGTTCGGCGAGCCAGCGTGGGATATTCTGCTCTTGCTTTATCGGGATAAAAACGTCTGCCTCGCCGACCTTGCGAGGTCGGCGGATACCCCGGAAAGCACCGCTGCGCGATGGATTGACTTCCTGGAAGCGCACCAGCTCGTGACCCGGATGCGCTGCGGCGAGGATCGGAGCGCGGACCGAGTCGAGCTTGGCAGCAAAGCGCGTGACGGCTTGCACTCCTTCTTTGCTGCCTTGGCCGGGAATTGGCCGATCGCCGCCGCAACCGGGTAAATGCCTGCGTCTCCGCCCGCTTGGGTCAGGCGGCAGCGCTTCCGACGGGAGCATTCTCGGTTGACCCAAATTTCCTCGCCGGAGGTTGGAGCGTCCTCGGGCCTGATCACCCGCAGTGTTGCAGGAGAGGCCGGATGACGAGGGTTTTCCGCTCGGTGGGAAGCCTTCCGTCTCCAGCCCCTCCTGCGCGGCCAGCTTGCCGAATCCGTGGACTGACCGCTCAAGGAGTGTCCGCCATCGAGCCCTGAAGATCATCCCCGGTAGTTACCGGGACCGTAACGATCATTGAACCTGTTCGGCGGGGTCGGTCGGCTGATCGTTCGAGCCGCTCATCAACGCTTTGCTTGGCCGACCGCACCCTTTGCCCGGCGCTCGAATTGCTGGCGTAGCATATGGTGGTCCCGTTGCTCGCAGCACGGGCGGATTACCGCCGCCTTTCTTCCTCGCTGCCAAATTTCGGCGGTAAGCTGCGAATGATGGGAGGAGGCAGTGCGAGCCGCTTCCACCAGGTCCTCCGCTGCGAACTCCTCGACATCCTCGAGGATGCCCCCCCGGAAGTATAAGATCCGGCTCGGCATGGAACATTCAACGCGGCGCAAGCCATTCGGTTCGGCTTGTGGGCAAAAACTGACCCGGTCAGTATGGCTCGAAAGCTGCCGCTGCCGGAAAAAGCTCCAGTCAGCTGAAGGCGCAGACCGATCAGCTAACGCTATATCAACCATGTCGGCCTAAGCCGTTCGACCGTGGAAAGCATCAGGCGCATGCTCCGGACTGGCGCAACCTTGGCCGAGGAAGAGTCGCGTCCCGACCGGGCGCGCGCAGAAGCTTTGCTTGGCGAGTTCGAGAGCAGCGGCAAGGGCTGGTTCTGGGAAACGGCCCGCGACGGGACTGTCTCCTATGTCAGTGAAAGCGTCGCTCGAACCATCGGCCGGGAAGCCGAAGACCTCGTCGGCCGAGCATTTACGGATTTGACCTCGACCGAAGTGTCGGATGGGGGCGCCACATCAGAGCGCACGCTCGGCTTCTACCTGTCTTCCCACGTGGCCTTCCAGGACCTGATCGTCCGAGCCAAGACGAAGAACGAGACTTGGTGGTCGATCAGCGGCAGGCCTGTCCATGACGAGGTGGGCCGCTTCTTCGGCTTTCGCGGCTTCGCGTCGGATCTAACCAAGATGCGCCAGTCGGAGGTCGAACTCGACAGGCTCGCGCGCCAGGACTCCCTGACCGGGCTCGCCAACCGCGAAGCATTGCGCCGAGCCCTCGACGACGCGCTCGTTGGCGCGGCGCGAAGGAAGCACCGCTGCTCCGTCTTTCTGCTCGACCTCGACCGATTCAAGGTCGTCAACGACACGCTTGGCCATCCGGCCGGCGACACGTTGCTCCGTCTCGTCGCGCTGAGGCTAAGAGACACGATCGGCGAGCTCGGCCAGGTGGGACGCTTGGGCGGAGACGAATTCGAGGTGGTTCTGCCGTCGACTTCTTCGCAAGCCGATCTGTCGATACTCGCCCAAGGCATTATCGACAGCCTCTCGCGTCCGTACACGATCAACGGGACAATGGTGTCGATCGGGGCATCCGTCGGAATCGTCACATCCGATTATGACGACCGCACCTCCGACGATCTGATGCGGGACGCCGACCTCGCCCTTTATGCGGCGAAGGGTGCCGGAAAAGGTTGCTACCGTTTCTTCGCGCCCGAGATGCACGAGGCGGCACGCGAACGCCAGGTCATGGAATCGGACCTTCGACTCGCCCTGGAAAAGGATGAGCTCAAGCTGATGTTCCAGCCGTGCGTCGATGCATCCAATGAAGCCGTAACCGGCTTCGAGGCGCTGATCCGCTGGCACCATCCGGAGCACGGCCTCGTCAGTCCCGCCACCTTCATCCCGCTCGCAGAGGAGATCGGTTTCATCAACGAGATCGGCGAGTGGGTTCTTCGAACAGCCTGCGAGGAAGCTGCAAAGTGGCCGCAGCAAATCAGCATCGCAGTCAACTTGTCACCGATTCAGTTCAAGCTCCCTTCCCTTCCTTCGAGAGTGAGGGCGATTTTGAGCGAGACCGGCCTCGCCGCAAAGCGGCTCGAGCTCGAGATCACCGAGGGTGTGTTCCTAAGCAATGACGAGCATGTCCACGACATGATCAGCAGCCTCAAGGACATCGGCGTGAAGCTCGCCCTGGACGATTTCGGCACCGGCTATTCGTCGCTGAGCTATTTGCTGCGCGTCCCATTCGACAAGATCAAGATCGATCGCTCGTTCGTCACCGGAGCATCCGATCTCGAAGGCCGCAATGCGGCCCTCATTCGCGCGATGGTGGGGCTCGCCTCGGACCTGAGGATGCAGACAACCGCCGAAGGCGTCGAAACCGACGAGGAGCTGCAGCTCGTTCGGAACCTTGGCTGCTCTCTCGTTCAGGGCTATATATTCGGCAAGCCGATGGCCCCCGACGAAGCGCTTGCCCTCGCCAACAAGGGCGCCGCCACTCTTCCTGCGAAACTGCCTCCGCGAGAGGCGCGAATCCGAATCATCCGGGCGGCATTGCTCCACCATCAAGGCCGCGTCCTCGGCGCTCGGCTTCGAAACATCTCGAGCGGGGGAGCGCTCGTCGAATGCCGGGAAGAGGTCGCCGCGGGCGCGCGGATCGAGCTCGATTTCGCGGCTGGCGGCCTGATCGAGGCGGAGGTTCGCTGGGTCAAAGGAACCCAGTTCGGCTGTCAGTTCAAGGAGACGTTCAATTTAAGGCTTCTGCAACAGCTCGCGCCTGCGGCGCCGAAGCCGCAGCCGGTCATGAGTCCGCACTATCTCTCGTCGGGAGCTGTCGGCGGCGACAAATAGGCGGCTACGGGCCTCGCTCGTCCGCCGGCTCATCGTCGATCCTGGGCCAGCCCGCGAACATGTCGCCTTTTTGATTGAGCCTGACCAGGCGCTTCATGTCCCTCGCGCATGCGTCCAGATCATCCTTGAGCAGCTGAACATGGGTGTCGATCTCCTCATCCGACCTGCAGTTTGCGGTAAGCTGAAGCGATCGCGCCAACACTCTCGCGCCATAGATGCCGTGCTCGACGTAAAATCTGTCCAAAATGCCCGTCATGATCCCGTTCCCGCCGCCCGGCCGTCACCGGGCTCGAACCAACGCGGCTCGACGCGAGACAACAGGGTCATGCCCGCGCCGAGCCGTGGACCGGCCTGGCCGTTGGTCTGGTCGGCCAGGCCAGATATTTCGCGGCCTCCCGCCAGCCGAATTTACTCAGGGTTAAGCCCCAAGTCTAGCGCAGTTTCTTAACAGAACTGCGCCTTTGCGAGTTTGCTGATGCATCGGCCGGTTCAGGCCGGCCAGGCGCCTTCGTTCCAAGGGGTCGCACTGTCCGCAGATGCACACAATGGGAAAG
>JAICWL010000134.1 GCA_025934835.1 Fimbriimonadaceae bacterium
ACATTAAGCTAGTCGTTGCGAAATCTTTCATTGACAATCTCAAAGAGGAGATCACGAAGGGCATGTCTCAGAAAGCCCGCTCAGGAATTTGGCCCAGCATGGCGCCTTTGGGTTACCTGAACACTACTAGGGGCTCGGTCAAGACCATCGAGCCAGATCCTGAGATAGCATCCAAGATTGCCGCCTTGTATGGTCGGTATGCTGAGGGAACCTCAAGCATCACACGTCTAAGTGAAACCGCCGACGAAATCGGACTGAGATCCAAGAGCGGAAAATCCATTCCTCGAAGCTCGTTGCATCGAATTCTAAGGAACCCGATTTATTCCGGGCGGATAATCTGGAACGGAGACGACTTTCCTGGTTCACACGAGCCGATTGTGACGCCAGAAACATGGCGCAAAGTGCAATCAGTTTTGGACGGCCGGAACACCGAACAGCCGATCAAGTCGCGAGAGCCTTATCCACTCGTCGGCCTAGTTCGCTGTGGAAAGTGTGGCTGTCTCATGAGTCCCTACACGGCAAAAGGCAAATACGTCTACTACGCGTGTACGGGAGCTCGGGGATGTTCCAGAAGAGGCATCCGTCAAGAGTTGCTCATGGCTGAGGTCGAATGCGTCCTCGAAGGCCTAAGAATCCCTTCCCGATACGTTCCACTCATCCGACAGGCGTTGAAGGAACTTCATGCTGATCAGCGTGTGGAGCAGCAGGAGATCGAAACCGATCTGTCCGAACAAGAGGCAAAGTATCGTCAGCGACTTGAACGCCTTTACCTAGACAAGCTAGACGGCGAGGTCAGCCCCGAACAGTACAGATCTTTGAAGGCGAGAACGGAAGCCGAACTTGAAGCCGTGCTCGCAAAGAAGCAGGGAACGAGACGCGCCCAAGGACGAAGCTGGGAAGAAAACGTCGCATTCTTGGAAATGGTTTCGAACTCGGTATCTGAGTTCAAATCAGCCTCGACGGTTCGAAAACAGGAGATGGTCAGAAGCCTGGTTTCGAACTTTTCCGTTCTTGATGGAAAACCGCTTCTAACGCTCCGTCCTTGGTTCAATTTGCTCGCTCAAGCGAACCTTCAGTTGGTCGAAACTGAGCCCAAGGACGAGCTCTGTACAGCTTGGTACTCCGGATGGGATTCGAACCCACGATCTCCGCCGTGAGAGGGCGATGTCCTAAACCGCTAGACGACCGGAGCAAGCGGGATGAAGTATACCTGCCGCTAGTCTGCTGGACCAAATGTCATAGGCTTGTAAACCCATGCCCTCGATAGCGGAAGCTGGTCGAATTCGTGGGGCCCCGACTCGGCCACGCCTGGGGGCAACACGTTGCGCCCGATGATCGTCGGAAACATTTGAACGACTTGGATGTACGTCCCCCGGTTCGAGTACGGAACGGGTGGCTGGTCCCCGAAAACCATCGAAGGCGCCCCCATTCGCCACGCGCCGTACGGCCTGGGGTCGCGGGTGGTCAGAGCGTTTACCGCGCGCGTGAAGGCGGCCCGAACCACATCCTCGGGCTTTCTCCCCTCCAGGTAGTCGAACTTCGTCTTGTGTCGGAGTACCCGTATCATGAGCGCCGATTGAGCCACGAGCCGCAGGTTGTCGGCCGACAGGAAGTTGCCCACCGTCGGGACGAAGATCTCTTCTCTCAGCGCGTCCAGGGTCGTCTCATAAACAGTGGGCGACTGCGCTCCGTCCAACATCCAACCGTCGTATCCCCGAACCAGCCTCGCGGCCACCGAGTCGACGGACGCCAGGCTCGAGCGAAGAAGAGGCTCGACGGCCGGATACTCATATTCATAGTTGCCTGGCGGCACGCGGCGCGCGATCGTCCAAGGACCCATCTCCACGTTCGCCAAGCTTATCGGGCCCTTCGGAAGCGCTTCACGCAGGGCGTTCACCCGCTGCAGCGAGCCCCAAGCGGGGGTATCGAAGTTCGGCCACCAGGAAACCGGCTTGTTGTTCCAGTTCGTGATCAAACCAGCCTTCGGGTCGAGCACGTGCGGCATCTGATCGGCGGGCACGAAACCGCGCCACGCCGCGGACTTGCCGCCCGGAATCGGGAACCGCGGGTCGAACCCTGGCGCCCGGAGCGGGGCCAAACCGCAGTATCGAAAACCGATATGGCTCGGTTCCGCGCCGGATGGAGCCGTGGCGAAGAAAAAGTTGAAGCTCATGGTGGCCTTACGGATCGCTTGATCCACATCGGCCACGCTCGAGGCCTGCCACAGCGATGTGACGGCGTCGTAGCTCTCCATTTCACGCCCGGCATAGCTCGACTTGCGGGCGAAGATCGATTGCGAGCCCTTGCTGCTGAGGATCACCGGCCCATCGACCGTTCGCAGCTCGGTCACCTGTTTCGGGTCGGCGCCTTTGATGTTCAGCGTGCGCGTTACTCTCTGAAGCTGCTGAGTCACACCGTCGACCACGTACCCCGAATCTGCGGCGGTCTTGTAGTAAACGATATCGTCGGTGTCGTCGACGCCGCTGGTTAGCCCCCAGGCAACCTTGGCCGTGTGACCTACGAGTACACCCGGGACGCCCGGTAAGTCCATTCCGACCATCCGGAGTCCGGGGGCCACGATGGACATCTCATGCACGATCGAAGGCAAACGAAAACCCATCTGCGGCCCAGAAAGCAAAGTGGCCACTCCCTCCGCGGATCGCTTTTGGCTGACCACGATGCAATAGCTGCCGGCCTTGAACGGAAGCGCCAGATTTTCCGCCACGCGGTTGCTCTCCTCGCGCGAAGCCAGCCGAATGGCCGGCAGCAGCTCCAAGAGCCCGAGTTTGGGCAGCATCCCCACGTGAGCTTCGGTAGTCTTGCGATCCGGCAAGTAAAACTTCGGCCTAACCGCCGCGGGCATGTCATCTTCCGGCGCCACGGTAGTCGGAGACGCCGGGTCGTTTTCCCACTCGAAATCGTCGACTGCATCTAAGACCCGCCCCTTCAATTTGGGCCGCGTGCCAAGGTAGCCGAGGAGCGCCATATTGCGCAGTTCACCGGCTCCGCCACGGCCGAACTGCTGAAACAGCCGAATGGCGATGGCTACGGAATCGAGCGGAGTCCATGGCGCCGGCTTTAGGCCGGTGGCGGCGTACCCAGGCGGAAGATTTTTAGGATCCGCGAGGAACGCGTTGACGCCCTTGGAATATGCCTCGATGGCGGCTTTCGAAATCGGAGAGAGCTTGTCGAACTGGGCCTGAAGCTCTTCGTCCGTATAGCCGGTTTGGAGCACCTCGCGGTCCGAGGCCTCGAACTGCGGGCCGAACGCTTCCGCCAATTTGCCCCTGGCTAGCCTGCGGCTTTGCTCCATCTGCCACATCCGGTCTTGCGCGACGGCGAGGCCCGCGTCGAAGAACGCCTGGTCCGTGGAGTCGGCTCGAACGTGTGCAACACCAAAAGAGTCGCGCGGGATCTGAGGGAGGGACTGCGACAGGGCAGCAAAAGCGATTACCGGGAGCATCGGTAAGGCTGTTCGCCTTTGCGACGGGGAATTCCTGCCAAAAACCCTAGGGAAGGATTCTTCGCCCGCCGGCAAGAGCCTTTCGGCTGATAACCAGATAGAGCGCGCCTGCAACCACCAAAACGATGGCGAGAGAACCGACGAGGGAGAGAACCGTAGCAATAACGGCGGCTATAAGCTTGTAGGCGAACCATCCAACGAAAACCGTTGCTAGCAACGTCAATGCAAGTCTTACGCTTCCCGACATGATTTGCTGCGCTCCCCGCGCTGAACCGGCCGACCGACCGAGCAGCACAGATACTCTAAGTTAGTTTTACGCTAGCTGCCCTCGATGCGCGAGGACAGCATCCCTTAAAGGGACTTTGTACCCTCGGCTGCCAACATTGCCTATCCAGCCGACTCGGTACGATCTCTATGATGCTCGAAATCCATCGTCCGAAGCCTTTCGACCCTAAGTCGGACGACTGCCTGGCGATCAACGCCCCCTTGGTGGCGAAGTGGCTGACGAGCTTTCTCATCGACGAATGCAAGCGCCATCGGAAGGTCGAGCAGGTTGTCTTGGGCCTCTCCGGGGGAGTGGACTCGGCGGTCGTCGCCTACCTCTGCGCCCGGGCTTTCGGCGCGGACAATGTGCTCGCCTGCAAGATGCCCTACAAGCTTTCTTCCCCGGAGAGCCTGGCGCACGCCGACTTGGTGATCCAGGACTTGGGCATACGATCCAAGAAAATCGACATCACAAAGATGGTCGACGGGTACGGAGCCGAGCTCGACGCCCCCCCGAGCCCGTCGCGGATCGGAAACGTTTGCGCCCGCTGCCGGATGATCGTGCTATTCGACCAAAGTGCCGCGATGAACGGGTTACCGATCGGCACGGGAAACAAGAGTGAGAGACTGTTCGGATATTTCACTTGGCATGCCGACGATTCGCCGCCCATCAATCCACTGGGCGACCTGTTCAAGACGCAAGTCTGGGCGCTCGCCCGAGAGCTTGGCGTACGGTCCACGATCATCGAGAAGCCGGCGTCGGCCGACCTCCTCAAAGGTCAGACCGACGAATCAGATTTCGGGATCACCTACGCCCGCGCCGACAAG
>JAICWL010000094.1 GCA_025934835.1 Fimbriimonadaceae bacterium
CCATACAGCTCCCCAAAACGAGTGTCCTCTCGCCCCCTGCTCGCGCCAAGCGACACGACCGCGAACGCGCCAATCGTCATCAGCACATAGCTGAGAAGGTAGTAGGGCACGGTCGAGCTGCTGGTGGCTTGTGGGTTCTTGGCCCGGGCGAGGATCGCCACAAGAATATATCCGGCGTGAGAGATGGAGGAATAACCCAGTACGCGCTTAACGTCTTTCTGCAGCAGCGCCACAAGGTTCCCCCAGAACATCGTGATGATAGCCACGGCCGATAGCGCGGGAATCCAGAGGCTACTCGAGCCGCCAAACCCTTCAAGCACCCGAACGAGCGCTGCGAACGCGCCCACCTTGCTTCCTGCGGCCATAAATGAGGTCACGTTGGTTGGAGCGCCCTGATAAACGTCCGGCGTCCACTGGTGAAAAGGAGCGAAGCTCGCTTTGAAGGACAGCCCGACCAGCATGAGCCCCAAGCCGAACAGCAGCATTCCGTGGCTGGCCTGATCGCCTCGCAGCCAAGTGGCCTCGACTGCCGAGAGGTGCAGGCTGCCTGTCGCGCCGTATGTGAACGCGATTCCGTACAGCAGGAAGCCGCTTGCGAAAGCGCCGAGCAAGAAGTATTTGAGTGCGGATTCTTCCGACTTTTCTTCCTGGCGGCTCATGCCCGCCATCACATAAAGCGAGATCGAAAGGATCTCCAGCCCAAGGAAGATCACCAGCAGATTCTGCGACGCGGACATGATCATCGCGCCGGTGGCCGACCACAGCAGAATCGGATAAAACTCTCCGAATGGGATCCGCTTTTCACGCAGGTAGTCCTCGCTGAAAAGGATCGTAAGGAACGTGCTCACGACGATGATGAGCTGCATGAACACGCCGAAGGTGTCCCGCGTCACCATCTCCGCCGCTGTCTCGAGAGAATCCACGCCGCTCGCGAGCTGATAAACCAACGTTCCGCCGGCCACGATCAATCCGGCCAAGCTGATAGCCACGATCCCGCCGTTGTCGGCTTTCGGTCGGATCATCTCGGCCACGAGCGCGAGCAACCCAATGCACGCCACGATGACCATGGGGAGCAGCGTCATCCACTCGATGTCGGGAAGCGGAAAATTAAAGGCTTGTAGCAAAGTGCTCCTTGGGGACGTTCATGCTGGTCTGCGGGCCAGGCGATACCAATCGAACCTCGCTCGCCGGGTCCGCAGATGCCTGCACTCCGGCGCGCATCTGGCGAACCTGAGCGCTTCCGATCCCACTACGCGCGCTGTCCCAAGCGAAGATCACGGCGGGCGCCTCACTGAGAAAATCAAGGTATGCGCATTCCCCAGCCATCACGAGCACTGCGCTCACGCTGCCTCCGGCGGCGAGGTGGATCAGCTCGAGGTCTCGATCCAGGTAGTAGCCGCCGTACTGCATAGGTGAGCAGTGAGCTGGCTCGGCGCCGTATACAACATAGAGGACCCCGTCCGAAGCCGATCTGAGCGCAGAGTCGATTTCCTTCGCGGCTTCCTCGGTCAGCTGATCCAACAGCGCCGACCCCGCTTGAGGGTCCTGCCGAAGGGCCGCATTCAGGTCTAGGCGCCGCTGCAATCCCCTGCCGAAGGGGCTGGTTACTTCAATGAGTCGAACTCGTTCGTCGCCGGCAGACTCGGAATCGGCTAGCGTGCCAACCCAAATCTCCGCCTGGTTCTCGGGCGTTCCTGGCCACATCATGCTCGGCTTCGAGCCGACCGTTTCGCCGGCCAGAACTGATTGGACCCGCGCCTTGGCAGTCACCGAGGGCCACCTGCTTTGTCGGCAACCAGCCTTCCGACATGTTTGGCGGCAACGCCCTGCGCAGGCGCCGGAGACAGATGAAGATCGGGGGGAGCGACCTGGCGATACAGCACGTGACCGCCCGAGTCGCTGCTGCTCTGGACGAGTGCACCCGCGTCGCCATGATCGCCGCCGGTGTCGATCTCCAGCGAGGGGTCCTCCCAGACCGGTCTCTGACCAACCGGATTCACAGCCATCATTCGGGTCGCCTGGATGCTCGCCTCCATTGGCTTCAAGAACGTGCTCGGATAGAGTCCACCCCAGAAGATCAGCACGACCATCGAGCCGACCATCGCGATCTCCCACGGCTTGATGTCCTTCAGCAGTCGGTTCTCCGGATTGGTATTCGGACCGTAGAACACTCTCTGGAACATATAAAGCAGGTACACCGCCGCGAGCACGACTCCGAAACCGGCAACGACCGGGTATGCCATATTCAAGCCCCAGGCCCTGACGTACGAAGCCTCGAATCCGCCCATCATGGCCAGGAATTCGCCGATGAATCCATTCGTTCCGGGCAGGCCCACGCTGCTGAGCATCACGATCAGGAACAGCGCGGCGTAGATCGGCATTTGCGCCTTAATGCCGCCATATTCTGAGAACAGCCGTGTGTGCCGCCGCTCATAAATGAGGCCAATCATAAGGAACAGCGCGCCCGTGCTGATTCCATGGTTGAGCTGCTGCATCGAGCCCCCCATGAGTCCGGTGTGAGTCAGCGAGAAGATCCCGAACAGCACGAAGCCCATGTGCGCCACGGACGAATACGCGACGAGCTTCTTCCAATCCGGCTGCACTGCCGCGACCAGGGCCCCGTAGATGATGCCGATGACCGCGAGGGTCATCAAGATCGGAACTTGTGCCTGGATCGCATCCGGGAACAAGGGCAAGCAGAACCGAAGGAACCCGTACGTGCCCATTTTCAAAAGCACGCCTGCCAGAATGACCGATCCTGCGGTGGGCGCCTCGACGTGGGCATCGGGCAGCCAAGTATGGAACGGGAATGCCGGGCACTTGATCAGAAACGCGATGGCGAACGACCAAAAGACGAGCGGCTCCCACTGCGTAATGCCGGTCCAAAAACTGCCAGAGGCTACGGCCGCCTGGATGTCCGGGATATAGAAGCTGTAATGTCCGGCGAAGTTGTGATATTGCCAGCCAAGGAAGATCATGCCAATCAGCATGAAAATCGAGCCGGCGAACGTGTAGATGAAGAACTTGATCGCCGCGTAGTTCTTTCGCTCGCCGCCCCAGATGCCGATCAGGAAGTACATCGGGATCAGGGAGAACTCGAAGAACGTGTAGAACAGGATCATGTCCAGCGACACGAAGACGCCGAGCATGGCCGTTTCAAGCGCAAGCATCAGCACCATGTAGTCGCGCACTCGCGAGCTCACGTAGTAGCTGAACGCGGTCGATATGACCGTAAGGAACGTTGTGAGGACGATCAGCCAAATGCTGATCCCATCGACGGCCACCCGGTACCCGATTCCCCACTTGGGGATCCATGGATACTTCTCGGCCAGCTGCATGTGGAACGTGTCACCGTGGAAGCACAGGAGCAGGTAAATCGAGGCCACGAACGTGGCGAAAGTAAAGCCAAGCGCGATTCCGCGAATAGCCCGCACTTTGTCCGCGGGCAGAAACATCAGCAAAATCGCTCCGATGAGCGGCAAGAAGGTCACGAGCGAGACGAGCGGAAAGTGCGGAGCCATCATCGTGCACCCGCCACTTGATGTGCCGCGTAGAACATCCAGCCGAGGATCCCAGCCCCGCCGAGAAGCATCATCAGCGCATACATCCGTATGTAGCCGGTTTGGAGGAAGCTTACGAGCCCTCCGAGCCCTTCGGCGAACCAGCCGGCGCCGTTCACGATCCTATCGATGATGCCTATGTCCACGCCTTTCCAGGCGAAGTTTGCGAGTTCCGCGCCACCCTCGACCGAAGCCGACACCATGGCCGCGTCGAAGCCAAACTGGTTACCGGCCCACCGTCGGAACGGACTCCACTTTCGCAGGTCCCAGCTCTCAGCCGAAGGCAGCCCCTTCGAGTAGACCACGATCCCGGCGATGATGCCGAGCCCGGCCGCGGCAAACGACAGCCACACAATCGGCACGTTCGACGGCACGCTCTTGACATCTCCCAGCACCGGCAGCATGCCGTGGGGAGGGTAAAGCCAGTTTCGGAACATCTCGTTGCGCTCGAGCGCCCATCCTCCCACCGCCGAAAAGAAGGCAAGCACGATCAGCGGCACGTACATGCTCGGCATGACCTCCTTGGGTGTGTGAGAGGCGTCGAGGGCATGATGGTGTTCCGCCTCGCCGTGCTCCGTCGCCGCAGCCTCCTCATGAGAAAGGTAGAAGCCGTACGGGTCGGCGTGGGCGACGACATGCTCGTCGTGCACTTCGCCAAGAGCGTGATGCTCATGTTCGTGCTCGTCCGACACGGGAATCGAGCGCCATCGCTCCTCTTTGCCGAAGAAGGTGAGCCAAGTCAGCCGCGTCATATACATCGCCGTGAGCGCGGCAGCGAACAAGCCGACCCAGCCGGCCCACTGGCCAAGAGGCACCCCATTCACGCTTGGAAACTGGTTCGCCAGCGCGCTTCCGAGAATCGCTTCCTTGCTGTAGAAGCCAGCAAAACCAAACACATATGGAATCGAGATTCCTGCGATTGCGAGATAGGCGACAAACATCGTCCAGCAAGTAATTGGCAGGTACTTCGAGAGTCGCCCGTAGTTCCTCATGTCCTGGTTGTGGGCCATCGCGGTAATCACCGCGCCGGAGCCCAGGAATAGCAGCGCTTTGAAGAACGCGTGTGTGGTGACGTGGAACATGCCCGACCAATACGCCCCAACGCCGCAGCCGATAAACATGAATCCGAGCTGCGACACGGTCGAGTAGGCCAAAACCTTCTTGATATCGACCTGGCCAAAGGCCACTAACGCTGCAAACAGCGCGGTGAATGCGCCCACGCATGCCACGATGGCGCTCGCGACTGGCGACATCTCGAACACCACGTGCATCCGGTTGAGCAACACGACACCCGAGGTCACCATCGTCGCGGCGTGAATCAGAGCGCTGACGGGGGTCGGGCCGGCCATCGCATCCGGCAGCCAAAGATAAAGCGGAAACTGCGCAGACTTTCCACAAGCGCCTATAAACAGCAGGAGAGCTATCGCGGTTGCGAGTCCGGGACTGTGCGCGAGAGCCTTGACAAGCGCCGGGATCATCGTATCGTAGCTCAGATAACGAGACCCCTCGACCCCTTGGTTGGTGGACCCCAGCACCGCAACGATGAGGAACAGGCCTAGCGTGAGTCCCCAGTCCCCGATCCTGTTCACGATGAAAGCCTTGTTCGCGGCCTTGCAATTCGGGATGTCTTTGTACCAAAAGCCGATGAGAAGATACGAGCACAGCCCCACCCCCTCCCAGCCGATGAACAGTAGAGCCAGGTTATTGCCCAGAACCAGGATGAGCATCGACGCGATGAACAGGTTCAGGTAAGTGAAGAAACGCGGGTAGTCGCGTTCATCGGCCATGTAGCCCGTGGCGTACAGGTGGATCAGCGATCCGATGCCGGTGATGATCAGCACCATCGTCATCGAGAGCGGGTCCACGATGAGCTCGAAGGGCAATCTCAAACCTAGGATGTCGATCCATTCAAAGAGTGGAACGACGACGCTTCGCTCGTATGAAGGCAGCCCTGCGAGCCGAATCGTCACCAAGACTCCCAGCACGAAGGCGATCGCAATGGGCAGAACCGCTAGGGTTCCCATTACGCGCCGGCCAGCCGCCGGAGCAGCAGGATCGATCATCCGTTTGCCCAGGAACGCCTGGATTAGAAAGCCCAGAATGGGCAGAATGAGCACCCAAGCTATGGTGAAATCCGCGTTCGAGTTCATCTATTACCGAGTGCTATCCCCTTAACAAGCTCATTTCGTCGATGTCGATGCTGTCGCGCAGTCGGAAAATCGCCATGATGATGCCGAGCCCGACCGCGACTTCCGCCGCGGCGACCGCCATCACGAAAATCACCATCATTTGGCCCGCCATCATGCTCTCGGCAGCCGACGGACCGCCCGGCCGAGCCGCCACAGCGTGGTACCGCGCGAACGAAAGAAACGTCAGGTTCACAGCATTGAGCATGAGCTCGATGCACATGAAGATCACGATCGGATTGCGACGAACGATGACGCCCACCGCGCCTACCGTGAACATGAAAAGTCCCAGGCTCAAGTAAGCCACCAACGGCACGCCGATCATGAGGTCGCCTCCGGCTTCGCTTGGTTCATATTCTCCTCTTCGCGAGCAAGATCGACCCGACGATACCGATCAACAGCAGGATGCTCACGGCCTCGAATGGGAAAACGTACGTCGAGAAAAGCGTTCTACCAATAGCTTGCGGCGAACCGTAAGCGTCCAACGCCGGGTTGGAAACCGGTCTCGACGCCGACATCAGGCTCGGCAAGATCTGACCGGCGATTAGGCCGGCAAATACAAGCGCGAGTACGATCCCGGCCGGCCGCTTGAAGTCCCACTTCTCGTGAAGAATTTGAGGTGCTCCCAGGTTCAGAAGCATGATCACGAACAGGAAGAGCACCATGATGGCGCCCGTGTACACGATCACCTGCGAGATGCCGAGAAGTTCGGCGTTCAACGTGAAGTAAAGAACGGCGAGGAGGAAAAAGTTGACCACGAGGCACAGCGCGCTTCGGACAGCGTTATTGAAGGCAACGACGCCGATAGCCGCGAGCGCCGCGACGGTTGCGAGCCCACCGAACGCCACGAGCTCAGGCGTGATTTCGATTCCGGCTACGTTAATCATTCGTCTGTCTCGACATAGCTAGCTGGTGGCCGCCTTGGGCGGCTCGACGACCTCCACCTGTCTGCGCTCGGGCTCTTCGAGCGTCACGACGCGGTTGTGCAATCTGTCTTCCACGCCTTTCATTCCGATGGTTAGCCGATAGATGATGCCGAGCACGACGAATGCGCCGATCGCCCAGACCCACCCGAGTGCGACTCCGAATACGCTCGTCGTGACCAGCCACAGCGCGATCACGATAAAGTTTGTCGTGGCAAGCGGCAAGAGCGACTTCCATCCGAGCGCCATCAGCTGGTCGTAACGGAGTCGTGGCAAAGTGGCGCGGAGCCAGATATAGAAAGAGATCCCCGCGATCATCTTGCCGATGAACCAGATCGGCGCGAGCCAATAGTTGATCGAATCGATGAAATCCCAAAGGCCGCTCATCGCGGGCATGACTTCCGCCAGATAGTGCCAGCGGATCGGCAGGATGTTATAGCCGCCTAGGAAAACCGCTGCGAATATGCCGCTGAAAATGAACATCGAGGCGTACTCGCCCATGAAGAACACCGCGAACTTCATCGAGCTGTACTCCGTGTGGTATCCCGCGATCAGCTCGTTCTCGGCCTCAGGTAGGTCGAAGGGAGCCCGGTTCGTTTCCGCAACCATGCAAATCAGGAACACCAGCCCCGCGATCACGCCGAAAGGGGTAAGCAAATTCCAATTTTGAATAAAAGAAACCGCACCCCAAAGCGGCTGCTCTTGGCTAGAGACCATGTCGGTCATTCTCAAGGAGCCGGTCGCAAGCACCATGCAAGCAAGCGACATTCCCATCGCAAGCTCGTAGCTGATGAGCTGCGCGGAAGATCGCAGACCGCCCATCAGCGAGTACTTGTTGTCTGACGCGTAGCCGGCGAGAACGACTCCATAGACTCCAAGAGAGGAGATCGCGAGCACGTACAGAATGCCGATGTTCACATCCGCTATCGGCGTAAGAAGGTGCAACGGCCCGAAGCTCGGACCCCAGGGCAGAGTGCCGCCGATTGCGAACGCGGGAAAGAGCGCGAGGGCCGGCGCAATAAAGTAGACCAGTCGGTCGACTTTGGCCGGAGTGATGTCCTCCTTCAAAAAGAGCTTTACACCGTCGGCTATGGTCTGCAGCAACCCGAAGGGGCCCACCCTGTTCGGCCCTATGCGGTCTTGCATCCAGCTCAGAAGCCTTCGCTCCCACCAAATGAGGAGCGGAACGATCACCAAAATGGGGAGCACAAAAAGCAGAACTCTGATCAGCGCCAACAGCGCCGGGTGCAAGTGCTCAAGCCAATTCCACATCGTGCGAGTTGACTTTACCCGTTGAGTCTTGGCCGTTGGGAACGGCTCTTCGGACGTCCGCAGTTCGATCTGATGCGGAATGTTAGTCAATGTAGCCATATGTCTACATTTCGTTGTATAATCAAGCCAAGGGACACATCCGATGGAAGCGCTCAAGGTCTTGAAGTGGATGCTCGAAGCCGGCGGGAGCCGCGCGCTTTTCTGTGAGCTTCTCGCCGGAGACATCGAAAGCTGGCACTCGATGAATCGTGCCGAGCGTCTGCGGGTCTACGATCGTCAGGTTCGCCGCTTCAGAGCCAACTTTCCGTTGTTCGCGACGAGTGCGGATATAGAAACCGCCCGAAGAACTCTTGCGGCAGGCAGTTCTCGAAAAATAGCGGCTGCGTAGGCCGCGCTCTGGCTGCTATAGTCGCCGCTGTGTCGTCGATCATTGTCAGCACCGTGCTCCAAGTCGTCGAGCAGCTCAGTCCGGACATCGCCGGCGTGCAGATGCAGGGTGCGCTGCTGAGCATTTATCGGATCTTCTCTTCCCTTCTCGCCTCAACTGAGGTCGAAGCTATCGAGGTCTTCCTCCCGCCAAGCGAATACCAGCGCCAGGACGCCCTCGCCTCGGTCGCAAGCTCGATCCTCCCGCCCGGCCGGCGAGGCAAGGGTGCCCTGCGCTTCTATCCTATTTCTTCGTTACCGGAGGTCTGGGCAGACCACCAACCGCGCGTACTGCTTTCGGTCGACCTTGCATGGCTCGCGCGCGACAGGTATCTGCGAGACCGATTTGCCACGGCAGCGATGCCGATCTCTTGCCAAACCCACGGCCTCGGTGATATCGAGCTTTACAGAAAGCTGCGCTTGGCTCTGCAGGGCCCACCAGTGCCCTACGACACCATTACATGCCTTAGCGAAGCTTGCAAACAGTCGCTTCTCGCAGCTCTCGATGGCTATTTGCTGCCGCAGGGATCGCCGCTGCCCTGCAGATTCGACGTCCTACCGAACGGTGTGGACGACGGCCTGTTTCATGTCCATTCTGCCGAGGAGCGCGCCTCCGCCAGACGGCTGCTCGGTCTCCCGCTCGACGCGACGATCGCACTGTACTTCGGTCGCTTGACACCGAATTCCAAGGCAGACCTGCTGCCTCTACTTCGACGATTCGCCAAAGCATCGCGCACGAACGACCATTTAGTCTTGGCAGGGGTGGAGAACATAGCGGGTTATGGTGCGAGGCTTGCTGCGGAGGCCGCCGAACTGGGATTCCCCGAGCGCTTCCACTTGCGACTGGCTCCAGACCTCCGACTAACGCCGCTGTTCTACGGCGCTGCCGACCTATTCGTCTTTCCCTGCGACAACGCCCAGGAGTGCCTGGGGAATACCGTGCTGGAGGCGATAGCCTCGGGCTTGCCCGTTATCGCTTCGAATTGGGATGGTCTTCGAGACTCAATCCAAGACGGCGAGACCGGGTTCCTTATCCCGACTTACGCGATGCCCGGAATGGAAGTCGTCGAGGCGATCTCTCCGGCACAGCCTTTTATGTCGAGCCTATTGCAAGCGGCGCAGTGCACCTGGGTGGACGCGGAACGTCTCGAAGGCGCTTTGCGGACGCTCCTTACGGATCATGAAAAGCGAACGGCCATGGGCATGGCCGGACGCCGGCGCATCGAGGCCGAATACGGATGGCCCAGGATCGCTTCGAGGATGCTGGCCCTCTGGAAGGATCTATTGCTTTCCGCAGAATCGGAGCCGCACGAAGACCGTGATCGGCGGCGTGCGAACGCCGATGCGATCGGAATGCCTGTTCCCTATTCCAGGCTGTTGGCCCCCTACGCGACCGGCTCGTTCCCGCCCGACGCGAGGCTTCGTCTCAGCGATTATGGAGCTGGGATCGCCGATCGTAAGGAACGGCTGACGTTCTACGACGAGACGTTGCCAACGCTCCGGCCGCCGCTCGTAGATGCATTGATCGCGGAGCTCTCGATCGCCGGCCCGGAAGGACGTACAGCCGGAGACCTGGTCCAAACCGGAGCAGCAGCCACGGGCCTGTCGATCGACTCCGCCAAGTACCATTTGGCCCTTCTGCTCAAGCGCGATGTGCTAGAAATTGTGCCAGTCGCCTCAACTTGAACCTCCGGCTTGAGATTCTGGGGCCAAATTGTCTATCTTTGGGCTGACTCGATTTCTGGGTGAATAAAAAGAATGTCCACTAGAACCAACCTGTTGACCATTCCTGTGCTGGTGATGGCTGCCTCCGCCGCCAAAGCGCAGTCGACTCAAAACAACATCCATGCGGCTGTCGGCATCAATTATCTGCTCGATAGCGACGCGAGAGACGCCACCAAAGCGACGGGCTTCCGCGCGGAGGTCGGATACCACCTGCCCAACATGGGAGTCGAATCCGGACCCAAGTTGGACTACTCGATCGACTTGACCTGGGCGCGAAACGAAGACAGCGGCAACAGGCTCGACAACATGGGCCTCTATCTCACAGGCCGCTCGGCATTTGAGGGCGCCGGGTCGACCCATGTGGTCGGCAAGAGCTCGACGACTCCGTACTGGGGACTCGGTGTCGGCATCGTTCGAAACGAGTTCCGAGGCACCGTCCAGCAGGGCGGCAGCGGAGGAGTGGTCAACGCCGACGACAGCAACTATCGGTTCGGCGCCAGGCTCATTCTGGGCGTTACGTTCAATAACAGCTTCTTCGTCGAAGGGGCTTACAACTATAACGGCACTCTGGATGGGACCCGAACCGACAGCCTTTCGGCCGTTGTCGGCATCCGCTTCTAGTCGAGAAGCCGTCTCCATTGCGCCCCGCGATCAGTTTGCCGC
>JAICWL010000183.1 GCA_025934835.1 Fimbriimonadaceae bacterium
CGAACGAAGCCGCATGGAGCGCGCGTTCGTGAATCTGATCGGCAACGCGATCGAGGTCATGCCCGACGGCGGCGTCGTGCGGATCAGCGCCGAGCTCCAGGATGGCTTCGCGATCGTACACGTCCGCGACAACGGACCGGGCGTCGCGCCGCAGATACTCTCGAAGCTCTTTCAGCCGTTCGTAACCGCCGGAAAACGAAACGGCCTCGGCCTCGGGTTGGCGCTGACCAGGCAAACGGTGGTCGAACACGGCGGCGATATGTGGGTCAAGAGCGAGCCCGGTCACGGAGCATGCTTTAGCTTCCGCTTGCCGGGAGCGTCGGTGTCGAGCAGCGTTCCGACAGCGTCTCTGAGCTGAATGCTACCCTGAATTATTGCCTCGAAATCCTCTTTTTAAGGCGTACCTCGCACTAGTCGCGGTCTGTTTCTTCTGGGGGACCACCTACCTGGGCATTCGCATGTCGCTCGAGACCTTTCCGCCTCTCGTGCTCGTCGCGGTGCGCTACACCATTTCCGGATCGCTGATGCTCGTCTTCGCACTCGCCCGCGGCCTGCATTTACCGCGCGGCCGCGAGCTGTTCCACGCCTGCTGTAGCGGGCTGCTCGTGCTCGGGGTCGGCAACGGGGCGCTGGTCTTCGCCGAGGTCATCATCCCCAGCGGAATCGCGGGCCTGATCATTACGATGTCGCCATTCTGGATGGTCGGAGCCGAGGCCATGCTTCCCGGCGGCGCACGCCTGCACGGACCGACGCTCGGCGGAATGGCGGTCGGGCTCGCCGGAGCGTCGCTGCTGTTCCTTCCGGACTTGGGTCCGGGCGCCATCGACCACAACCTGCTCAACGGCTTTCTGATTCTTCAGATCGGAATGGCGGCGTGGTGTTTCGGGTCGATCTACCAGCGCCGTAAATCCGGCAAGGCGCACCCGGTGATCGCCGGAGGAGTGCAGCAGATCGCAGCGGGCGTTACCCTTCTTCCGTTTGCGTTCCTACTGCCGCACGCCCCTATCCAGTGGAGCGTACGAGGAGTGTCGGCGCTGGTCTATCTGGTGATCTTCGGTTCGCTGGTCGGCTACAGCGCGTATGTGTATGCGATGGACCGCCTCCCGGTCGCCATCGTTTCGGTGTACCCGTACGTGAACGCGATTGTGGCGGTGGCGCTGGGCTGGCTGTTTTATAGGGAGCGCTTCGGTCTACTGGAGGCCGTGTCGATGATCGTCATCTTCGGGTCGGTAGCGATGGTGAAGCGCTACTCGCTGAAGCCGACAAAAAATCGATAGGCGAAAGCGTAGAGATTCGAGACAGTCGGCAAGATCTTTCGATTGCAAGGGCATGATTGTTCCTATGGGTTCGCCGTATCGCCGACCAAGTCCCCATTTTCATTCAGTGTCACCGGCAACACGGGCCTCAATGGAATTGCGACGGCATAACGTGCGTGCCGGCGTTCGCCGGTTCGCACCAAAGCGTTCTGCATGACTAAGTTCGCAAGATCGCGGGTTGTCGTTGCCGGCGACGCTCCCGTAATGGCGGCGTAGTTGCCGGCGCTCAGGCCCCCCTTAAATCCGTCCGGACCTTCGCGTAGGATGCGAAGCAGGGCCTTTTCCTGGCGGGTGTTCAATTGTCCACGCAGTCGGTCGAGCAACTTGGCCGTGTCGATCAGAAATTCGACACGCGCTTCCGTGCGCGCCTGGGCTTCAAGGGCGATACCGGCAAACCACGAAAGCCAATTTGTGATTTCGTTGTCCTTGGTCGCGTCTTCGAGTGCTTGATAATAGCTCTTACGCCGGATCAGTATCGTCGTGGCCAACGAGGTCAGCGTGGGGTGGCCCAATGCCTGAGCGAGTGCCTTCTCGGATATCGCGCGGCCAATTCTTCCGTTCCCATCCTCGAATGGGTGGATGGTTTCGAAATAGAGATGCGCGAGCCCGTGTCAATACCAGAGTGTAAATTCGCTGCCGACTCCAGAGGTCGGGTTTATGATGCGGTTACCTGAGCGGAGGATAGAGCAACGCAGGGATGCGACTCGAGCGCCGGCTCAGGGGCCGAAGTGACAGGGGCGGCAAC
>JAICWL010000083.1 GCA_025934835.1 Fimbriimonadaceae bacterium
CTGGTACGGGCCAGGCTGGCTGGCTATAAGAACTACAACGACTCCAACGCCGTGACGGCCCCGGTCGTGGTAGCCAAGAAGGCGCTGACGGTTACCGCCGACAATCGCTCAGTGTTTCTGAACAGCGCTGGGTCCGCCTCGACGACGACGCTCACGGGACTCGTTCCCGGAGACTCGATCACCTTCCAGGCGAGCTACCAGACGGCGGACACCGCCCAGGTAGGCACGTTCAAGGTGATTGTTCCGAACCAGACGCCGAGCTCCGATCCTGGCAACAAGATCGGAAACTACGCGGTGACGTTCGTGAACGGCAACCTGACGGTTGGCTACAAGAACAACACGGGCATTCTGGCGCCGCTGAACGCAGACGGCACCAGTACTGCGAAGCAGGGCTCGACGATTCCTCTCAAATTCCAGGTGTTCGACGCCAACGGCAAGTCCGTTGGGCCGACGACGGCTCAGCCGAACGTGGTTGCCAGCTTCCTGCTGGTGGGAGTCAACACGGCGGACAACACGCCAGTGAATGAGACACCCGATTCGACGACGCCGGACACGATGTTCCGTTGGGATTCGACGGCGCAGCAGTGGATCTTCAACTTGAGCACGAAGAACCTCAAGGGGGGAACCCGCTACTTCTATCAGATCAAGCTGCTCGACGGCTCGCTCGTCACTTGCACGGCCTATGGCAGTCCGGCGCTATATGTGACGTTCCAGACCAAGTAGCTTCGATCCGAGGCACATCCAGTCCCCGGGCCCACTGGGCCCGGGGCTTCTTGTTTCTGGAGTCGGCGGCACGGTCCACGTAGATCGAACGTATACTATGAACGTCCCTGTGGGATAAGGAATCACATGCTCGACCTTCTAGCTTTCGGATTTGGCGGCCCCTCGGAATGGCTGATCATCGCCCTGATCATCCTCGTGCTTTTTGGCGGGTCCAAGATCCCGGAGTTGATGCGCGGCGTGGGCCGCGGCGTGGGAGAGCTTCAAAAGGGTCTGGAAGAGGGCAAGAAGCAGCTTTCGCAAAGCATGCAGCAGCCGGAAGAGGAGCACAAGCCTGCCACCGACACTCCGGCAACAACAAACTAGCTGCCGCGCCGTGCTTTTCGGCTGGCAGGGGTTTAGTCTCGAGCATCCCGAAGATTGGTCGCCTGTCACCCTCACCGGAACCCGGTCGGAGGGTTATGCCTGCATCGCATCGCCTGGCAGGTCCGCATGTCAAATTCGCTGGAAGCATAGCCGTCGAGCGCCAGACCTCGATTCCCGGTTGACACAATATTTCGACAGGCTTCGGCGAGATTCCAAGAAGGGCCAGGAGTTTTTCGCCGAGCGCGAAGCATCGGAAGACAGGCTGCTCTATCGCTACCGGGGCCAGGCGTCGGCGCGAGGCGGCGTGTTCTATTCGGAAGCTTGCCGCCGGGTGTTTTTCATCGAGCTGGTCTCCACGGGCCGAGATTCCTTGCTGGGGGCGTTTCGTTCCGTAATGGGTAGCTTTCGTTCCGATGCGGAGCCGCTGGAGCCTTGGGCGTTTTTCGGCCTTAGCGTACGGCTTCCGTCGCCGCTCGTCGCCGGCAAGCCGACTCTGCTCAGCGGCAAAAGCTCGATTCCGTTTCGCGGCAAAGGCGTCAGGCTGCGGGTCGAGAGGTGGGGCTTGGCGGACCAGCTCGTCAAGAAACATGGCTTGGAGGCGTGGTCGAGGGGCGTGACGGGCCTTCGCTCGGCGGAATCGCTCGAGGAACACGACGGTATCCGGCTGGTCAAGCGTGGCCGCGCGCTTATGCGATCGCGAGAAGCGATCATTCAGCATCAGCGAGAGCAGAACCAAATCGTTCTCGTGGCAGCCGAATATACGAAGGCGGCGTGGTCGCCGAAGTGGGAGTGGATAGCGTGAGCCTCGCCGCCAAGATCACGCGGCTGCTCGACAAACGGGAGCAGCTTACGAAAGAGCAGCTTCGCCGAGCCAGGCCGCAGCGAAACCCGTCGGTGGAAACGGAAGACCTGGAAGATGGCGGCGCGGTGCTCAGCGCTCCGCTCGACATCAAGGGCCCGAGGCTGATGGCTGCGGTCGCCAAGAAAATGAAAGCGCCGGATCGGCGCAAGATCGAGCTCGAGCCGGTTGGCGCGTCGGTGTGGCGACTGTGCGACGGCAAGCACACCTTCGAAGCAATCTCGAAGGACCTGAGAAGTCAATATAAGATGGGAAGATTGGAGGCGGATGCCTCGTTGGAGGCATTCCTGCAAATGCTTAGCCGCCGGGGGCTGGTGGCGATGATGGTCGGCAAGAAATGAAGCAAACGCAATTCAAGAATGTCGATCCGCCGTTTTGGGTGGCGTGGAACCAGGCGCTCGCGAGCTTGAGGGTGCGATTCTTCCGACAGCTCATCACCAGTATCGGCGTGGCGCTGGGCATCGCCTTCTTCGCGAGCGTTCAAACTCTCCGAGCCGCGCAAACGACGCACGACATGCAGAGCGAGGCGAAGCTACGGTGGCTCGTGGGCACCTCGCTGGTCATGTGCCTGGTAGGCGTGACGAACTCGATGCTCATGTCGGTGACCGAGCGATATCGAGAAATCGGAACTATCAAGTGCCTCGGCGCATCCGACGGGTTCATCGTCAAGGTGTTCTGCCTGGAGGCGATGATGCTTGGCGCCGCGGGCTCGTTCGTGGGGGCAGGTGTCGGATCGGTGCTTATGGCCGGCGGGCTGCTCGCCTCGGGCGAGCACGTCCGAAGCATTCAAATGCTCGAAATCACTTTCCTGGGAGTGCTGGTCGGCATGACCCTGACGGTTCTCGCCGCCATCGCACCTGCGATCCAGGCTGCCCGAATGCCTGCGGCGGCGGCCCTGAGGGTGGAAGTTTGAGCGAGCGAGACGTGGTCGTTCGCACGGCGAACGTGGTCAAGCAGTATGGCGAGGGCGAAGCCGCTGTTCGCGCGCTGAACGGCGTGACCTGCGAGATCTACGCGGGCGAGTACCTGTCGATCATGGGCCCCTCGGGCTCGGGAAAGTCGACTTTGTTCAACATGATCGGCGGCCTGGACAAGCCGAACGAGGGCTCGGTGTTCGTGAACTCGGTGGACATCGCCCAGCTCACGCCGCGCGAGCTGGCTTTCCTGCGATGCCACACAATCGGATACATCTTCCAGACTTTCAACCTGATCCAGGTGCGCACGGCCCTGGAGAACGTGACTTTGCCGATGCTCTTTGCGGGCGTGCAGCCGGAGGAAGCCGAAGAGAAGGGCGCGGCGCTGTTGGCCACGGTGGGCCTCGGCCACCGGCTTCATCACCGCCCCACCGAGCTTTCCGGAGGTCAGCAGCAGCGCGTGGCGATCGCTCGGGCTTTGGCCAACACGCCGGCGATCATTCTGGCCGATGAGCCGACGGGAAACCTGGACCTGAAGACCGGCCAGGAGATCATCGACCTGTTGCGCTCGCTAAATACGGAGCGCGGGGTGACGATCATCTCGGCGACTCACGATCACAAGATGCTCGACGTGAGCGACCGAATCTTTCATATCCGCGACGGGCAGCTTGCGGACGTGGAAACCCGGGGCGAAGCCGATGCGGAAGCTCCATTGGCCCACGGTCCGAGCGCATCGATGCCGTAGTGGGCGCCAGCCAGATCGACATCCCCTCTCCCCGAGGGAGAGGGGTAGGGGGTGAGGGTTTGAGAGCCATGGAATCCGCGACAAAATCGCGCCCAAGACGCCCCCCTCTCCCCGAGGGAGAGGGGTAGGGGTGAGGGTTTCGAAGACTCCCTCACCCCAAGAGAGAAGCATCCGAGGCTACTTCTGAAGCGCGACCGTCATCGTGGTCGTGCCGCCGCCGTCCATGTTCATGCCCATGTCCGGAAGCTCCACGTTGGTTTTCGACTTCATCTTGGTGTCCACGGTAAGCGTCTTGCCGGATGACTTTTCGATCGTGGCTTGAGAATCCAAATCAACGGTTCCGTTAACGAGGATTTTCATTCCGGCCGCGGGGCTTGCTGCGGCTTCGGGATTGTTCTTCATCATCTCGGACATATCCGCCGCGATCTTGATGTTGCCGGTCATGCCTACTACCCAAACGTCGACGCCATCCACGTTCTTCTCGCCGATCAGCTTGCAAGTCACCTTTTGGCCGTCCTTCATGAATGGGTTCGCGGGAATATCGACGTCCCAGGTATCGCCGAGCTTCACTGGCTTGCCCGGGAGCTGAACGAGCGTGCCGAGCGACTGCATCGTCATCGAGCTGCCGAGCATCGCGAGCTGCGGATCGACCTTGGCGGGCTTATCGAGCTTGAGCCGATTCTGCGAGTCGATCTGGCCGGTGGTGACGATCGGGGCGGGCGCCTTCACATTGGGCATCATCTGCGCCATGCTTCCCGTGATCTCGAGCTTGTCGAACTTGGTAGTGGTCGTGACGTTTGCCGTGCCGGTAGCCGGATCGACCTTGTCGAATTTGACCGAGTAGGTGACCGACGAATTGACGTCCGTATCGACTTCGCCCATGGTGGGCGTATTCATGGTCTGCGTGGTCTTTGTGTCGACCTTGTAGACGTCGGTTGAACCTTCCGTGAACGTACGCTTGAGAGTTACCTCCTGCGCCGCTACCGCGAGGCTGGCAACCGCAAGGCCTGCGATGATAAGAGTCTTTGTCATTGTCATATAAAAGCTTCCCCAAGGCGATTTAGCGCCCCGCATTCAGAAATTACGCTTATGCAATAGGGCGAGTTACAGTCCCGACTCGAAATTGCGGTGATCCTGGGCACTTCCGGGAGGCTCGCCAAGGAGAGAATATAATCGCCGCCATGGACGCAGACGCTCTGTACGCGGACGTGCTTCGGAAATACGCAAAGCACATCAATCCCGGGCTCGCCAGGCTGATGGCATTTGCCGGGTTTGGCGTCGAGATGCGCGGCGAAGGTTGCTACATCTTCGATCAGGACGGGCGGCGCTTCCTCGACTGCTTGGGAGGCTACGGCACGTTCAGCTTGGGGCACCGGCATCCGCGCGTTGTTTCGGCGGTGCGGGCCCAGCTTGATACGATCGCCCTGAGCGGCAAAGCGTTTTTCTCCCAGCAGTGCGCGAATCTGGCCGAGACGCTTGCCGAAATCGCGCCGGAGGGGCTCGAGTACTGCTTCTTCTGCAACAGCGGAACGGAGGCAGTCGAGGGCGCGCTCAAGTTCGCGAAGGCGAGCACCGGACGCGCGAAGATCGTCTCGACCCATGACAGCTTCCATGGCAAGACGCTGGGATCGCTTTCGGTGATGGGCCGCGAGAAATATCGGCTGCCGTTCGAGCCGCTGCTTCCCGGTGTGGAGTTCGTGCCTTTCGGAGACTCCGAGGCCGCCGCGAGGGCCATCGACTCTCTCGCTGCCTGCATGATCGTTGAGCCGATTCAAGGCGAAGGGGGCATCGTCATCCCTCCCAGCGGGTATCTCAGCGCCCTGCGCGAAGCCTGCGACAGGGCCGGAGCGCTCCTGATCGTGGACGAAGTCCAGACCGGCCTTGGCCGAACGGGTCTGATGTTCGAAGGCCTGCGAGAGGGCGTTCGCCCGGACCTCATGACGCTCGCGAAGGCCCTCGGCGGAGGGGTGATGCCTATCGGCGCGCTCATGGGTACCGAGCGAATTTGGGATGCCGTGTATTCGCGCAACCCGCTCTCGCATACGAGCACGTTCGGCGGAAATCCGCTCGCGTGCGCGGCGGGGCTCGCTGCCATCGAAACGATCCGCGAGGAGGGGCTGGTGGAAGCTTCGGCCCGGCAAGGTGCGAAGTTGCTCGACGGCCTGAAGGAAGTCGCCGCCCGGCACAGCGACCTAATCTCGGAAGCGCGTGGGCGCGGCCTGATGATCGGTTTGGAATTCCGCCAGGACGAGGTTGGCGAGTTGGTAGTCGCGCAGCTTCTGAAGCGAGGGCTTTGCGTGGCTTACACGCTGAACAACCCGCGGATCATCCGGGTCGAGCCGCCTCTGATTATCGACGACTCGCAAATCGAATTCGCGGTATCGACGATGGATGAGGGCGTGGCGGAGACTGCGGAGCTGCTGGCGGAGCTAGTGTAGCGCAGGGGCGCCGGAACCGGTCCTCCCATCGTCACGTTCAAGAGGAAGTGGTACCTGATACGGAATCAGCTCGTCGTAGCTGGGATATTTCTTGGTCGGACCGAGCGTGTACGGGCGGTTGTTCGGAGGACGCTGAGGAAACCGCTTGAACACTACCTTGCCGCCAGGCTGAATCGTGGCGCCAGATGTGTGGTCCCAGTTGTGGAAGGAATACCAATCATCGGTCGATTTCTGGATCTTCGCTTTCATTGCAGGTGGGGCTAACTTGACAGCTCTATCGCGCTCGTCTCTGGCGTCGCCGATACGACCCATCCTGAAGACGGCATCCGCGCGCACCAGGTGCGGATAGTAGGCCCTCGGATCGATCTTGCATGCCAGGTCCGCATAGGCGAGGTACAGCAGCGAGTCGTCGTCGAAGAACTGAGCGGTAAGGCTAAGCGCTTCGGCACGCCGAGATGCAAGAGAATGTAGCTCACTTGCAGCCGGGGCAAGCCTAGAAGGTGAAAGCAATTGAGTGCAGACAGCGAGGTACGCAGCCGATGCATCCGCAGAGTGCCCTGAGCGGTAGGACAGCTCGCCGAAGCGCGTCTCGAACAAGTAGCCGCCACGGGCGTTCGGATCATAAAATGCTACGCGATACTCCCGCCTCGCCTTGTCCTTTTCACCTGTCTCGTAGTACACGTTGCCGAGACCTTGGTGGTAAATGAGCGCCTCGGGGTGCATCTTGATCAGCTCCTTCCAATCGCTTTCGGCGGCTTCGTAGTTTTTGACGTCCAGCTCCTGGTTGATCCTCTGATCGATCAGCTTGACCTTCGCGGCATCGATCGCCGCTTGGCCGGTGAGCTTGGTGTTGCGAGCGAGATTTCCCCCTGGACTGCCCATGTTGGGCCCATTGAGAACCTGGCCGCTTTCGCAGCAGGAGATAAGAACCAGACATCCGAGCCCCGTCCAAAGCCAGAATCGCTTACTTGTAATCATGATTACACCTAAAACCCCGAGTTGCTAAGCACGCTCGACTACTGGAACTGACTCGTGGGAAAGTCTGTGGTCTCTCCGCCCTGTGGATCGCGCAAAGCGAGCTGCCAAGGAGCCGAATCGGCGTTGATCCACTGCCAAGACAGCATCTGGAGCGGAATGTATTCCGCATTCGGCATTCCAGAAACCGTGGGACCCACGTAGGCAAGGAACATCTCAAACTGATCGCTAATGCTGTAGCTGGAAGAGATCGTAAACGGCGGCTCTAGCTCTACGCTCGGAGAATCCGTCGCCTGGGCTGTGCCGGATGGGAAGTGCACCGGCGCAAAGAGCAGCGCCTGAAGGGCGTAGTCGTACGGGAACTGGTTGTCGAGCGCGAAGCCCTGCGAATTCCAGCTAAACGACGCCGGTGCGCCCGCGATAGAGCCCGAGATCCCGATCACGCTGTCGATGAGCTGCACGGCGGCGAAGTATGCTGCACCCTCCGCCGCCCAGCCCTGCGTTGGACGCTCGAATTCGATGGGCGTCAACGCGTAGCACCAGTAGCTCATGCCTGGGCTACCCGAATTGACCGCGTCCACATTGCCGGCGCCGTCCACCAAATACGAGCTATGTCCGTATGACGCAGTGGAACGGAAGTCAAAGCCCTTCACTGTCAGCTTGTAATGGCCCGTGATCGCCCCGATGGAGTTTCCGCTCGGATCGTACGCCGTCGCGTTGCAGGTGGCTATGGCTTGGCCGCCCTGCGTCCAGAAATAGGGCGCGGTCGTTTGGCCGTATTGGCTGGGCAGAGTTATCCAGGTATGTCTTGGCGGGGAGACGTAGGTCTGAACGCTCGGCAACGGAGGGGGCGAGCCGCCCCAATCAGGAGAAGCCATGGGCCCAAGACCTGGCCCGCTCAGCGTCCAGGACGGATTGCTCGATGCCGTGACGAACCCGCCAGCGTAGATCGAGGACTGGTTGTACTGGCCCGGCAGGCACTCGTCTTTGTTTTCCCCCAGCCCCGGATACAGGCCGCCCGCGGTCGAGACGACCACGTCTGTTAGGGTCATAGAAACGGACGCGTAGGAGTTGCCGGGGCCGCTGGAGGCATTCGGCGTGAGCTGTAAATAGAAGCCATTCCCCGGAGCGTGGTACACGATATAGTGCGTGCCCGAGGAAGAACCGCTATTGGGCGGAGCCGGTGGAGGTGGCCCAAAATATTGCACAGCGTCGTGGTAGCCGTCGTCGCAAGAGCCCCAGGGCGAGTTGTAGCCCGCCTGAGAATAAACGGTGACGATCACTTTATCCGGAGGGGGGCCTCATCCCGTCCAGATCCAGGCCCAGGTGGTCTGCCCGGAGCAGCTCGAGCTCTCGCCACCCCGGTTGCCAGCTCCGTAGCCGTTCTCGCTCATCGCGTAAGGAATCGACGAATAGGTGCCGTCTTGGTTCAGCCCGTAGGCCACGCCGCCAGACGGAGATCCGCTCGACAGCTGATAGCCAGACTGCGCAGCCGACAGCGCGCACAGAGCCAAACAAGCGCAAACCGAGGATAGTCGCGGTTGAGCCTCAAGTGCATCTTAACACGAAAGTCAACAAAATACCAAACTGTCGCGAGATGCAATCCCTATTTGAGAAAGATCGGAGGCGCCTGGATCTAGTTTGCGTGAGTTGTGAACAACGACCAACGCCGTCGTAGCGCACCTCGCGAGATCATCTGCTTCTCTTGGCTGACATCGTTTGCATCTCGCCCCACCGTCCCACCTACGCCGCTTGGTACTCTTGCGACATGAGCACCCGCTTTGACGCACTTCGTGCGAGACTCGCCGACATCAATGCGCTGACCTCGTCGATCGCAATGATGGACTGGGACCAGCAGACTTATATGCCGCCCGGCGGGGCAGACGCCAGGGCCGAGCATGTTGGCAGGCTGAGCCGGATGGCTCACGAAGCGCTGGTGTCCGACGAAATGAGGAGCGCACTGGAAGGCGCGACCGGAGAAGCGTCCACCGAAGAGGAGAAGGCGCTCGTGCGCGTCGTGCGCAGAGATTTCGACCTGTCGACCAAGATCCCTACCAGCCTGGTTGCCGAAAAGTCGCGCCTTGCCGCGCTGGCCCATGAGATCTGGGTGAAGGCGCGCGCAGAGAACGACTTCAAGAGCTTCGCGCCCACGCTGAAGCGGATGTTCGAGATAGCCGGCGAGGAAGCCGAGCACCTCGGCTACAAGCAGCACATCTACGACGCGCTGCTGGATCAGTACGAGGAAGGTGCTACCGCAGCCGACGCGAGGGCCATGTTCGAAGCGGTGAAGCCACGCCAAGTGGCGCTCGTCAAGGCCATATCGGAAGCGGAACCCATCGACGACTCGATGCTCTACGGCTCTTGGGACGAAGCCAAGCAGAGCGCCTACACACAGATGCTCGCACGGACGATCGGGTTCGATTTCGAGCGGGGCCGCCAAGATACCGCGCCCCATCCGTTCTGCACCGGCTGGTCGGTTGGAGACATCCGGCTGACCACGCGCTACAAGCCGTACCTCGGAGCCGCGATCTTTGGGACGATGCACGAGGCCGGCCACGGCATGTACGAGCAGGGCTCGCCGATGAAGTGGGACCGAACCCCTCTCGCGGGCGGCGTCTCGCTCGGCGTGCACGAAAGCCAGTCTCGTCTTTGGGAGAACATCGTTGGGCGGAGCCGTCCGTTTTGGGAGCACTTCTACCCTTCGCTCCACCAGCAATTCCCCGAGCTCGGCTCGCTCTCGGCTGAGGGATTCTACAAGGCAGTCAACAAGGTCGAGGCGTCGTTCATACGCGTCGAAGCCGACGAGCTCACCTATAACCTGCACATCCTTACGCGCTTCGAGCTCGAATGCGACGTGCTGACCGGAGATCTGGCTGTCGCCGACCTGCCCGAAGCGTGGAACTCCAAATACGAAACCTATATGGGTATCCGGCCGAAATCGGACTCAGAAGGCGTTCTGCAGGACGTGCACTGGTCGGGGGGCAGCATCGGCTACTTCCCCACCTACTCCATGGGCAATCTGCTGAGCTACCAAATCTGGGAGGCGCTGGGCAAAGACGTGCCGAACACCGACGACCTGATCCGAAAGGGAGATTTCAAGCCGATACTCGGATGGCTGACCGATAAGATCTACTCCAAGGGCCATCTTTACACGCCAAAGGAGCTGATCTTGCGCGCGACCGGCAAGCCGATGGACCCGACCGCGTACCTCGACGGATTGGAGCGGAAGTACAAAGAGGTGTACTCCCTCTAGCGAAAATCGCCGATATCGCGTCAAATCGGGCCGTTGATCGCTTCGGGCCGGCCCTTCTCCTGCTAAGTGGTTGTATTCTAGGCTTGTGGAATATCGGCGACGTCGCCTCGGACGAGCGCTCAAGCTCTCCTTTCATGCCGGATGCGGACTGATATTCGCTGCCGCGCTATGGGGAATGCCCCAGCCGCCTCAGCTAAAGAAGCCGGCGAAGAAGACCATCGAGTTCAACCGCGACGTGCGGCCCGCTATCTCGAAATGCTTTACGTGCCATGGGCACGACCCCAAGGCGATCATGGCCGGCCTCAAGCTGGACACGCGAGCCGGCGCAACCGCCAAGCTGAAGGATGGCAAGCGCGCCATCGTGCCGTACCACCCAGAGCAAAGTGAGATGATCGCCCGGATCTTCGCCAAGAATCCCGATGACCTCATGCCCCCTCCGGACAGCAACAAGTCGCTGAGCGCGGACGAGAAGCAGATCCTGAAAACCTGGATAGCCGAAGGCGCGGAATACAAGGAGCACTGGGCGTTCGTCAAGCCTGTCCGGCCGACGCCTCCCGAGGTCAAACAGAAGTCTTGGCCGCGAAATACCATCGACAGGTTCATTCTCGCCAAGCTGGAGGACGAAGGGCTACGCCCGGCGCCGGAAGCGTCGAAAGAGACGCTGCTCCGCAGAGTGACGCTCGATCTGACTGGCCTACCGCCCACGCTCGACGAGCAACGGGAGTTCCTGGCTGACAAGTCGCCTGGCGCCTACGAGAAGGTCGTGGACAGGCTGTTGGCCTCGCCCCGCTACGGCGAGCGAATGGCCGCCGACTGGATGGACTGCGCCCGATACGCGGATAGCAATGGATATCAAGCCGACTACGAGCGGTACCAGTGGCGCTGGCGCGATTGGGTGATCGACGCATTCAACAAGGACATGCCGTACGACGAGTTCACGATCGAGCAGATCGCGGGCGACTTGCTTCCGCACCCCACGCTCGACCAAAAGATCGCGACGGCGTTCAATCGGAACCACCGGATCAACACCGAGGGCGGCGTGATCCCGGAAGAGTGGCGTGTGGAAACGGTAATCGACCGCGTGGAAACCACCTCGGAAACGTGGCTCGGCTTGACCGCCGGGTGCGCCCGGTGCCACGACCACAAATACGATCCGATCAGCCAAAAAGAGTTCTACAGCCTGTACGCGTACTTCAACAACGTGCCCGAATCGGGCACCGGAGTCGAGCAGCCCGTAAACCATCCGCCACTGATCAAGGCTCCTTACCCGGACCAATCCGCGAGGATGGCCTACCTGAATTCGAGGATCAACTACCTGAACGCGGAAATGGACGGGCGCCTGAAAGGGCACGACGCCGAAATCGCGGCTTGGACGCCAAAGATGGCAGCCCCGCCCGCTTCGCTCTCCACGGGCGTTGCCGAGCGGTACACCCTGTCCGATCCTCCGAAAGTTGAGGGATCGGGGCCGACCCCGAAAGTCGTGGACAAGGTGACGTTCGATTCCGGACGTTCGACCGGAGCGGTTGCAACAAGCGACAAGGGGTATGTCGACCTCGGAGCGGTCGGCGATTTCGACACGCATCACCCGTTTTCCTATTGCGCGTGGGTCGAGCCGGACATGGGCTCGGGCTCTCCGATCGCGAAGATGGATCCCGGTCACGATTATCGCGGCTGGGACTTGATGCTGCAGGACTACAGGCCGGCCGCCCACTTTATCGACACGTGGCCCTCGAACGCGCTCAAGGTCGTGTCGAAAGCCATGCTGCCCCAGGGCAAGTGGAGTCACGTGGTCGTGACCTACGATGGCTCGGCAACACCGGCCGGAGTTCATATTTACGTCGATGGCAAGAAGACCGAAGCCGACGTGGAGCAGTCTTCCCTTCGCGGCTCGATCCGCACGCCGGTAACCGCAAAGATCGGTCGTCGGACCGGGGAGAGCATTTTCTCGGGCAAAGTGGACGACCTACGGCTTTTCGATCGAGTGGTTACCCCCGATGAGGCCGCGGCGCTCGCAAACGTTCACCCTGCTGCGCCGATTTTGGCTACGCCACCCGAAAAGCGCTCGACGGCGCAGAAGGCTCAGCTAGCCCGGTACTGGGCGATGGACAACGACCCCACATATCGCGACCTGAACGGACAGGTCGAGCAGACGGCCGCCGATCGCTCGGCTCTCGATTCGAGAATCTCGACTCTGATGGTGATGGAAGAGATGCCTAAGCCGCGCGACTGCCATGTGCTGATTCGCGGCCAGTACGACCATCCTGGCGACAAGGTGACGGCCGGACTTCCCGCCGCTCTGCCTCCGTTACCCAAAGGCGCTCCGAACAACCGACTCGGCCTCGCCGAATGGATCGTCGATCCGAGCAACCCGCTGACGCCTCGCGTCCTCGTCAACCGACTCTGGGAGCACCTGTTCGGTACGGGCATCGTGGAAACTTCGGAGGACTTCGGCACTCGGTCCGACTTCCCGAGCCACCCGGAGCTTCTCGATTGGCTGGCCACCGAAGCTCTGCGCCAGAAGTGGAGCCTCAAGGCGATGATCAAGGAGATGGTGATGAGCGCCACTTATCGCCAGAGCTCGGACATCACTGCGGAGGACTTGAAGAAAGACCCCAAAAACAGGCTCTTGGAGCGTGGGCCTCGGTTCCGCCTGCCCGCCGAGATGATCCGTGACCAGGCGCTGGCAGCGTCGGGAATGCTGACCGAGCAGATCGGTGGTCCCTCGGTGCGACCGTATCAGCCGGCAGGCGTGTGGGACGACGTGAGCGTGTACGGGAACCTGCACCACTACAAGCACGACATCGGGCCAAATCTGCACAGGCGGAGCCTTTACACGATTTGGAAGCGCACGGCCGCGCCGCCGATTATGACCCTGTTCGACGTGCCGGCGCGGGAAACGTGCCGCGTGCGCAGAGCCCGCACCAACACACCGCTCCAGGCGCTTGCCCTGCTCGACGACGTGACTTACGTCGAAGCGGCGAGGGCTCTGGCGAATCGAATGATGCAGGAGGGCGGCCCGACCGCGAAGTCCAGAATCGATTTCGCTTTCCGCGCTCTTCTCAGCCGATCCCCGAGCCAGAAGGAGTCGAACCTGCTCCTCGCCAGCCTGGCGAAGAGAATCAAACATTACGATGCCTCACCGGCGGCGGCCGCCAAGCTGCTGTCGGAAGGAGATTGGCCGAACGACCCGCGCCTGAGCCAGGGCGAGCTTGCTGCGTACACGGTCATCGCCAGCACGATCCTCAATTTGGACGAGACGATTACGAAGGAATAGCCGCAGACCGACATGAAGCAAGACACCGTTCTCCAAGTCCAGGACCAGATCAACCGCCGGACGTTTCTAAAACAGGCGGGAGGAATGGGCCTCACCGCTCTGTTCACGATGCTCGGGTCGAACGCGTTCGGCTCCGAGGCGCCAGGGCTTCACCGAGTAGGAGGCATGCCGGGCTTTCCGAATTTCCCGCCGAAAGCCAAGCGGGTGATCTATCTCTTCCAGAGCGGCGCGCCCTCGCAGATGGACTTATTCGATCCGAAGCCCAAGCTGGCGGCACGACGCGGCGAGGACCTTCCGGATTCGGTGCGAAACGGCCAGCGACTGACGGGCATGACTTCCGGTCAGAAATCGTTCCCGGTGGCGCCGTCGGCGTTCAAGTTCGCCCAGCACGGCCAAAGCGGGATCTGGCTCAGCGAGATTTTGCCGTACACCGCCGAAATCGTGGACGACCTATGCTTTATCTATTCGATGCACACTGACGCGATCAATCATGACCCGGCGGTGACGTTCTTGCAAACCGGCTCGCAGCTTGCGGGCCGCCCCAGCATCGGCTCGTGGCTGGCGTATGGGCTGGGAACCGAGAATCAGGACCTGCCGTCGTTCGTGGTGCTGACTTCGGTCGGCACCGGCCGCAAAGACGACCAGCCGCTGTACGACCGGCTGTGGGGCTCGGGATTCCTGCCAACACAACATCAAGGCGTCAAGCTCCGCAGCGCCGGCGACCCCGTGCTGTTCCTTTCCGATCCCGAGGGTGTCGACCGCACCACGCGCCGTGACATGCTCGACGACCTGGCAAGCCTGAACAAGATCAAGCTCGCTTCCGTGGGCGACCCGGAAATCTCGACGCGCATTTCCCAGTACGAGCTGGCTTTCCGTATGCAGACGTCGGTCCCCGAGCTCACCGACATCTCGAAAGAACCTTCCTCGATCCTCGAGATGTACGGCCCCGAGGTTCACAAGCCGGGCACGTATGCGTACAACTGCCTGTTGGCACGCAGGCTCTCGGAGCGCGGGGTGCGCTTCGTGCAGCTCTTCCATATGGGCTGGGACCAGCACTTCGATCTGCCGCGAGCCATCAAGGGTCAGACCTATGACACCGATCAGCCGACGGCCGCGCTCGTGAAGGACCTCAAGCAGCGCGGGCTACTGGACGAGACGCTGCTCGTTTGGGGCGGCGAATTCGGGCGCACGGTCTACTCGCAGGGCGAGCTTTCGATGGACAATTACGGCCGAGACCACCATCCGAGGTGCTTCACCGTGTGGATGACCGGCGCGGGCATCAAGCGCGGCGTTGCGTACGGCAAGACCGACGACTACTGCTACAACATCGTCGAGAATCCGGTCAGCGTGCACGATCTGCACGCCACGATGCTCAACATTTTGGGCATCGACCACACCAAGCTGACGTACCGCTACCAGGGCCGTGACTTCCGCCTGACGGACGTGTACGGCGACCTGGTCACCGGCATCATGGCGTAGACGGATCGCTCTTTGGGGCCGATTGGGGTGTGCTTGCTGCTCGGTGTCCGGGCCGTCGCTAGCCACGCATCGCCGTTCGGCGCCGCCCGTTCCGCTCCAGCACTCCGACAATGCAACCTTCCGACGCTCCAGACTAACGTTAGTGCCGCTTCCCCACGCCCATCGGCAATGTCCGCGGCCGCTCGCCCGTAGCATCGAAAATCGCGTTCCCGATAGCCGGGGCGATGGCGATGATCGGCGTCTCGCCGGCTCCATCGCTGGGTAGGTCTTTGCGGTCGAGCAATACCACGTCGAGCGCCGGCACATCGGTGTAGCGTGGCACTCGGTACTTCGACAGGCGGTCGGTGATGATCTTGTCGTCGGCGAAATCGATCGCTTCGAAAAGCGCCGCGCCAATGCCCATGATGGCCGCGCC
>JAICWL010000004.1 GCA_025934835.1 Fimbriimonadaceae bacterium
AGCTCCACAAGGCGCCCAACGCGACAAGACCTGAGAAAACGGCGAACCAAGCGGGCCTTACCATCGAGAACTGATTCTACTACGCCGAAGGAGAGCGCTATCCGTGCCGGGCCTCCACTACGGCGGCCTCGTTGGCGGGCAGCGGAGCCTCGGCGACCTCCCGCCAAAACGGCATCAGCGCCGAGAGGCATTCCACGGCAAACTTCAAGTTGGCCGGTGGGTCGTCCAGCTCGGCAGTTTTTTGCAACCCATAAAGCACCTCTGCGCGGTACCGAATCCGATCGGAATATGGGTTCGCCTCGTCGTCCGCGACATAGCCTCCCGCGCGAGGCGACAGGAACGCTTCGGCTTCCGACACCGGCTTACCGCTTACAGCGCTGAACGCGAACTGCGGCATAAACCCGGAAACGGAGAGAAGCTGCAGCTCCGCCCAGACCAAGGCGACCACCGGCTTCTCGTGGGTCTCCAGAAGGCGCAGGGAGCGCATAAGCAACTCATAGGCTTCCGGGAACGGCTGCTCGTACGGAGCGACGCTGGCGACAAGCTCGGCAAAGGCCAAGGCGAGGCTCAAGCGCTCGAAATCGCTCCGCAGCTTCCGAAAGCTCGACAGCGGCTGGGCTTGAGTTACGAACAGGTTGCGCTTTCCGAGGGCCAGGTTCATAACCGCCGCGGTGAGCGGATCGGAGGACCCTGCGAGGCGCGACGCGGCTTTCCGGGCGCCTTTGGCCACCACGTCCAGCTTGCCTTGCTCTTCCGTTAGCACAGTGAGCCGCCGATCCGACTCGCCCGAGTCTCGGCGGCGAAGCACTATGGCGTGAACGATCTGCTCTGCCATGAGGGACCGCGTTCCGAGGACTCTTCTACTTGTGGAGAATGGCTTTCATCAGCCACTCGATCCACACGAAGTACATGCGGTCGATCAGCAGGGTGAACCGCATCATGACCGTGGAGCCGAAAATCGCTCCGAAACCAATCATGAGCAGCCATCTGCCGAGCGTGGTGGCATTCTTGAGAAACCTGTTCTTCAAGTCGAAGCTGAACAGGAAATAGCTGAGGACGGAGATGAACGTGACCGTCACGATAATGTTCGTGATCGCCTGCGAAACGTAAACCGTCGAATCCACCGTGGCGACTTGCGCCGGCGTCATGCCTGTCGTCACCGGGTGGAATAGCTCGGACGTCGTGGGCAGCAGCGGCACCATCTGCTTCACCATCTGCGGACCGTAGCGCGTAAACCACACCTGGAGCTGCTGGCCGGACCAAAGCCCGAGAATGATCCCGATCGGGATCCGGCTCACCCAGTTGTTCTTGGAGGAGAAGACGAAATAGCCCAAGAGGCCGATAGGCAGCAGAACGATCCAGCCCCAATACCCCGGCGTGGCCACTTGGCCAACTGCTGCCGTCGAGCCCATCATCTTGGTCCACCAAAGGTCGTAGAGCGTTTCCGTCCAAAGCGCGACGACCGCGTACCCGACGGCGAGCCCCAGAAACACGTGCTCGAAGAACCTGTAGAACTTGTTCTCGCGATACAGCGCGGAGTACAGCCCGAGAGTGGCGAGCACGCCTACGGTCAGCTTGATGAATCGGTAGGTTTCGACGCTCATTGAGCAGTCCTCTTGCGGGTAAGCAGCATGCCCACGTTGCCGACGATGACCGCAAGGATCAGCAGCGCGAGCGCGAAGTGCAGAGTGGGATAGTACGCCGAGCCTTTCCCTGTCCCAAGGTTATCGTTGACCGGCGGGACGTCTAGGCCGGCATATTTCTGGCTCGGTACTGCGTCGGGGCCTTGGCCATTCAGCCCCTGTTTCATCAAAGTCTCGAGGTCGTACACGCCCTTCAGGCCGATGACGAGTCCCTCGAGTTGCTTCGACGAGTAATAAACCTGCGTCTCCGGCCCCATAACGCCGGTCACCATGAAGTCCAGAGGCACCTTCCCGGATAGCCGCTCGATCATTACGGTGCTGGTGGCCGATGCGGTAACCAAGATCACCGCCGGGATGTCCGTAAGCTTTGTGTACCCCTTAAGAACTGGGGACTCGAACACGTCGACGAGGCCGCCCCCGGGCTTAACATCCTTCTTGCCGTTAAAGGCAGTCGCCAGGTTTCCCGCGAGAGCGTTGAGAGTTCCTTCAGAATTTGGGAAGTATCCGAGATTCACCCAATCGGTCCAGCGTACGTAAGCCTTCTGCCCCTTCTGGACCCTCAGGGCGTTGATCGTGGCGATGTCGTCCATCGCCACTTGCGGCGCCTGCGGATCGGCCGTGGAAAAGACTGCGAACTTGATTCCCCTCGCCATAAGGATGCGAAGAATCGCATCGAACTCGCCACCGTTCTCGCCGCGGGTGGAGTTTGTCCAGTCCGTTTCCAGCAGCACCGTCTTGCCCGGGGGGATTTTCATCAGCGCGGCGTAGAAGTCCACGGCGGCCCCTAGCGGCTGATTCGGCACTGACACACCACCAGCCAACTCGCCGTAAATCAGCGGAAGCGAAGTCGCCAGCAAAAGAATCAGGTACAGCAGCGTGCGCGGCAAGGATTGCAGCTTTGCGCCGATCGAGGAGTCCGGGGTTGCCATTTAGGAAGCCTCCTGTCGCTCGAGGTTGAGCCAGATGCGTAGGCCCATGGCCAACGATCCGATGCCGACTCCGAAGTCGATTCCTCGAATGCTTGGAGTCTGAACGTTGTCGCTCAGCCAGCCTGCGATCGCTTCGAGACTCAGGTTCGGATGTGTTTGAATGAAGCTGTTATTTCCCCATTTGTAAGCCACGGCCCCCATTAGGCTAAGCATTACGATCAGCGCTGCGGCCAGGAGAATCGTGGCCTCGACCGAACGGATTCTGAACGCGCGGTATGCAGCCGAGAGGATGTAGAACGCGATCATCGAGAACATCGCCGCGTCCATCTGCTGCAAAAGCCCGTCGAATAGCATGTCGCTGGCGAATTGCTGGAAATGCCAGTTCGCCGGATCCTCGAGCAAGCCTCCTGTGGGCGAGTGCCGGTTGAACCAGTTCCAATAGCCGAACAGGATCATGAGAAGCATTGAGGCGATCAGCACGAGGCTGAACTCCCAATCGCGCTGCCGCTTCACGAGCTTGCCAACGTGGATTCTGGCGACCGAGTACACCCCGAGTCCGAGAAGGAACGCCGTTAGGATGTTCGAGAAATTTGCAACCTGCGGGAGCGCGTCCTCGAGCCAGAACGCGACACCCTCCACCGGATTGAGCGGCGCCTGACCGGGGTCACGCGCAATCGCCGACGGCCAGAGCCAGTACGTGACGTAAAAAAGGCCCGCCAAGAATGTGAACACGCCGACGATCGGCCGGCGCAAATTCGCGGGCGCGGCGATCAAACCGAAAAAGAATGCCCCCGACAAAACAAGGGCAAGCACGATCTTGATGATCAGTTCAGCGGAGCCGCTCGGAGCGTTCCAGAAATTAAGTCCGGCTCCAGCCTGTGCGAGGAGGTCCATTAAGAGCCCCCTCCGACCGGATGGTAGTCCGGATCTTTCGGCCGTTGAGGCTTCGTTAGCGTCTTCGAAATCATCGCGCCGCCTTGACCCTGGAGCAGGTGCTGCATGAACGCGTCGCTAGGAGCCACGGCCCTCGGCGCCTTTACCGGAGCGATCACGCCGGCCGTCTTTTCGAAAGTCGCCTGCGCGCCCGTGAACGGACCGACAATCGCCGTCACGTTCAATGCTCCTGCGAGCGCAGTCGCAGCGATCAAGATCTTGCTCCAGTCTTGTCCGACGAGGCTCCCGACCAAGATCGGCTGGCGCGTAAGGTATGCCGAGGCCGCATAGAACTCGTCTCCGATAAGGACGTAGTCGCACGCGGCAATAAAGAACGGCGTCTGCGTCGTCTCAGTGGAACTCGCGATTTGGATGGCTCCGGTCGAATTGGCGGTTTCGGCGAAAATTAGAGATTCCGCGTAGAACGCACCCATGAAGAAAGTCGCCGCAGCCTGTTCGCGCTGTATGAGTCCCGAGACGCCCGCTGCAAACGCGAACTGACGGTCGGAGATGAACCGAACAGAGTCAGTGTCGTACCGCTCGATCGCGCCCTCTTGCTGGTAAGTGTCGCGAATCATCTCCTGCGCAACCGTGTAAACCGCCGCGTCTGCGCAGCACACCAAAATCGGATTCGCGAATCGCGCGCAGAGACGCGTCACGTAAACGAAAATGTTCAGGGCCTGGACGACGATCGCGTTCATGCCGCTGAGGCCAGGCACCATCAGTACCGGCCGGCCCATCTCGGTTGCCCGGCCGACCGCCTCGTCGATAGCGTTCAGGCCCGCGATTCTGCGGATGTAAAGGTCCTTACCGGATTTCGCGCGCTTGATATTGAGCAACACGAATGCCACCAACACGAGCGTAAACACTCGGCTGAACCAGCCAGTGTCCAGATATTGGGCGCCTTCGTAGATCTGCGCCATCGGCAACGAGCCCAGATCGAACGGCATTAGGTTACGGCCTCCAAGGGTGTCGGGTCGGATTCCAGCTTTCTAAGCAAAGTCTCGATGTTTGCGCGCTTGCTTAGCACCCGGGTGTAATCGTGCACCGTATCGTAGCCCAGCATCGGAACAAGAAACGGCGCAAACACCGTAGCTGCGGTTCCGGCAACGTAAGCGAGCGGCTTATGCATCTCGAGTGCGAGGATGGCTGGCACCTGAAGCTTCCGCTTCCGGACTTCGGCCGCTGCCTTATCCAAAAGGCGCTCGGTCTCCTCCGGGGTCAGTTCATTGTCCCAGTATTCGAACATCTTTACCACTGCAGGCTCTGATTATCTCGATGACCCGCGCCCTGCACTCCGCGGTCGTCCTTATCGTTACCCCTCGGAAAGCGTCCATTCTTCCAGCCGTCTCGAGCGGGGAAACACAAATTGTGGTCGGTCTCACTTCTATGCGCTTCGCCTCATCCCACCGCATCGAGGTCACGCTGACGCCCGTTCTCGCTGAGACACCGTTCGGCCCGATCTCGTAGCGCGAGCCTAGCCAATATTCAGTAGTTGCCCCAAAGATCATAGCAAACCCGAGCAATCCGAACAAAGGGTGCCGAAACAGCGCGAACCCCAGCAGACCCGCGGCGATAGCCACTGCCAACACGGCATAGCGCTTCGTCGGCGCGGTGTCAGATAGACGGACGGACCATGAGAAGGATTCGCACCCCGAAGTTGCTTGAGTTCCCATGGCAGCTTAAAATCGTCGAAGCGCAGGTTCAGCGCCAATCGTGGAAAAGCTCGCTCACCGACTCGTTCAGATAGATCCGCCGAATAGCGTCCGCGAGCAATGGCGCCACCGACAGCGTCGTCAGCTTTTCGAACTGCTTCGACTCAGGAATAGGGATCGTATCGAGGGACACCACCTTTGATATGCAGCTACCTTCGAGCCTTACCGATGCGTCCATGCTGAATACGGGGTGCGTGCAGCACGCGATCACCTCTCGCGCTCCTCGATCCATGAGAGCCTGGGCGCCTGTGACGATCGATCCTCCGGTGTCGATCATGTCATCGATCATCACACACTTCTTGCCTACGAAGTCTCCAACGATTTCCACGACTTCGACCTTGTTTGGTGCGGGCCGCCTCTTCGCGATAACCACGAACGGGCATCGCAACCGGTCCGCAAGTGCTTTGGCCCTGCCGACTCCGGCGACGTCCGGGCTCACGACGACAACGTTCGGATCCTCACGAAGTCCCTGACGTACGAAGTAGTCACCGATGATCGGCCCGCCGTAGAGGTGGTCGACAGCGATGTTGAAGAATCCTTGAATCTGGTCGGCGTGCAGGTCGACGGCAACCACTCGGTCGGCGCCGCTCATCTGGATAATGTCTGCCACAAGCCTGGCGGTGATCGGCTCGCGGGGCTTCACCTTTTTGTCCTGCCTCGCGTAACCGTAATAAGGCACGACAACGGTAATCCTGCGTGCGGAAGCCCGTCGGAACGCATCGAGCATGATGAACAACTCCATGCAGTTGTCGTTCGTCGGAGCGCACGTCGACTGCAAGAGGAACACGTCGTTGCCGCGGGCCGATTCGTCGACGAGCACGCGGATCTCTCCGTCCGCGAACTTCGTAGAAGTCAGGCGCCCGAGCTGGATCCCTAGGCGCGCTGCCACTTTGCTGGCAAGCTCGCGGTTGGAATTGCCGGCAAAGAGCTTCATCCCTTCCAGGGACCTGGACTCTATCGGTCGCCCGACCTCTTGATTCTCCGCCACTGTGCTGCCCATTGCTCTTTGGTCTCCTGCCTGGCCCTGCCGAATGCTCCGGCATCTGCCGGCACGCTCTGAGTGATGACGCTACCCGCCGCGATCAGTGCGCCGTCTCCAATAGTGAGCGGTGCGACGAGCGTCGAGTTGCTGCCTACGAACACATTCTCACCGATTTCGGTTCGGTTCTTGGAAAAGCCGTCGTAATTGCACGTGATCGTCCCCGCGCCGACGTTCGTATGGGATCCTACCGATGCATCCCCTATGTAGGACAGGTGCGAGGCGCTAACGAGCGGCGCGAGCGTCGAGTTCTTGACCTCGACGAAGTTGCCGATCTTCGATCCCGCGCCTATCCGCGACTTCGGTCGGAGATTCGCGAAAGGACCGCATCGCACTTCGTTCCCGATTTCCGCTTCGGTAACGAGGCTCATGAGCACGACCACGCCATCACCGATATGGGAATCTTCGATCTGCGCATTCGGCCCAATTCTGCATCGTGCGCCGATGGCTGTCGAGCCCAGCAGCACGGTCCCTGGCCCGATGATTGTGTCGACTCCAATCGTCACGTCTGGCCCGATGGTCACGGCGTTGACGCCCGTGAAGCTCACCCCGTTCAGTGCATGTCGCCGAACGATTCTCGTTTGCAGGATACGGCCGGCCTCAGCAAGTTGATAGCGGTCGTTCACGCCCATCAGCAGCGAGTCGTCGCGCACCGTCCATGTCTCGACCTTCTTGCCGGTTTCGGTAAGGATCTCCGGAACATCGGTCAGGTAGTACTCACCTTGAGCGTTCGTATTCTTCAATTTGGGTAAAGCGCCCAGAAAAGCGTCTGCATCGAAGCAGTAGAAGCTGGTGCAGACTTCGCGGATCCGCTTCTGGTCAGGGTCGGCATCCTTTTCCTCAACGACCCTGCAAGCGACTCCAGCCGAGTTTCGAATGATTCGGCCGTACCCCGTGGGATCGGTCAACTCGGCGATCGCCATAGTGCAGGCCGCGGCTTCGCGCCTATGGTGCTGCAAGAGCGCCTGAAGCGTCTCGGACTCGATCAGCGGCGCATCGCCGGGCACAACGAGCACTTCCCCGTCGAAGCCGTCGAGGATCCCGGCCGCCATCGATGCCGCGTGACCCGTGCCCAGCTGCTCGCGCTGCCAAACATATTCATAGCCCGTTCCTAGCGCCTGTTGAACCGCTTCCCCGCCGTGGCCGATCACTACGATCGGCCTGGCAACACCCGCACCCTTCATCGCACGGCCGATCAGCTCCAGCATCGGTACGCCGAGGATCGGGTGAAGTCCTTTGGGCAAATCCGACTTCATGCGAGTGCCCTTTCCCGCGGCGAGAATCACCCCGGCAACCTGACGTGGACTTTCCATAAGTGGTGGAGCTGGCCCGTCTATTCTGCCTGCTTTCCGGGCCGTTGGGCAACAGGCAGTCAAGTGTCCAGGTTGGGTTTGCACTCTGGTAACGTTCGCACGATGAGCGCCGACGCTGGATATCACTTGAGCGGTTTCGCCGATGAGATCAGCCCAAATCTGGACGAGCAGACAGATACTTTACGGACGCTCGGCATTGCCGGCCTCGACCTGCGAAGCGTGGGCGGAGTCAACGTGCTCGATCTATCGGATGCGGATTTGGATCGGGTGAAGGAGGCGTGTTCCGCGCGGGGTCTCCACGTTCAAGCCGTCGGGTCACCGGTCAATAAGGTGAAGTACTCGCCGGACGCGCGTCAGAATGAAGATCGCAAGCTTGCCCGGGCGATCGAGATTGCCCACTACCTCGGTGTCGAGAAAATCAGGGTGTTTTCGCCCGAACAAGGGGACGCGACCGACGCCGAGATCATGGATTGGATGCGGCGGCACGTGCGGATGGCCACCGAGGCAGGCGTTGTACTGCTCCATGAAAACGATGGAGTTTTTTGGGGCGCCTACCCGGAGCACTCGAAGCTGCTTCTCAAGGAGCTTGGGGGCCCCTCACTTCGCGCTGCATTCGACTTCGCCAACGCGGTGCTGATAGGCCTCCGACCGATGCGCGACTGGTTTCCCTGGATCCTCCCCTACCTGGACACACTGCATGTCAAAGACGCTGTTGAGGCCACCCGGAGCATTGTGCCGGCCGGCCGAGGCGATGGCGAGATGCTAGAAACGTTCCGGTTGCTCGCACGCGAGGGTTGGCAAGGCACGCTCACCCTCGAGCCCCATCTGTCGGCGGCAGGGGCATTCGGCGGCTTTTCCGGCGGGCAGCTTTTCGGTGAAGCGACACGCGCACTTCGACACTTGCTCGATGAGGCCAGCCGATGAACGTCCGATATGGGATCGTCGGGTGCGGCGCCATCCACAACGTACATATCGAGTCGCTGCGCAAGATCGAGGGTGCCGCAGTTTCAGGCGTCTACGACGTCGACCGAGCGAAAGCCTGTGAATCCAGCGACAAGCACGGAGTTCCCTGGGCGCCGAGCATCGAGGACCTCTTCGATCGGTGCGATGCCGTCTGCGTGTGCGTGCCAAGCGGGATGCATGCAAAGCTCGGCACGCAGGCTGCGAACGCTGGAAAGCACGTGATTGTCGAGAAGCCGATCGACGTTTATCTCGAACCTGCCCGGGCCCTGGTCGATCGATGCGCGAAGCAAGGCGTCAAGCTCACGTGCATCTCTCAGCACCGGTTTTCGAGCGCAATCCGGAGGCTCCACGACGCCGCTGGCTCCGGTGAGCTCGGCAAACTTCTCCAGGGGGACGCGTACGTCAAGTGGTACCGGACCCAGGCCTATTACGACTCCGGCGACTGGCGTGGCACCCGCGGGCTTGACGGCGGCTGCCTCATGAACCAAACGATCCACTACATCGACATGATTCAGTGGATCATGGGCGGAGTCAGGGCCGTCCAGGGCCAAGCCCGCACCCTGACGCACGACATCGAGTGTGAGGACAGCGCCGCAGCGATCGTGGAGTTCCGAAATGGGGCCTCCGGCATCATCCAGTCTTCTACATCGTTCTACCCGGGGTTCACCGAGCGCCTGGAGGTACACGGAGAGCATGGCTCCGTGGTGATCGACGGCGACCGAACGAAGCTCTGGCAAATCGACCCCGAAGCTGCGGGCCAGGGGCTCTACGGCGGCGGGGTCATGCAGCAGCCGGCCCCGAATATCCGGCTTGCGGCCCAAGCCGAAAGCGACGACGATGGGACTTCCGAGTGGGGCGAGCAGCACCGGCTGCAACTCGAGGATTTCACCCAAGCGATCATCGATGACCGGGAGCCGTTCCTAACAGGCACTATGGCGCTGGAGCCGCTTAAAGTGATTCTCGCGATCTACGAAAGCTCGGCGAACGGCGGTCGCAGAGTTGAAGTTTCATGAGATTCGGCTTGTGCTGCTCCTACGAGGACGTGACCGGGGCCCTCGACGCAGGCTTCGATTACGTGGAGCTTGCTGCCTCGCGCCTTCGGGAACAAACGTCGGAGCTGTCCGGCGTTCCTGTCGAGGCCACGAACCTATTCTTCCCATCAGGATTCCAGCTGTTCGGTCCGGGCGCCGACGATGCGCCCGCTTACGGCTCGAAGCTGTTTCCTATCGCAGCTTCACTTGGGGTGAGAACGATGGTCATCGGCAGCGGTGCGGCGCGGCGAGCGGCTGCGGAACAGAAAGCTGACCTGGCCCAATCGGAGTTCTGTCGAATAGCGAGCGAGCTTTCCAAGATGGCAAGTGAGTACGGCATCGTCGTCGCTCCCGAATCGCTCAACGCAACGGAAACCGACGTGGGAAACCGCCTAAGTAGCTTGGCCCGCGAGCTGGCTTCCCTAGGAACTGCCTATACCGCCGATAGCTACCACGTGCTGGCCGAATGGCGGTCGGACCATGGCACAGACTGGCATCCGAGCTCGGTCGATTGGGCTGTGGAGCTTCCGACCCGGCCGGCGCACGTGCATCTCGCAAGCGCGGAGCGGCAAGCCCCGCAACCCGGCGACGCGTCCCTCGCTGGGTTCGTGCAAAGGCTGGCGGAACTAGGGTACGACGGAAGGGTCAGCCTGGAATGCAGCGTGAAGGAGGCAGGCATGGCCCAAGCCCTCCGAGGTGCGAAGTCCCTATTTGGCTGCTAGCCGAATCATGCCGCTCATAGATTTACCACTCGACCAGCTTCACCATTATCAGGGCCGGAACCCACGACCCGCGGACTTCGATCCGTTCTGGGACCGCGCAATTGCGGAGTTGGACGCCGTCGATGCGAACGTAGAGCTTGTCCCCCATCCGTTACCCGTCGATTTTGCCGAGGCGTTCGAGCTCTGGTTCACGGGCGTTGGTGGGGCGCGCATCTTTGCGAAGCTACTTCTGCCCAAGCGCCGGCCCGCGCCGACGCCAGCCGTGTTGCAGTTCCACGGATACAGTGCCCACTCGGGTGACTGGAGCGATAAGCTCGGCTACGTGGCCGCCGGCTTTACCGTGGCCGCCATGGACTGCAGAGGACAAGGCGGGCGATCGGAGGATCCGGGCGGAGTCCAAGGCACGACTTTACGCGGTCACATTGTGCGCGGTCTGGACGACTCACCCGAGAAGCTGCTTTACCGGCAAATATTTCTCGATACGGCCCAGATCGCTCGTGTTGTGATGGCGATGCCGGCGGTCGATGCGCAACGCGTTGGCGCGATGGGAGGCTCACAAGGAGGAGCGCTGACGTTGGCGTGCGCAGCGCTCGAGCCGCGGATCCGCCGTGCTGCCCCAACATATCCGTTCCTGTGCGACTATCAGCGTATCTGGGAGATGGACCTTGCGAACCAGGCCTATGAGGAGCTCCGTTCGTTCTTCCGCTGGCACGATCCTAGGCATCAGCGTGAGGAGGAGATTTTCACTCGGCTCGGATACATCGATATCCAGCACTTGGCGCCGAGGATTCACGCCGAGGTCCTTTTTGCCGTCGGGCTCATGGACAGCATCTGCCCGCCGTCGAGCCAATTCGCGACCTATAACAAAATCCGCTCGAAGAAGGAACTGGTGATCTACCCGGATTTTGGGCACGAAGGGCTGCCAGGCTGGAACGACCTAACGTTCGAATTCATTTGTGGCTTGCTTGGTGACGGATCTCCTTAGGCGCGGCGAAAAGCCCAGAGGGCGAGGCAGAGCCAGCCGGCGAGCATCATCACCCCTCCGAGCGGCGTGACGGCTGCCAAAGTTCGGATTTGACTTAGAGCGAGCGCATAAAGGCTTCCCGAGAATACGAGCATCCCAGCGAACATGAGCCAGCCGCTCCATCTGAGCGCGGATTCTGCCGATCTCGAAGCCAGCGCCCCGATGGCAACCAGCATTACGGCATGCACGAGCTCGTAATGCGCGGCCGTCTGCCACACATTTAGAGCCTCCGGCTCCAAGCTGCCCTTGAGCGCGTGCGCTCCGAATGCGCCCGCCCCGACAGCCAGAAGCCCGTTGAGAGCGCCAAGTCCGACGAAGATTCTTGAGCTGGACTGCTCGTTAGGACTTCGATCGAGGGGCTGGGCCGCCATGGTCCGAGTGTATCTCCACGGCGAGGACACCGCGAGTAGGGCCAAAATGAAAGGCTGGGAAGCTTATGAAAGTCGGATTATTTGGAGCGGGCGGCATGGGGAACGTGCATGCGAGGCAGTACGGCAAGATGCAGGACGTCCAGCTCCTGGTGCACGACCGGGACCCGGAGCGGCTCGCCGAGTTTTCCGCTCGGTGGGGAGCGACGTCGACTCCGAACCCCGAAGATCTCTACTCGCAATGCGAAATGATCGACGTGTGCCTGCCGACCGACCTGCATCTTCCCTACGCGCTCAAGGCGGTTTCAAATGGCAGCGCGGTGTTCGTCGAGAAGCCCATGGCTCGGACGCTCGAGGAGTGCGACCAACTCATCGAGGCAGCGGACAAGGCGAAAGTGCCACTCAGCGTGGGCCAGGTTCTGCGCTTCTTTCCGGAATACGAGCTTGGACACAAGTTGATTGAGTCTGGCGCTGTGGGAAAACCGGCAACGGCCAGAACGCGCCGTGGCGGCGCGGCTCCGCGCGGTCGCGAGGACTGGTTCATGCGGCACGAGCGTTCCGGGGGGGTGTTGCTCGACCTGGCGATACACGATTTTGACTGGCTGCGTTGGACCCTCGGCGAGGTCGACCGAGTCTATGCTCGCTCGGTCGCCGCCCTGGTTGGCTCCGGACCCGACTATGCGCTCACAACGCTCAGCTTCGACTCTGGAGCTCTGGGCCACGTCGAGGCGACGTGGATGGATCCGAGTGGATTTCGAACGAAATTCGAAGTTGCGGGGAGCGCCGGATTGATTGAATGGGACAGCCGGCGGGAAGCTGCGATTCGCACCCACATGGATGGCGCCAATTTCTTGGAAACACCGCTTTCACCAACGGACGACCCCTACTACCGTGAGCTTCGTTCGTTCATCGATGCGGCCAACGCAGGCACAGCGCCACCCGTCAGCCCGCAGGATGCCAGGATGGCGGTCAGTATCGCGTTGGCTGCCCTGGAAAGCGCGAAAACGGGCCGCGAAGTGCGGCCCGTTCGTACTTGACGGAGGCTTCTACCAGGAGCGCGTGGAGCTGGTTTCGAACTGGCGGATCACATAGGCTCCGCGCTCACGCTCCAGCGAATAGGTGTGGTACACGGTGTTGACAGCGCCCCACGGGTCCGTAAACTCGTGGCGGGCATAAACCTTCGCCCGATTGTAGCCATCGTACCGTACATCCAGAATGTCGTACCTCTGAGTCTCGACGTTCTTGATGCCGTCCATGTACAGGTCATAAAAGTCGTTCGGCTGAAGCGAATATCGATACTGCCCATCGATGTAGAGCGCGATCGTTCCATCGCGCGGAATCAGCCGGCCGACGGCTTGGGTGTCCACACGAGTGAACGCATCCCGAATGTCGGCGATCGCATAGTCGAGGTCGCTTCCGTGGTTGAAGCTGTCGGCGCGCTGCCACTGATATTCATCGCCGTTCCAAGTGCCCCACGGGTTCGCATTCACGATCACCACGCGAGACGAGTTGATGTAGGGCGGGCAGGACGGATAGTAGTACCAGGGCGAGAAATACACGCGGTCTAATCCGAACGGATCGAAAACATAGTACGGGTAGCAGAAGAAATCGTCTCGGAACCAATTGTTGTAGTGGTAGTAGCCAACTCTCCAGCCGCCGACCCGCAACCGGACGTGCTCCTGATTCCGAACGCGCCGGTCGATCGCCCCGCCGAGGCGTCCGTCCGGAGTGTGGCGAATAATGATCGGATCCTGTCGGCCACGTGCCTGGCCGTTGAAGACCGTTCCGTAGTGAACGACGCCGCTACGGGAAACCGGATTCCTCTGGTCCCTTTGTCCGCGGTCCCTGCCGATGATCGTGCGATTCGAACCCTGGCCTCCATAGCCGCCACCTGAGTAACCGCCATCTCCGCCGTTGCCCCCTCCGCCCGAGTAGCCGCCACCGCCGCCGTTGCCCCCGCCACCTGAGTAGCCGCCACCGCCTCCTCGGTTGCCAGAATAACCACCGCCACCGCCGCCGCCTCCGCGGTTGCCGGAATCATGATGCTCGCTCGGAGGAGCGACATGGCCGCCTCCGCCGCCGTCGCCTCCGCCTCTGTGCCTGCCGCCAGGATCTCTTTGGGCCACCGCGACGGATGCGATCAGTGCGAGCGCAGCGACCGAACTCAACATGCGAATGGAATACAAATTCATTGCTTACGGTCCTTTTACTTTCTTTACGTACCTCGGAAGCGGGCGTTACGCCCGCGCGGAAGACATGCGTTCAACTTGGTAGACGATTGAGTGCCGACCTTTGGACGACGGGTCGTGCTCCACGCTGTAGTTTCCGTCAAACTGGAGGCGATGAGCAAGCGCAGCATCGCGGTAATTCCCGGCGACGGCATCGGCCCGGAGATAATGGACTCCACCCTCGAGATTCTGGAAAGCGTGGGGTTTGCTCCCACCTGGGTGCGCCTCGAAGCCGGCCTCTGCGCGATCGAGAAGGGCAAGCCCGCCGTGCCCGAAGAGACAATCGAAGCGATTCGTGAGATCGGGAATGCACTGAAGAGCCCTACTACGACTCCCAAAGGGGGCGGACACTCGAGTGCCAACGTCGCCCTACGACAGGCTCTCGATCTTTTTGCGAACGTGCGCCCCGCCAAAACCCTACCCGGCGTGCGCGGACCATTCATGAACAAGGACATCGACCTCGTCATCGTTCGCGAAAACACTGAAGACCTGTACGCCGGCATTGAGTTTCAACCCCACCCGGACATCGCTCAGGCCATCAAGGTCATCACACGACCGGGTTGTCGAAGGCTCTTCAAATATGCATTCGAACTCGTCATCGAGCAAGGACGTAATCGTCTCACCGCCGTTCACAAAGCCAACATCATGAAGCTAACGGACGGCATGTTCCTGCGCGAATTCTACGAAGCCGCGAAGGGTTTTCCAACAGTGGTGGCAGATGACATCATCGTGGACAACTGCTGCATGCAGCTCGTCACACGGCCGGAGCAGTTCGACGTGCTCGTCACCGAGAATCTTTACGGCGACATCGTCAGCGACCTCTGCGCAGGACTGGTCGGCGGCTTGGGACTGGCGCCCGGCGCCAATATCGGCGAGAAGTGCGCGGTGTTCGAGGCGGTGCACGGGAGCGCGCCCGATATAGCCGGTATGGGAGTCGCCAATCCGACAGCCCTGCTGCTGTCGAGCGCGATGATGTTGCGTCACATCGGCGAGCACACGCTTGCGAACCGGATCTCGTCTGCGGTCCTCAACGTTGTCGCAGAAGGCGAATGCCTGACCAAGGACCTCGGCGGAAATGCCAGCACTTCCGAATTCACGCGCGCGATCATCGAATCGGCGAGAGCCTGTGCATAGCTCCCGCTACTCCAGCTCTATCGTTGCCGGTGGCTTGCTCGTCAGGTCGTAGAACACCCTGTTCACGCCGGAGACTTCATTGACGATGCGCGCGGCGATTCGCTCCAAAGCTTCGAACGGAAGGGCCACGGCGCGGGCCGTCATGGCGTCCTCACTTTCGACCGCCCGCAGCACAATTGGCTGCTCGTATGTGCGCTCGTCCCCCATGACTCCCACACTGCGCACGTCGAGGATCGCGGCATAGCTTTGCCAGATCCCCTGGTTCAGACCTTCCTTTCGCAGCTCTTCGCGAAATATCCAGTCGGCGTCCTGAACACTTCGCACCCGCTCGGGCGTCACTTCTCCCAGTACCCGCACGGCTAGGCCCGGGCCAGGAAACGGCTCTCGCGATACGATGTATTCAGGTACTCCCAGTGCTCTGCCGACCTCCCGGACCTCGTCCTTGAAGAGCCAGCGGAGAGGCTCGATCAGCTTCATCCGCATCCAGGCCGGCAAGCCGCCGACATTGTGATGCGTTTTGATCTTCGCCGCTGTCGGTGACCCCGACTCGATCACGTCCGGGTACAGCGTTCCCTGAGCTAGATAGTCGCAACCTTGGAGTTCGGCCGCGTGGTCTTCGAACACGCGCACGAAGTTCTCGCCTACGGCTTTGCGCTTCACTTCAGGATCGGTCAATCCACGGAGGGCGCTGAAGAACCGCTCATGCTCCCGGAAAACTTTGAGGTTGGCGTGGAAGTGGCCCCGGAAAGTTTCCTCGACCTCCGCGGCTTCGTTCTTCCGCAGCAGCCCATGGTCGACAAAGACGCACACGGCACGCTCCCCGATGGCCTTGATAAGCAGAGCCGCCATGACGGCGCTGTCCACCCCGCCTGAAACGGCGCACAGGACCTTCCCTTCCGGACCTACGACGGCCCGGATCGACTCGAGCTCGTCTGAAATGAAGCTCTCCCTCGTCCAGTCGCCGCGCAACTTTGCTACGTCGAACAAGAACCTGCGAAGCACCTCCTTGCCCCCCACGGTGTGCGACACCTCAGGATGGAACTGCACGCCGAATATTCCCTTGGCCGGATTCTCGAATGCAGCGACCGGGCACGAGTCAGTCGAAGCCGAAACAATGAATCCGGGCGGCGCCGCGATCACCTGATCGCCGTGACTCATCCAAACCTGACCCGACTTGAGCCCGGCTACGAGCGTGCCTTCCACGGGACTCAGCACTCTGAAGCCGTACTCCCTTTGGTCGGCGCGTTCCACCTTGCCGCCCAGACCCGCGGCTAAAAGCTGCAGACCATAACAGATGCCGAGCGTGGGAACGCCTTCGAGAAGGGATAGATCGAGCGAAGGAGCGCCAGGCTCCAAAACTGACTTGGGGCCCCCGCTGAGAATGACGGCGTCAGGCTTATGTTCGCAGAGTGCGCCTCGCGCCCCCGTCCAGGGGATCATCTCCGAGTACACTCCCAGCTCACGCACCCGGCGCACGATGAGTTGACTGTACTGGCCGCCGAAGTCGACGACGATCACCTTCTGGTGAGTCATACATCGTTTTACCCGCACGCCGGTCGAGACTGCTCGCACCACGAGAGCCGCAATTTCATGGCTTTAGGAGCCTGGTCCGCGGAACGTCGTCTGAGTACGAGATAGGGGACACTAAGATGACTCTGACCAAGACAACGATGTTGACAGTAGTAGCAGCCTTATCGATGGGGCTGGCATTCATCGGGACGGCGCGGGCCGCCGACCACGACCACCATCGAAATCATGGGAACTCCCATCATTCCGATTGGCACGGACAGGGCCGGCGCGACCACTCGGACTGGAAAGCCGAGGGCCGCCATGACAATGGGTTGCATCTGGGATGGTCCAAGAACGGCCATTCACATTCGACCACTCGGCGATGGGTGGACGTGCGTAGAAGCGGGACGAACCGTCGATGGGTAGACGTACACCGGTCGAGGACAACTCATCGGATACCTTGGAGCCACACGCGGGTCATTCGCTCGCGCAAAGTTACGCTCCACCATGCGCCAACCACCACTCGATGGCGAGGAGTGTCTGCAGATCGGATGCGGCAGCGACGTGTCGACGCCGCGACCCACCGAGTGAGCACAAAGCACGGCTCGAGCCGCTGGCATAAATAGCCTCAGAGCTCGCATGGGGCCGTGCAGTACAATTCTGCTACCGTAGCCCTTGTCGATACTATCAAAGCTATTGCGACGAAACGAGGTCCCGCCTTCTGAGTGCGGGCCCCTGTTTCGTGACGTTCAGGATGCTATGCGGGGGGTGCAAGCCTATGCCCGTTCGCACGGGGGTGAGATCCAGCTCCTCGGAGTTTCGGAAGAGGGCGATGTGAGAATTCGTCTCAAAGGAACCTGCAGCGGTTGCCCTATGGCCGGAATCACTTTGAAGCTGGGCGTAGAGCAACAGCTTCGGGCACTTGTGCCGGGAATCCGAAAGGTTGTGCAGATTCGGTAAGAGTGCTGGTTTTACGACGTCCCGAGGTCCAGGCACGAAAGTTGTAACAACACTCGATGTGCGGCGAGCGAAACGCCGCTGTTCCTCTGACCAATCCCTACAGGCCCCGACCCCCGGGGCCTGCCTCTATTTCAGCCCTTAGCTCCCGGTGCCGTCGTTCAACATCGGGGTCCACCGAGACTGAGGCATGTGGGTGAGCTGCGCGATGCGCGCCATAAAGAATCCCACGGCGTCACCGAATTCTTTGATCGACATCGACCGCTGAGGGCCGACGGCCAGCGGGCCGATCTTGGCGACGCACCCCCAGGAAATGAGGGTCTCCAGATTCGCCAGGTCCTCGCTGTCGTCAATTTTTAGCAGCTTGCGATCGAAAGCAACCTTGTTTGGCGTGAATTTGAAATGCGGCTTGGCAGCTACGAAGATCTGCCATAACTGGCGTGCCACCGAATCGCGGGTTGCCGGCGAGCTGGAATCGTGCATCGAGGCCGGCTCGAGGCTCATTTTCCCAACAACGGGCAGGAGAAAAGAATCCACCTTGCCAAAGACGATCCTCGCCTCGCGCTCGGTCACGGGTCCCGATGACACGGCGGTCGTCTTCTGCTGCGGCTTTGCGAGCCCGGTCTTCGGCTGCTGCTGGGCCAGACAAATTGCGGCAACAACTCCAATGCCGAGAAAAACGATCGATTTCATAGTGTACTCACCGCTCCGCTGTCGCGAATAACGTCTAGCTCTTCCAGCGCCTTTCCAGCGCCCAATGCCACGCAGTTTAGCGCGTTGTCGGCTACATGCACAGACATATCGGTCGAATGGGCGATCTGCCTATCCAAGCCCCGCAGCAAAGCGCCACCGCCTGTCAGCGTAATACCCAGGCGGCTTATGTCCCCTGCCAGCTCGGGTGGGGTTTCCTCCAGCATTTGGCAAATCTTTTCGTTGATCTGTCGGACCGGTTCCGCAAGCGCTTCGCGCACCTCTTCGCTCGATATCTCCAGCGTCTTGGGCAGGCCGGCGAGTAGATCGCGTCCTCGAACTTCCATCCGAATCTCCTGATCGCTCGGCCAAGCCGAACCCAGCTTGATCTTGATCTCCTCGGCCGTCGCGTCACCGACCATCAAGCTGTGCGCCGTGCGCAAATGGCGGGCGATCGCTTCGTCCATCTTGTTTCCGCCTAGCCTCAGGCTCTGCGATAGCACGGTGCCTCCGAGCGACAGAACCGCGATATCAGTGGTCCCGCCACCGATGTCGACCACCATGTTGCCCTCCGGCGCCGACACGGGGAGGCCGGCTCCGATAGCCGCAGCCATCGGCTCTTCGATCGTCATCGCGATGCCCGCTCCAGCTTCCTTCGCGGCTTGCATGAACGCCCTTCGCTCGACGTTCGTGACCCCGCTGGGAACCACGAGGAGCACAGTTGGCTTGGGGCGAATCGGTAGCCGGCTGGGACACGATACCGAGAAGATGTGCTTGAGCAGCTTGAGCGTAGTCGTGTAGTCCGCGATCACGCCATCCTTCAGGGGCCGGACGGCCTGAATGTTTGCGGGAGTACGGCCCAGCATCTCTTTGGCCTCGTTGCCAAATGCCAACAGCCTGCCGGCGTTGACGCTGAGGGCCACGACGCTGGGTTCGGCCAACACGACGCCTTTGCCTCTTCGGTACACGAGGACGTTCGAAGTGCCGAGGTCGATGCCCAGCTCAGGCGCTAAGCTTATGCGCTGGTATCGTTCGCCCGGACCGATGCGTCAGCCTCCGCGAGCGCAACCCGCTCGATTTCGCCGCCCATCGAAGTCAGCGTATCTTCCAGTCGCTCGTACCCCCGATCGATGAAATGGAGGTTCCGCACTATCGTGGTTCCGTCAGCCACGAGGCCGGCAAGCACAAGAGCCGCTCCGGCGCGCAGATCGCTCGCCTCCACGTTTGCGCCTCTCAGAGATGCGACGCCGTTTATGATCGACGACCGTCCCTCTTGGCGGATGTCTGCGCCCATGCGGTTGAGTTCCTGCACGTGCCCGATGCGACTTTCGTAAATCGTCTCCTCGACGATGCTTGTGCCTTCCGCGATCGTTAGCGATCCCGCCATCGGCTGCTGCATGTCGGTCGGGAAGCCCGGGTATGGCATCGTCTTAACCTTGACTGCCTTCAGCGGCTCCCTGCCCGCGACTCGGATCCAGTCCGATCCGTCGCTGACTTCCGCACCGGCCTCGCGCAGCTTGCTGACGAGGGCTGTCTGCTCTTCCGGCAATATGCCGCGCACGGTCACGTCGCCGAAGGTCATCGCTCCGGCGATCATGTACGTTCCCGCCTGGAGGCGGTCTGCAGGGACTCGGAATTCGTTCGGCTCGAGCTGCTTGACGCCGCGGATCGTGATCTTGGCTGTCCCGGCGCCCTCGATGCGCGCGCCAAGCCGGTTCAGGAATGCCGCGAGCGTGGTCACTTCGGGTTCCATGGCTGCGTTATCGATGACCGTGACGCCCTTGGCGAGCGTGGCCGCGGTCATCAAATGCTGTGTCGCACCGGCGCTCGGCATATCGAGATAGATTTCTGCGCCTGAGAGCCCGCCGGTCTTGGCCCGATAGATTCCTCCGCTCAAATCGATGTCGGCGCCCAGCGAAGTAAGACCCTTGATATGGAAGTCCACTGGCCTCGCGCCGATTTTGCATCCGCCAGGCGCCGGCAGAGTTACATGGCCGCACCGCGCCAAGAGCGGACCCAGGAGATAAAACGACGTGCGGATAGACCGCACCATCTCTTCGTCGGCTTCACTGGGGTAGATGGCGGTACAGTCGATATACATCGACCCTTCCCGCCATTCGACTTTCGCGCCGAAAACTTCCAGTAGCTTCGCTTTGGTTCGGGTGTCGGAGACGTCCGGAACGTTGTGCAGTACGGTCGTTCCTTCGACCATCACCACAGCGGACATAAGCGCCAGGGCCGTATTCTTGCTTCCGGCGACATCCACTTCGCCAACTAGGCTACGACCACCCTTAATGACAAACGCACTCATCGCAAACCCTCCATCCTTGGCAGGCTTCCCATGGGGGCCGTTCATTTGGACGGGCCACCACCGGGAACCGCAATTCTACCAACGCGCGCATAAGTTCGGCATACCGGTTCTTGCCAAGTGCAACGCATAAAATCCCCGGCGCGGTAAATCGACCTCAGCAAGATACCCCACATGCGATCCAGCTCCCCTACCGCATGCTAGACGTCTTGCGTGAGAGGACGTGTTCCAAATCTGCTGCAAGTACGACTGCTTCACTGCTGCCCTCACTCGAGTCGTCGTTTTGGTGAGGTCGCGGGACCCGATTTGGAACAGCGGATGGGGTATAGTTGAAGCTCTGTAAACAACAGCTTATGGCGACTTATCGAGGAAGAAAGACGGACATTTGTCGGACCGTTGGCTACGACATCTGGGGCAGACCAAAGAGTCCCGCGTCGAAGCGAGGCTATCCTGCCGGGCAGCATGGCCCGAACCTGAAGGATCGACGGCAGTCCGAATACGGCGAGCAGCTTCTGGCGAAGCAGGTTATCCGCAGGTACTACAACCTGTTGGAGCGCCAGTTCGCGAACACGTTCAAGAAGGCGCAGCGCCTTCCGGGGAACACCAGCCTGAACTTCCTCCGGCTCCTGGAACTCCGTCTGGCCACCGCGGTCTGGCGCTTAGGATATGCGCGCACGCCGTTCCAAGCGAGGCAGATGGTCAGCCACTGCCACGTGATGGTGAACGGCAAGGTTGTCAACATCCCGAGCTTTTCACTGAAGGTCGGAGACGTCGTCGAGGTTCGAGATCGTGAGGCCAGCCGCCGAATCGCTCGCGACAACCACTACGAAGGCGCCCCGGTCCCTGCCTACATGGAAGCGGACGTGCCCGGCTTCAAAGGCAAGATCATCGCCTTGCCCGAGCGCGAGGACTTTCCGAAGTTCTTCCAAGAGCAGCAAGTCATCGAGTTTTACGCTCGATAGACTGCCCTTCACGAACATCGAAACGGTTCCCCGAGGTTTCTCTCGGGGAACCCGAAAACCCGTGCCCGAGTCTTGAAAGTGGCGGATTGGCGCCGAAGGGTGTTCTATGGCGAACGACATGCGAGACACCGCCCCAGCGATCGCTTCCCGGCTGCTCGCTGCTCTATTGGCGGCAGTGCTGCTGGGCTGCAGTCCGCAAGCGAAGCAGGAGTACAACGACGCCGCCCAGAAACAGGCCGTGGCAACGCAGGCGACTGAAAAAGCCCTGAAAACTGATGTTCAGAATACGACGGCAGCAGCTTCTCAGAAGGCAAACGAGGCGGGCGTAACCCTGAAGGTCAAGACCGCGCTCGTTGGAGCCGTCGGCGTAGATACTCGCAACATCGATGTGGATACGACGGGTAGCACGGTGACACTCAAAGGCAGCGTCCCGAGCGCGGAGCAGAAAACCCGCGCGGAGCAGATCGCTAAAGGCGAATTGGGCAACGGTTGGACCGTAGATGACCAGCTTACGGTTGCGGGCAAGTGAATCTAGGCCCGAGTCAGCTTTCTGAATTGGTGCTTTCCAACCTTTAGCACTTTTCCTTCCAAGTCCTCTAGGGGAATCACACCAAACGGTTCCGAGATCTTGTCCCCCTCGAGCGAAACTGCTCCGGCTCTTATCAGGTCCCGCGCTTGGCCCTTGCTTCGCGCGAGGCCAAGCGCGAACACCAGGTCGGCGGCCTTAACTTGACCGCCCTCAACGATATCCGCCGGCACCGATGCTTCCTCGGCTTCCGTGGGCTGGAGCCTTTTGCTGAACGTGTCGACGAAGTACCGGACGGCTTCCTCGGCAGCCTCCTCTCCGTGATATAGCGCTACGATCTCGCGGCCGAGCCGCATCTTCGCGTCGCGAGGATTCGAGTTGCTGTTCAGCATCGCACGCACCTCCGACATCGGCACGTCGGTACAGAGCTCGAACCAATTTTCGATCAATTCGTCCGGGATCTTCATTGTCTTTCCGAACATGTCGTTCGGGTTGTCGATGACCGATACGTAGTTGCCGAGCGACTGCGACATCTTCTCGACCCCGTCAGTGCCGACCAAGAGCGGGCAGAGGAGCACGACCTGAGGCTCGAGCCCGTACTGCTCCATCAATGTGCGGCCAACGAGATTGTTGAATTTCTGGTCGTTTCCACCGAGCTCCACATCAGCCCTGATCTCGACCGAGTCCATTCCCTGGCAAAGCGGGTACAGGATTTCGTGCATCGCCACCGGGCGGTTCGTAGCCAGCCGCTTCGTGAAGTCATCGCGCTCGAGGATTCGGGCCACTGTGTACCGGGAGCACAGACGAATGACATCCTCGAAGGTCATCTTGCCAAGCCAATCCTTGTTGAAGTAGATCTCCGTCTTGTCGCGATCCAGGATGAGCCCGATCTGATCCATAACGGCATCGACGTTCGCCTGGACCTCCTCGCGGGTAAGTTGCTTTCGCGTCTTGCTCTTACCGCTCGGGTCCCCAATCAAGGCGGTGAAGTCCCCGATAATCAGGCATGCGATGTGCCCAAGGCGTTGAAAATCGCGGAGCTTCCGCAATACGACTGCCCAACCCAATGTGACATCACGCGCGGTCGGGTCGACCCCCAGCTTGACGCGCAGCGGTCTGCCGAGCTCGAGCTTCGCGGTGAGGTCGGCTTCGCTGATAATCTCGGTGGTTCCTCGCCGAAGCACGGCAAGCTGCTCGTCGATTGTCATGGAAGCGCAGAGTTTACCGACGCGCCGCTCAAAGTGCATACTGAACCGTGGCAGGACGGTCGTTCGTCTTTGTAGTAGGAGGATCCCGTGAAATGATCCATATCGATCGACGCTAAAGATGTCGAAGATCGCGCGAATATTCTATCGCGCACAAGTTTTTCAGCCGAATAGGCGGCATGAGCCTTGGGCCAAGAGGGCCCTCATTGGAGACATGTATGAGCAAGCGATTAAACAAAGAAACTCTGGCTAGGCTGGCGGAGCTGAAAGGCGGAAGCGCAGGCAATTCGAACCCCCAAACGAATACTCCTTCCCAAAGCCAGACGCCTGGTGGCAAGCCGAGTCCTGGTGCCTCGCATACGCCGAAAATCCATCAACATAAGGGCAGCTCGGGCAAATAGCCCGTACTTGCGAAACACCTCGGCCCTGGAAACTGCAGTTTCCAGGGCCGAGTTCGTTTGGCATTGATCCTGCGGGCAATGTCAAAATACGGTTTGAGACGTTCCGCCTGCCGAGGAGCCGCTTGACAATCCCTGGAGTGCTCGTTATTCCCTTGACCGCCCGCCAAGACGCCCGGGGGTGGCTTATCGAGCTATTTCGCTCGGATACTCTGCCGCCGGACTTCATGCCCGAGATGGGATATGTCAGCTATACGCACCCCGGTGTGTCCCGCGGGCCGCACGAGCACCGAGAGCAGAGCGACGGGTTCGCCTTCGTTGACGGCAGTTACGAGCTGCACCTTTGGGAAAACCGACCAGGCTTCGCGGAGGCTGCCGAAGTGCTTCGAGTAGGTGAAGACAATCCGGTTTTCGTGATCGTGCCGCCAGGAGTCGTCCACGGATACCGCAACGTGGGCGACCGCGACGCATTTGTTTTCAACGTTCCGGACAAGCTCTATGCTGGACGAGGGCGCTCGGAGCCGGTCGACGAAATAAGGCATGAGTCCGATGCCGATTCGAGGTTCCAACTATGAGGTTGCTCGTCACCGGCGCCGCCGGCTTCATAGGTTCGCATTTCGTTGACGCTGTGTTCGAAAATGAAGTCGCCGAGCGCCTTGCCGTCCTGGATGCGCTGACTTACTCTGGGAACCTGTCCACCCTCGAACGGTTTCGATCGAACGATCGTTTCCGGTTCTATCACGCACGTGTCGAGGACCCTGCTGCAGTAGCAAACGTTGTCCGAGACGAGCACATAACTCATATCGTCAATTTCGCCGCGGAAACGCATAACGACCGGTCGATCCTCGACTCGTCCGCTTTCCTAACGACGAACGCGATCGGCATCGACAATCTGCTCACCGTAGCGCGACGGGAAAGCATCGCCAAGGTGGTCCACGTCAGCACTGACGAGGTGTACGGCTCTATAGGCTCTGGCCGGTTCACGGAGAAGAGCCCGCTCGAGCCCAACACTCCGTACAGCGCGAGCAAGGCAGCCGGAGACCTTCAGTGTAGGGCGCACTTTGTCACGTGGGGAACGCCCGTGGTCGTTACTCGCGGCGGCAACACGTACGGTCCATATCAGTTCCCTGAGAAGCTGATCCCATTTTTCGCGACCCGCCTCATCGACGCCAAGAAGGTGCCGCTGTACGGCGAAGGGTCGCAAGTGCGCGAATGGATTCATGTGCGAGACCATGCAGAAGGCATCCTGCAGGTCTTGCTCGAGGGCTGTCCGGGCGAGGCTTACAACATCGGCGACGACAACGAGCGGACGAATCGTGACATTGTGCGCATTCTGCTCGAAGAAACAGGACGGGATGCTTCTCTAGTCAAGCAGATCCCCGACCCTCGAGGCGGAGCTCACGACGCCCGTTACTCGATGGAAACGTTGCGAATTCGCAAGCTCGGCTGGTCGCCCAAACGAGTGTTCGAGCAGGGCCTTCGTGACACCGTCCGGTGGTATGTGCAGAACGAGGCTTGGTGGCGGCCGATCACGGAGAGCGAGGAATATAAGGAATACGTAGCGAACTACTATGGACGGACGCTCGGCTCCGATCTCTAAGGAACATCGCTCGCCCTCTACGGGTCCCCCAATTGGTGTCGCGCCGCGTATGAAGCGCCGATACGGTTGCTCGCCTGGTTTACGCGGCTCGTCGACACTCCAAGCGATAAGAGGAGAGCACCAGGATGGGCAAGAACGCTTCGGACGTTCTGATCGAAACGATCATGGGATGGGGAGTCGACACAGTGTTCGGCATCCCCGGGGACGGCATCAACGGCGTGATGGAGGCGTTGCGCGAGCGCAAGGATCGCATACGATTTATACAAACCCGGCACGAGGAAGGTGCCGCGTTTATGGCGTGCGGATACGCGAAATACACCGGTCGCCTCGGCTGCTGTCTGGCGACTTCCGGCCCGGGTGCGATCCACCTTCTAAACGGCCTGTACGACGCAAAGACCGACCAGGCGCCTGTCCTCGCGATCACGGGCCAAACCTTCTCCGACCTCCAAGGCTCGATGTTCCAACAGGACGTCAATACGACGCTGCTCTTTCAAGACGTGGCTGGCTACAACCAGGAAGTTATCAACCCCTTGCAAGTTGAGATGCTGGCCAACGAGGCGTGCCGACGTGCCCTGAACGACCGCGCGGTGAGCCATATCAGCTTCCCAGTCGATTATCAGGACGCGTCCGCCGATGGCCATGGGTCGATGCATGCGATCAAGCATATGACCACGAACACTTGGGATTGCACTGCCAACGCTCCAGCGATGGAGGACCTTGAAGCAGCCGCTAAGATTCTAAACGGCGCATCCCGGCCAGTGATCCTGGTCGGTCAGGGCGCCTTGCGAGCTCGAGCGGAAGTCATCGAGCTTGCTGAGCTGCTCGGTGCCCCCATTGTCAAAGCGCTGCTCGGGAAGGCTGTCGTCGCCGACGACCACCCATACTGCACTGGCGGTCTCGGGCTGCTCGGCACGGCTCCGTCGGTGACTGCCATGGAGGACTGCGACGCGATCCTTCTCATCGGCACCTCGTTCCCGTACATGGAGTTCCTGCCTAAGCACGACCAAGCAGTGGGAATCCAGATCGACGATAAAGCCGATCGAATCGGGCTGCGGTACCCGGTGGAGGTCGGGCTGGTCGGCGATTCGAAAGTCACGTTGCAAGCGCTTCTTCCACTCATCGTGAGGAACGAGAATCGGAAGTTCATCGAAAAAATCCAGGGTGACGTTAAGGGCTGGCACGAACTGATGCTGACCCGCGAGCGAGAAGAGACGCCGATCAAGCCACAGCAGATCGCCCGTGTCCTATCGGATCTGGCCACCGACGACTGTATCGTTTCTACTGATTCGGGCACGATTACGAGCTGGATCGCTCGGCACTTCGACATCCGCGGCGAGCGGATGTTTAGCTGCTCCGGCACTCTGGCCACGATGGCGCCGGGCCTTCCCTACGCCATCGGAGCCCAGATCGCATATCCCAATCGGCAGTCCATCGCTTTCGTTGGAGACGGCGGGTTCACGATGCTGATGGGCGAGTTCGCTACAGCCGTCAAGTACGACCTACCGATTGTCGTCGTGATCGTCAAGAACAACACGCTCGGGCAGATCAAGTGGGAGCAGATCGTATTCCTGGGCAACCCTGAATACGGCGTAGCACTGCATCCGATCGATTTTGCCAAGTTCGCCGAGGCCTGTGGCGGCTTGGGATTCAGCGTCGAACAGCCCGAAGACATTCGACCGACGCTCGAGAAGGCCCTCAACTCGGGAAGACCTTGCGTAGTCGAAGTAGTCGTCGATCCGTTCGAGCCTCCGATGCCACCGAAAGTGACTCTGAAGCAGACGGAGCACTTCGCAGAGGCGCTCATCAGAGGCGAGCCGAACGGCGGCAAGATTGCGCTCACTCTCTTCAGGGACAAAATCCATGAGCTCCTCTGATGGCGCTCGCCCTCAATCGCCGTTAGCGAGGATCGAGTCGAACAGCAGACTCGACCCGATCGCTTCGACGGTGCAGCGGGCGATCGGCAGTGCGCTCGCAGCGCTGGGGCCGCTCGGCAGACCGATCGGCCGGTTCTTGGCTGGGACGTTTCAAAGTCATCCCTTGCACGTCGATCTGACGGACATCCCTTCAGGCGCATGGACCGCCGCAGTGGTCATGGACGCCGTAGCTATGGCAACCGATAGCCACTCTGTCGACGCCGGCGCCGACGCCGCCGTAGCCATCGGGATCGTGGGTGCTTCGGCGGCAGCAGTTGCGGGGCTCAACGATTGGCATGTGTTCAAGCAAGAAGAAAGACCTCGCAGAGTCGGGCTCGTTCACGCCGGATTGAACGTCGCCGGCTTGGCGCTGTTTGGGGCTTCGTTTGTCGCACGCAAGCGCGGCAACAGAGCGGCAGGCAGGCTTCTCGGCCTGAGCGGCTACGCCGTCGCGGGACTGGCTGCTTACTTGGGAGGAACGCTCGTTTATCGCGAGCGTGTCGGGGTCGATCACGCTCCCCTGCCCGAAGACCTTCCTGAAAAGTGGACAGCCGTCCTGCCGGAAGCCGAGCTGCCCGAAGGCAAGATCGTTCGGCGCGAAGCCGGAGGCTCGCCGATCGTCCTGGTGAAGCGCTCGGGCCGTATCCACGCGCTCGCCGACCAATGCGCTCATTACGGCGGTCCGCTTTCGGAAGGAACGCTCGAGGACGGCGGCATCCGATGTCCGTGGCACGGAACGCTTTTTTGCCTCAAGGATGGCGCGGTGATCGAGGGGCCGTCGGCATTTCGACAGCCCGTCCTCGAGACTCGCGTGCGGAAAAACCAGATCGAAGTGCGCCGAACAGGCATCGCGTAGCGCATCGGACCGCACAACGTTGGCCGGCATTGGAGAAACATGCGAATAGAGCTCAGAACATCCCCTACTACGATTTTAGAAGGCGACCAAATCGGCACGCCCACCCACGAGACGATCGATCTGGCGGCGCTCGAACGAGACCTAAAGGCTGCAATCGAAGGTGAGGTTCGCTTTGACGCGGGCAGCAAGGGGATGTACGCGCACGACGCTTCGAACTATCGAATGGTGCCGCTCGGCGTGGTTGTGCCGAAGTCGAAGGACGACGCCGTCCGAGCCGTGGCCCTCGCGAAGAAGCATCGTGTCCCGATCGTCGCCCGTGGTGGTGGTACCGGCATACCTGGCCAAAGCGTGAATGTCGCGCTGATGATCGACTTTTCCAAATACATGCACCGCGTGATCTCGATCGATGCTGGCCGCAGCTTGGCTAGCGTGCAACCGGGGACCGTGCTCGACACGCTGCGCGATGAGGCGAAGAAGCATGGGCTCACATTCGGCCCCGACCCCGCGACGCACACTCGGTGCACTCTCGGCGGGATGATCGGCAACAACTCATGCGGAATCCACTCGATGATGGCTGGCCGCACAAGTGACAATATCGACTCCCTGGAGATCGTCACCTACGACGGGGAACGGTTCTGGGTTGGCCCCACGACCGACGAACAATTTGAAACACTCGGCGCCCAACCGGGCCGTAAAGGCGAGATCTATCGCAAGGTGAAAGAGTTTCGCGACAAATATGCGGACCTCATTCGCCAAAAATTTCCCGACATCCCCAGACGGGTGTCCGGGTACAACTTGCCGGCCCTGCTGCCTGAAAACGGGTGCAACATCGCTCGCGCACTAGTGGGATCGGAGTGCACCCTCGTCACGGTTCTAGAGGCGCGATGCAACCTCATCCCGAACCCTCCCGCGCGCTCGCTTCTCGTACTGGGATTCCCAGACATCTTCGCCGCCGCCGATTTTGTGCCCGAATGCTTCAACTGGAAGCCGGTGGGCCTCGAAGCGATGGACAGCGAGTTCATCGACGACATGAAAGCCAAAGGCATGCACCCGCAGGATATGGAACTAATGCCCGCCGGACATGCCTGGCTGCTCGTGGAGTTCGGCGGCAAAGACAAACAGGATTCGGATGCCCAGGCCAAGTCTCTCATGGACGACGTCGGCAAGAAGAACAATGGGATGCCGATGAAGCTGTTCGACGACGCGAAGCACGAGGCGCTGGTCTGGCATCTCCGTGAAGAGGGACTCGGCGCCACTGCGAGAGTTCCGGGCAAACCGGAGAACCACGAGGGATGGGAAGATGCAGCAGTCGCGCCTGAGCGGCTCGGCGCGTATTTGCGCGACTTCAGCAAGCTGATGGAAGCATACGGCTACGAGGGCTCTCTTTACGGACACTTCGGACAGGGTTGCGTTCATACCAGGCTGACATTCGACCTGCACACTGCCGCTGGGGTCGAGAAGTATCGGCATTTCGTCCAAGAAGCCGCCGATCTGGTCCACCACTACGACGGTTCACTGAGTGGCGAGCACGGCGACGGCCAGGCCCGCGGCGAGCTGCTGGAGCGGATGTTCGGCGACGACATGATCCAGGCCTTCGTCGAGTTCAAGCAGATCTGGGATCCCGACTGGCTGATGAATCCCGGCAAGCTCGTAGCGCCATATCGGCTTGACGAGAACTTGAGCCAGGGTCCGGATTTCAGCCCGCCGGAGGTGACCACCCACTTTAGCTTCTCGGATGACGACTATTCGTTTTCGAAGGCGTCGCGGCGCTGCGTCGGCGCCGGCGCTTGCCGCAAGCACGGAGGCGGCACTATGTGCCCCAGCTACATGGTGACCATGGAGGAGAAGCACAGTACCCGTGGGCGCGCGCGGCTGCTGGGTGAGATGATTCGCGGAGACCAAATCCAGACCGGGTGGCAAAGTAAGGAGGTCAAGGATGCTCTCGATCTGTGCCTAGCCTGCAAAGGCTGCAAGGGGGAGTGCCCGGTTCAAGTGGATATGGCGACATACAAGGCCGAATTCCTAAGCCACTATTACAAGAAGCATTCGAGGCCCCTTAGCGCATTCGCGTTCGGATTCATCCACGTTTGGGCAAAGTTCGCCTCGAAGCTTCCGCTCGTAGCAAATCTTGCAACTCGCGCGCCGATAATCGGTAGCTTCGCCAAGAAGGTCATCGGCATCGCTCCGAAACGGCGCATTCCAGCCTTCGCACCGTACACCTTCCGGGAATGGTTCCAACAGCGGCCGCGCACACAGACCGGCGGGCGCAAAGTGATTCTGTGGCCGGATACATTCAACGACCACTTTCATCCGATGACCGCACAGGCAGCTGTGGAAGTGCTCGAGGCTGCGGGCTGCGAAGTCTCGACTTGCATGGAGGACGTGTGCTGCGGAAGGCCGCTGTACGACTATGGCTTTCTTACCGAGGCGAAGCAATGGCTCGCCCGGATCCTTGTGACGCTACGCGAAGACATTCGTGCCGGGACCCCGATCATCGTGCTCGAGCCGAGCTGCGCAGCGGTGTTTCGTGACGAGCTTACGAATCTATTCCCGCACGACGAGGATGCATCGAGGCTCAAGGCACAGACCTATCTTCTCAGCGAATTCCTGGAAAAGGAGTGCCCCGACTTCCATCTGCCGAAGCTGAATCGTTCCGCGTTGCTGCACGGACACTGCCACCAGAAGTCGATCATGGGAATGGCGGCCGAAGAATCCGTTCTATCTAAGATGGGCGTCAAAGTGCGCGAAGTAGATTCCGGATGCTGCGGCATGGCAGGCGCATTCGGATTCGAGGCCGGAGAGCACTACGACGTTGCAATGAAGTGCGGCGAGCGTGTGCTGTTGCCCGAGGTCCGAAACACAGCGGACGAAGAGCTCGTGATAGCTGACGGCTTTAGCTGTCGCGAACAGATTTCGCAGACGACGCACCGGCAAGCGCTCCACCTCGCCCAGGTCATTCAATTGGGGCTTAATGGGCAGGGCCCAGTGCCTTTTCCTGAGACTGAGCTCAACCGGGCGCCGATTCCGCCTCGGGAGCTTGCCAAGACGTTCGTGGTCTTCGGAGTCGCGGTCGCGGCGATCGGCGGGCTGGCTTTCTATGCATCCCGCGCAAGCAATCGGCGGGATCCAAACATTCGCGGGCGGGCGAAGTCAAAGAGATAGGACAATGAAAGCAACCTGGCAACCATCCACCAAGCACGGTGAGCTCGACACCGACGACCGGAAATCACTTCCGGACAGTGCCTACGCGTTTCCGAAGCAGCGCAAAGAGCCAATGACCGACGCGTCGCACGTGCGAAATGCCATGGCAAGATTCGACCAGGTGGAAAACGTGTCCGACGCAGACCGAGATCAAGCCTGGGCCAACATCAAAAGGGCCGCCGAACATTACGGCATCGACATCGATGAGAGCGATTGGCATGATTTGGGCAAGCATGCGCACACGAAAAACCCTGCGCATAAACGGTCGTAATCATGGGATTCGACCAATATCATGAGCCTCCGAACGAGCTTTCCGAGGAAGTTAGGACATTCGCGAGAATGATCCTTTCCCTAATCGAAGAGGCGCAAGCGATCGACTGGTACGAGCAGCGGATGTTCGTCGAGAAGGACCCTCAGGCACACGCGATCATGAAGAACGCGCAGCATGAGGAGTTCAAGCACTTCGGCATGGATCTGGAATTCTTGCTTCGCAAGAACCAGGCTTGGCGGGAAACGCTCCAAGGAATTCTGTTCAAGCCGGGCGACATCGTTCAGAAAGCCGACAAAGCTGAAGAAGCGTCGGAGGATTAATCTTGAGTTCCCAGCGGGGAACAGTTGGGCATGCTCGAGTCAGATAACTCCGTTCCGGACCAGCGGCCTTCAGCACCGGCCGCCCTCCACCCGTCACACTTGATATAAGTAAGTCGATGGCGGAGCGAATTTATCTCGACCATGCTGCCACCGCACCGGTGTTGCCCGCTGTCGCCGACCGGATGCGCGAGCTTCTGGCTGACAGCTTCGGCAATCCGTCGAGCCTGCACGCTGAGGGCCGCAAAGCCCGGCAAGCCGTCGACGAAGCCAGGGAGATCGTAAGTTCGTCTTTGGGGTGTGAGTTTGCCGAAGTGGCTTTTACTTCGGGCGGCACGGAAGCCGCGAACCTCGCGATCCTCGGCCTTGCGCTCGCGCACCGTGGCGGTGAACGCGACCGGGTGCTCATGAGCGCCGCTGAGCATCACTGCGTGTTACAAACCGAGCCGCTGCTCACAGCTTTCGGATACCGCGTCGAACAAATTCCCGTCGACCGGGAGGCACGCGTCGACCTCCAGCAGTTCGAGGATTTGCTCTCCGAAGACGTGCTGTTGGTCAGCGTGATGCACGCAAACAACGAGCTTGGATCGATAAATCCTATCAACGAAATCGCCGAGCTTTGTGCGGCCCATGGAGCCGTGCTGCACACGGATGCCGTCCAAACGTTTCTGGGAACCGACTTGCCCTGGAAGGTAGCCGATCTCGGTGCCGATCTGGTATCGGTTTCCGCACACAAGATTCATGGCCCCAAGGGCGTGGGCGCGCTCTATGTGCGTCCAGGGACCAAACTGAGTCCGCTAATCTCGGGCGGCGCACAGGAGCGGGAGCTGCGCGGAGGAACCGAGAATCTGGTGGGTATCGCCGGGTTCGGAGAAGCGGTCCGTCAACTGGCCGGGGGCTCGCACTCGTGCCAGCGCGAAGCTGCCGACACCTTCCGAGCGGCAATCGAAACCTTGGGCGCGATTTCCAGCGTCAGCAGAAATACTCCCACGCTCCCAGGCCATGTGCACGTGCGATTTCCCGAAATCGACGCCGAGACGATGCTGATCGTGCTGGATCGCCTCGGCGTGAGCGCCGGTAGCGGCGCCGCTTGCTCGTCGGGCAGCCTCGAGCCTAGCCATGTTCTTGTGGCATGCGGGTTCACACCCAGCCAAGCAAGGAAAGGCGTCCGCTTTACATTCGGCCGATTCTCCTGCATACAGGAAGCCGAAGAGGCGGCGGCTAGAGTCGCCGCCGCCTTGAGAGGGATCGAAGAGCGAAAAAGCTAGCGTCGCCGCCTTCGAACCAAGAGCCCGACTCCGAGCGCGAGGGCTGCGATCGAAGCGGGTTCCGGAACAACATGGATCGTGCCATGCATGCCGCCGGCAGTGCCGTTGCCGTTGTCGAACCCGTGCATCAAACAGTAATACTGAAAGTCGCCCACATGCGTGAATGTGTGAGTGAACGTGAAGTTCGGGTCCAGGTTGACGGTCGAGTTCCAGCTCTCGGCGATGCCGGCTACCGAAGTCGTGCTGTGGTCGATCGCGTCCCACACCCACTTGACGTCGTCACCGACGTTGATCGTCGGGTCGAAATGACCCTGTCCCGGGCCGGAAACGAAGTCGAAGTTAACGATATGGACCGTAACTTCTGCACCTTGAGAAGTGGCTGCCGCGCAGAGAACCAACGCGGGAAGCGCGAGTCGCAAAAAATGATAGCTCATCCAATCTCCTCCTTTTTGGCCCATGAGGAACCAAGCAGAAAGACGGGTGCAGTCGCCCGCCATACTACTAGTAGCGAAAGGAGGTCTTTTGGACAGGACCTTTTCGAAAACTGGTCAAATTACCTGGCCAATCGGTCGCGGACCCGCTCGAAAGCCGCAAGCGCGGCCTCGAGGTCTTCGTGCGAGTGGGCCGCCGAAGGCATCGTGCGTATTCTCGCCTTGCCCTTTGCAACGGTGGGATAGACGATCGAAAGCGCGTAGACCCCCTCGTCCCACAGAGCCCGCTCCATCTCCTGCGCGGCTTTTTCATCACCGACGTAAACCGGAGTGATCGGCGTCTCCGAACCCATCGTGTCGAACCCTGCTTCTTGCAGCGCTGACTTCCACCAGCGCGTATTCTCCCAAAGCCGTCTCATCGGCTCTGGGTCCGTTTCCATGATGTCGAGCGCGGCGATTAGCGCGGCTGCGACCATCGGCGGATGCGCGGTGCTGAAAAGGTAGGGCCTCCCCCGGTTGATTAGCCAATCCTTAAGAACTGCGGAGCCGGCGATGTAGCCGCCCACCACGCCGAGCGCTTTGCTAAGTGTTCCAAGCTGGATGTCTACGCGACCGTACAAATTGAAATGCGATGTGGTGCCCGCGCCATTCTTGCCGAGCACACCGCTGGCATGGGCATCGTCTACCATCACGAACGCGTTGTACTGCTCCGCAAGACGGACGATCTCGGGCAGGGGCGCAATGTCACCGTCCATCGAAAAGACGCCATCCGTGATGATCATTCGCTTCTGAAAGGACTGGGCGCCCTTGAGAATCTTCTCCAGGCCCTCCATGTCCTTGTGCGAATAAACGAACCCTTCCGACTTCTTGTACTTCGCGGCGCTCAGCCGGACGCCGTCGATGATCGACGCGTGGTTCAGCTCGTCCGAGATGATCACGTCTTTGTCAGTCACCACAGCGGGGATCGTTCCCGCGTTCGCGGTAAATCCGCTGGTGAACACAAGAACGGCCTCTACGTGCTTGAACTTCGCTAGGCGCTCTTCAAGCTCTTCGTGCACGCTCATCGTGCCGCCGATCCATCGCACGGCACCTGCGCCGACTCCCCACTTTTCGATGGCCGCCTCGGCCGCCTGGCGCACCTTCGGATGATTCGCGAGGCCCAGGTAGTTATTGCTCGAAAGGTTGATAACCTCCTTGCCGTTCATTCGGACGCGTCCTCCGGCGGGCGTCTCCAAGATCTTGGGAACCTTGTACAGGTTCTCAGCTTTGAGCTGCTCGATCTGATCGCCAAGCCATTTCTGCAAGGTGCCGTTCACTGCCAGAGTTTACGCCCTGCGCGACGCCCAGCCGGCCACACGTAACATGCGGGACTTTGCTGATGCGCCGATGCGTTCGGCGTACAATCGAAACAGTGATCTTGCGATTATCCGCACTCGTGGCTTCAGTGGCTGGCTGCGTCATGATCGGGCTTAGCCCTGAGCCGGACCATTCCCGATCTGCGCCCAGTAAAGCGACGGTGAATTACGCCGAGCACGTCGCCTCGATCCTCAACGAGCACTGCGTCACTTGCCACCGACCCGGAGAGGTAGCCCCGTTTTCGCTTATAGGTTACGAAAACGCAAAGAAGTGGGCTCCTATGATCGGGCAGGTCACACAATCGCATCAAATGCCGCCATGGAAAGCGGTGCCAGGCTACGCCGATTTCAAAGATGCGAACACGCTTGATCCGGTCGAAATCGAAACGCTGAAAAACTGGGCCGAGTCGACTCGCCCGGAAGGCGACCCCAAAAAGGCGCCGCCTGAGCCATCGTTTTCTAGCGATTGGACGCTGGGCAAGCCCGACATGATCGTGAGCCCTTCAAAGCCCTATCGGCTGAGTGCCGAGGGCCCAGACGTCTATCGCAATTTCGTGTTTCACACGAACAATTCCCAGCCGATCTGGGTTCGGGCGATAGATGTAAAGCCCGGGAACAAGCGCATCGTCCACCATGTGATTGCGTTTGTCGATGGGGGCTCAGGCGCAGATGGCTGCCTCAAGAAATACGCTGACGGCCAAGAAGGGTACAGCGCCGAAATGGGAGGATTGGGTTTTCTCCCCCGATCGGCGCTTGGAGGGTGGGCTCCCGGCGTTCGAGCACGTTACGCCCCTGAAGGCGCAGCATTCCAAATTCCTCCTCATGGCACGCTGGTGATGCAGGTCCATTACCATAAGACCGGCAAACCAGAGGAAGATCAGACCAGGCTCGGCCTATACACTGGCCCGAAGCCGGAGCACGAGGTTGGGCTCAATTGGATCTTCCGGTTCGACCTCAACATTCCGGCTGGCGTCAAAAATTATCGGGTCCGCAAGGTTTACACCTATAAAAACGACACGGTGGTTTATGGCGCGATGCCCCACATGCACCTGCTCGGACGGAGTATGAAATCCTGGTTCGAGTTTCCGGACGGTACCACCAAGCCGCTCGTGTTCGTTGACGATTGGGATTTTAACTGGCAGCTCATCTACTCTTTAAAGCAGCCGATTCGTGTACCTGCAGGCACGAAGGAGGTAGTCGAGGCTGTTTTCGACAACTCACTCGAAAACCCAAGGAACCCGAACAATCCTCCGAAAACAGTCCGCTTCGGTGAGCAGACTACGGACGAGATGTTTCTGCTGATTGTGCCTTACACGCTGGTCCGACCCGGAGAGCTCGATTCTCAGAATTGGCTGGCCGGGCCGTAGGACGGTTACTTCGCCGAGCTGCGACCCATCAGCCGACTGATCGAAATAACGTCGGAGAAGTTGGAGATCTTCGTCATCACGTGCGACAGGTGCTGCGTGTCCGACACTTCGAGCGTGACCTCGATCTCCGCGGTGTGATTCTGCATCGTCCGGACGCGCGCCGCGGCAACGTCTGTCTTCGACTCGCCGAAGATGGTCGATATGTCCATCAGCAGGCCCATCCGGTTCACTGAAACGATCTTCAGGGCCACTGAATAAACCTGTCCATCCTTCGGCCAATCATAAGGAATCAGTCGATCCGGTTCCGAAGCCAAATAATGCAGGGCGTTCGGGCATACCTTACGGTGAATCATGATGCCCCTGCCCCTCGTGACGTATCCGACCACGTCGTCGCCCGGAATCGGATTGCAGCACTTCGCCCGGTTGACGAGAACATTTTCGACGCCCTTCGTAACGAGCGTCATCTTCCCTTCCTTCGTCTTCGTGACCTCGATGCGGTCCGGCGACGGGAGCTCGCGGGGGTTGCCTCGCAGCTTGGAAACTACGCTCTGCGCGGAAATCAGGCCGGCGCCCAGCTTGGCGTAAATGTCCGTCGGCGTCTCGCAACCTTCCATGGTTTCGGCCAGCTTGGCCATGCGATCTTCACCGAGATAATCTCTCGGATCGAGCCGCAGCGTGCGCAGCTCGCGCTCGAGGATCTCCTTGCCGCGCTGGGCATCCTCGCCCTTTGTCTGCTTCCGGAAGTAGGTCCGCAGTTTGGCGCGAGTATGCGCGGACTGCACGAACTGCAGCCAGTCGAGGCTGGGGTGCGCGTTCGAGCGCGTGTGCAGCTCGACCACGTCGCCGTTTTCGAGCCTCGTGCTGAGCGGGACGTGCGCCCCGTTGACCCGGGCATTTACCAGCGTCATGCCAATCTGGCTATGCACTCGGAATGCGAAATCGACAGGAGTCGAGCCTTTAGGCAGGTCGATGACGTCGCCGCGCGGCGTGAAGACGAAAACCTGCTCGGAGAACAGGTCCGTGGACAGGGATCTCAGGAAGTCGCTGGACAGACGCGAGTCCGACGACCAGTCGAAAAGCTGCTCCCGAAGCTGTTTGAGCCTTTTCGTTTCGTCGAGAGATGCTTTGCCTTCCTTGTAAGTCCAGTGTGCCGCCACCCCGAATTCGGCCACTTGATGCATGGCCCGGGTGCGGATCTGCACTTCCAGCGGCTGCCCATTCGGCCCCATCACCTTCGTATGGAGAGACTGGTATCCGTTCGGCTTGGGCTTGGCAATGTAGTCGTAGAACAGAGCCGGGATCGGCTGAAACATCTCGTGAACAACTCCGAGCGCCAAGTAGCACTGAGGGATGTCCTCGACAATAATGCGCACCGCCAAGAGATCGTATATCTCGTCAAATGGCAGCTTCTGAGTGACCATCTTGTTGAAAATTGAGTACAGGTGCTTGGGCCGACCGCTCATCTCGATGATGGGCAGCCCGCGCTCCTCGAACTTCTGCTTCAGCGTTACGATGGCTTCCTGGAGCTCCTGCTCGCGCTGTTTGCGCGATTTGGCGACGAGATCGCTCACCCGTTGAAATTCAGCCGGATGTAGGTGCTTGAATGCGAGGTCCTCGAGTTGCCACTTGAGCTGCCAAATTCCCAGACGGGCGGCAAGCGGCGCGTAGATGTCCAGCGTCTCACGAGCGATCCGCGTGCGCTTCTCTGGCGGGAGCGCGTCGAGCGTTTGCATGTTGTGCAGCCGGTCGGCCAGCTTGATGACCATGACGCGGAAGTCCTGCGCCATCGCCAGGAGCATCTTGCGCAGGCTTTCAGCGGCGCGGCTCGTCTCCGCAGCCGCGCGCTGCCTGTCTGTGATGTCGCCCAGCGGCTTGAACTTCAGCTTGGTGACGCCCTCGACGAGAGCCAGCACGTGCTCGCCGAATTCTGAGGCGATCCTTTCGGGGTTGATCTCTGAAGAATCCTCGAGCACGTCGTGCAGCAGCGCGGCCGCGATCGTATCGTCGTCCATTTTCAGGTCGACAAGGATCCTGGTCACCGCGAGAGGATGGTGGATGAACGCCTCTCCAGAGCACCTGGATTGGCCCCGATGCGCCCACTCGGCGAGATAGTACGCGTAGCGGATTTTCCGGAGATTCGCGTTGTCGCGTTGGTCCCGGATTGCTTGGAGTAGCTCGTGCAGCTCCTCCGGCTCTTCCCAGTCGTGACTAATCTCGTACGGCGCAGCCATAGTCGGCGCCAAGCGGGACCCAAACTTCGATGGTTGGATCGTGCGGCGGTCTCTTCAGTATATTGTTATCGGTCGACCTTTCTAGCTAAGACGAATATCTGCGGCAAGCCGCCTCGCTTTCAGAAGTCGGCGAACCTGCTCTGCCTGTTCGGGCGTATCTACTGCCTGCTCGCTGCCTTGGCCGAGCGCCATGTAAATGCCGACCCTATGCTCCAGGAACCTTAGCTGCTCGAGCCCTTCGGTTTTCTCGAGCTCGGTCGGCTGCCATTTGGCAAATGAGAGCAGCGTCTTCTTTCTATACGCATAGATTCCCACATGTTTTTTCGCCGGCTCGCTGGAAGGGTTTCGTCGAAACGGGATGGGGCACCGGCTGAAATACATCGCAAAGCTTTGGTCGTCAGTCACAACTTTGACCACGGCCGGATTCTCGATCTGTTCGTCCGGGCACGGCGCGTAGACGCTGCCCATCTGGATTTCGGCATCTCGCAGCAATGGCTCGGCGCAGGCGCAAATCGTTTCCGGACGAACGAGGGGCTCATCTCCCTGCACATTCACGTACACATCTGCATCGACGCTTTCGGCAACCTCCGCAATTCGGTCGGTGCCGCTGGGGTGATCGAGCCGCGTACGCACCGCATCGATCGCCGCCGACTTGCAAACATCCAGGATCTCTTGGTCCGGAGTGGCCACGACGACGCAATCGGATATGCCCGATTCTTTCGCAGCTTCCGCTACCCATTGGATCATGGGCCGGCCATCTAGATCGCAAAGCGGTTTGCCGGGAAATCTCGTGCTCGCCATTCGGGCAGGGATCACGACGCAGCATCGCATGCCCTCAAACTACCTCGCTCGGCTTGCCCGATGCGCAGACAAGAACAAAGCCCCCGCGGGTTAGCGCAAGGGGCTTTGGGTTATTCTTCCAGGGAGGGTGGGTTCATGACGAACCGCCTCCTACAAGGTTGCGGATCTGCTAAAACCCACAACCTCCCTGGTGCATATGTTCACTGCTTATCATCGTTCGTGCACCACCTCCTCGTTTACAGAGTAACTGGTACTACTCCCGAACGACCCGATTTGTTCGCATCAGCGAGGTTTCGGCCGAGCGCTTCTCGAGAGCAGCGACTCCACCTTGGGCAAATCGTCTTGGGCTCTCGTTTCGGTCACGCCGATTGCGGCGAGCGGCATGTCATCGCCCAGGGCGATCGTCATCCTGACGCCGTCGCGGTCCGTCAAAAGGCCGGAAATCATTAGTGTCTGGTTGGCCTGGTGCCAAAACCAGTACTTCACGCGCGCGCCGAAAAACATCGACGGCTTAATGTTTGGGAACGCGTTCGTGTACCGCTGCACGGTGGAATCGAGGCGGTCGACATCGGCCCCATCCAGCGAATACATGGCGACAGCGATCTTGTCGCCGTATAAGATCGTGCCAAAACCCTCTTTCGCCCGCTCCCACTCCTTCGACCCGTAGGGACGCAGAAAGCCCGCAGGCGTGTCGTCTATCTCGAACGAACCTTTCGGTTCCGGAAAGACCTGCAACGCCGAATTCCAGTCGTCCCCAACCAGAACGCGGCCAGTGTCGCGAATCAGGGCTAAATCGGTTGGAGCAAGAGACTTGGGGGCAGCCACGCTGTTCTTGTCCTTGACACCCGGCGCTTGGTCCGGCTCGGCCGTGATATCCAGCCCCTGGCAGCCAAAAAGGGAAACGAGGAAAGCCGTCAAGAGCGTCGATTTGCAAGCGCCGCTGCGAGTCAATTGCTACTCCACCGCGAGCACGCGATATTTGCTCGTGCCCGCAGGAGCCTCTACAACCACCTCGTTACCCGGCTCTCGTCCGAGAAGCGCTTCACCCAGCGGAGAGCCTATCGAAATGAGGTCCTTGGCCGGATCGGCTTCGAACGAACCCACGAGGGTCACCGAGAACTCATCGTCAAAATCGAGATCCTTCAGGCGGACTTTCGAGCCAAGGTGGGCGAGGCTCGCCGCATCCTCTGGTCGATCGACGATCTTTGCGAGCTGAAGCGCCTTTTCGAGGTCGGCTATCCTGCTGTCCAGGCGCTGCTGGTTCAGCTTGGCCTCATGATATGCCGCGTTTTCGCGCAGGTCGCCATGCGACTTGGCCTCACGGATGGCCTCTGCGACCCTCATTCGGACCGGGCCCTTGAGGTCTTCCAGCTCTGCTTTGAGCTTCTCGAACCCTTCTCGGGTGAACTGGACCTCCCTTGACATCGAAGCGATATTGTAGCATGGGATTCGTATGGCCGGGCCCTCCGTCAGCGTGCTGATCGTGAGTTTCAACACACGCGAAAAACTGCGTCGGTGCCTCGAAGCACTAGGCGTCGGGTCGGAGATCATCGTCTACGACAATGCATCGTTGGACGGCTCGGCACAGATGGTAAGGGAGACCTTCCCGCATGTTCATCTCATCCTTGGCAACGAGAACATCGGCTTCGGACCGGCGAATAACCGAGCGGCCGAGCATGCCACTGGCAAGCTGCTTCTGTACCTGAACAGCGATGCCTACGCAGAGCCCGGGGCGGTCGGAACCCTCGCGCGGTGCTTTGATGAACCCGGGATCGCGGCTGCGGGCGGCAGGCTCCTGAACCCGGATGGCAGCCTGCAAAACAGCACCGCGAACAAGCTCACACTATGGGCCTTAATCTGCGAGCAGACGGGCCTTGAACGGTTCGTGCACGCCTACTGGACTACGCCCCGCCTTCTGGCCCAGTGGCAGGTCACGCAGGCTCCGCAGCCCAGCGAGCAGGTCATGGGCGCGTGCCTGATGACCCGCGCATCCTTCGGCGAGCGCTTCGACGAACGGTTTTTCCTCTACTGCGAAGACACCGACCTCTGCGCGCGCCTGCGCAAGAGAGGCTCTATCGTGTACGAGCCCTCGGCTCAATTCACCCATGATCTCGGATCGAGCAGCGCCGCAAACCGGTGGCTCGCGGTGTGCAGATACAACCGGGGCAAAGAGCTGTACTTCCGCATTCATCATGGCGCCGGCGCTGCGTTCGCATGCCTGATCATCGACAGGATCGGGGCCGCTGCGCGGCTGGCCCTTTGGAGCCTTGCTTCCGTGTTGACTCTCCTTACGAGGCCGCGATTTCGCGAACAAGCTTCACTGTTTGCTAAGGTGCTCTTTGCGCCTCTTCGGTAGGGACTAGAGATCAGGCTCGCTTTTGGCCCGATAAGCTTTCAAGACTTCCTGCGGCGACCCTTCCATGTGGATGTGGCCATGCTGCAGCCAGATGCAGCGATCGGCCACCTCCTCAATCGTCTCGTGGTGGTGTGACACCAGCAGGATAGTGCCGCCATTCTCCCGAAACTCTTCGATCTTCCGCCTGCATTTCTGCTCGAACTCGAAGTCGCCGACCGAAAGCACTTCATCGACCAGCAGGATGTCCGCGTCCGCATGCACCGCTATGGCGAATCCCAATCTCGCAATCATCCCGCTCGAGTAGGTTCGCACGGGCGCATAGATATGGTCGTGCAGCTCGGAGAACGCGGCGATGGCTGCGAGGCGCTCCTTCACCTCGGCGCGCGTCAAGCCGAGAACGACCCCGTTGAAGAACACATTCTCAGCGCCGCTCAGATCCGGATGGAACCCCGCACCTAGCTCCAACAGCGGAGCAACCCTGCCGCGTACCTCCAAGCAGCCGCTTGTGGGCAGATAGATACGAGCTAGCAGTGAAAGCAGCGTGCTCTTGCCTGCTCCGTTGCGCCCAACGACTGCCACGCACTCCCCCTTGCCTACCTCGAAGGTGATCCCTTTTAGCACCTCGAGGCGCATGACGCTTCGACGCTTCCACCACAGCAGAAGGGTCTTGAGCGAGCCAATCGCGGTGTTCGTCACGACGAACTCCTTGCGCAGATCCCGAATGACAATAGCTGGATGTGTCAAGGCCTTTCGACGAACCCCCACTTCATCCGGTTAAACATCCGATAGCCGCCGATCATGATGAGCGTTGAAATCACGAACGCGTACCCCACGTAATTCCACATGATCGGCAGGGGCTGCGCCAGTCCGTTCGGAGTATGGATCGGCTGCGGAGCGAGTAGGATCTTCCGGTAGGCGTCTGAAAGCACGGCGACCGGATTCAAGTTATAAAGCTTGAACCACAGTCCGTGGCTGTGGACGTTCATGTTCGTGTTTGCGATCCCTTCTTCGAAGTACATGACCGGGCAGAGGAAGAACAGCAGGTACATCGCCACGCTCATCATGTATTTCACGTCCTCGTAATACGTGTTGAGCGCGCTGACGATGAGGCTCAGGCCCACGGACAAAATAAAGCTGATCAGCATCAGGAACGGAAGGTAGATCGTCGTGAGCTGAAATGGGACTACCTTCGGGTGGAGAATGTACACCCCAAGGAGTAGCAGAAAGAACACCACGAAGCCGAGCAGCAGGTGGATGAAGTTACTGATAACGCTGGCGAGAGGCAAAATCTCCCTGGGGAAGTAGATCTTTTTCACCAGGGGCAATGAGCCGAGGATCGACTGGGCGGAATCCAGAACGCTCGACTGAAAAAACATGAACGGCAAATAGGCCGCCAACACGTACGCGCTGTAGTTCTCAACGCCGTTTTGCAACAGCCTGTTGAATACAAGCGTCATGACCGCCGTCGTGGCCAGCGGATTGACGAAAGACCATAGGAACCCAAGCGCCGAATTCTTGTATCGGATGCGCAGCTCGCGCTGAACCATGCTTATGAGCAGCTCGCGAAAGCGCCAAAGCTCCCTTAGCTCCTCGATCATGGTCGGTGTCGCGCGCCGGCCTGGGGCTATATTCGCTATGTATTCTAGCGGCGATGAAGTCATCGGGAATCTTGGTTGTCGGCAGCGCGAACATGGACCTCGTCGTCCGATGTGAAAGGTTGCCATATCCGGGCGAGACGTTGCTCGGAAGCGATTTCCAAACGATTCCCGGCGGGAAAGGCGCCAACCAGGCGGTTGCCATAGCGAAGCTCGGCGGTGACGTCAGCTTCTTGGGCAAGTTGGGCCATGATGCTTTCGGTCACGAGCTTCATAACAGTCTTATCGGTTGCGGAGTTCGAACCGATCTGGTTTCCTTCACTCGCGAGGCTCCCTCGGGAATCGCAGCGATAACCGTGGACGGATCGGGCCAGAACACGATCGTCGTTTCTCCGGGGGCGAACTCGCTGGTCCGGGCGACGGACGTGGAACGGGCGGCCAGTGGATTCTCGGTCCATCTCGCGCAGCTCGAGGTTCCCACCAGCTGCCTCCAGCCGCTCGGGAAAGAGGCGCTGTTTATCCTAAACCCCGCGCCGGCTCGCGCGCTGCCCAACGACCTGATTCGCAGAGTGGAGATCTTGACCCCAAACGAGCAGGAGCTTCAACTCCTGACCGGAATCGAGCCGTCGAACAGTTCTCGCCTGGAGAGAGCGGCCGACCGGCTGCTGGCGCGCGGCGTGAAGGAGGTCGTGGTGACCCTCGGGCCGGGCGGGTGCTTCTGGAAGAATGCTGAAGCCAGCTTGCGCATCGAGGGCAGATCCGTGAAAGCCGTCGATGCGACTGCAGCGGGGGATTGTTTCAATGGGGCGCTGGCACTCTTTCTGTACCAGGGCCGACCGATCGAGCTCGCGATTCGGCTGGCGAACGCCGCGGCCGCGATTTCGACGACGCGATCCGGAGCCCAGCCGTCCATGCCGATATCGGCCGAACTCGAGCAATTCGCGCCTGAGCTGTTCTTCTAGCCGGCGGCTTCTTCGATGGCATCGCATACGCGGCGAGAAAAAGCCTCAGGAGTGTGCTCGTGGGCAAAAGCCCTGCCCCGCTCTCCCATCGCCCTCCCTTCGCCCTCCGAGACCTCGCGGATTGCGCTGACTGCTTGCGCGGTGGAGCGAGGGTCGAACGTTGGTCCACACTTCCTGCGCCGGGTCATCCAACCGATCAAACCCTCGTTGCAGGCCAGTACAGGCAGCCCCATTGATCCGGCCTGTACGAGCACACCGCTCATCCCAGAGAAAGTGACGTAGCCGATCCAAACGGAATCCGCTGCCGCGAAAAGCTCTGCTTCCTGCTCGTCGGTTATGAACCCAGGAATCGAGATAAGGCGCCCTTCGGCGCGCAGACGGAGCGCCTCGGGGCGCGCAAACTGCGCTTCCGCGTAATCGGATCCCTTGCCGGCTACGATGAGGCACACGTTCGCAGGGCAACCGGGGTCGGCAACGGCGCTGATGGCCTCCTCGAGCCCCTTCCTGTACCCAAGCACGCCATAAAGAAGAATCCCATGAGCATCGGGGCTCAACCCGAGGGATTCCCGGACTGCTGAGCGATCAGCGGCGGCTGCGAATCCCGCGATGTCGGGCACGTAGCGCACCTTTTCATACCCCTCTGGCTTTCGTTTCCGCACGAATTCAAACAGCGATTCGTCGATAGTCAGCAGGCGCTTAAGGTTAGGTTTCTCCAGCAGCCTTCGAAATAGCCCGGGCGAAAACCGGTCGATCACGCCGCCAATCTTCGTCTCGACTCCCATTTCAGGATGATGAAACTGCTTGCCGAGCAACATGCCGCACACCGGAGTTCGCTCGAAGGGCGAGCCCAGCACCGCCATCGCCAAGTCGATTTGCTCGAGAGCAATCGCGTAAACCACATCGGGCGAGAACCTTGCGGTGAGGTTGCGATATCCCGCCCTGAAAGCTCCGTACCGGCGATAATTCTTTCCTAACATCTCGATCGAGAAACGTTTGTGCTTGAAGTCGCGATCGGGCATTTCCGCCGTTTGCAAACGCTCGCCGAATTCGCTGGATAGAAGCTTGAACGCTGAGTGGGCTCTGGCTGCCTCGGTGGTGACCAGCACGAGCTCCCAGTTGCGGGCAAGGCACTCCCGTACGATATATCGCGCGTGCAGCACGAAGTGATGCCCACCAGGCTCGGGATCGAAAATGGCGACTTTCATCCAGGAACGCGCGAATCGAGGTAAGGGGCGAGAGACGGTCGAACGATTGGGCCGTCACCCATTACCCCTCACCCACCGCGCTTAATTGTACTTAATTGTACTGGTCAGGATTCTTGCCCGAGACGATTTGGTCGTGGATCCAAGCGTAAGTCCTCTCCATGCCATCGCGCAGCCGGATGTCCGGCGCCCAGCCAAGCTCTTTCTTAATCAGCGTATTGTCGCTGTTTCGTCCGTTGACGCCCTTCGGGGCTGCGAGGTTATAGCACCTCTTGAGCTTGATGCCCGCGATGTCCTCGACCATATCTACGAGCTGGTTGATCGAGACAAGCTCGTCGCTGCCGAGGTTGATCGGGTACTCGATGTTCGAGTCCATGATGCTGCGCACTCCCTTGAGGCAGTCGTCGATGTACATGAAGCTGCGCGTCTGATGGCCGTTACCCCAGATCTCGATCGTATGGTCGCCCGACATCTTGGATTCGATGACCTTTCTGCAGATGGCCGCAGGCGCCTTCTCACGTCCGCCCGCATACGTTCCGTGTGGGCCATAGACGTTGTGGAACCTCGCGACTCGCGTCGTAAGACCGAAATCTTCTCGGAAGTGCCGGCACATACGTTCTGTAAACAGCTTCTCCCAGCCATACCCGTCCTCGGGGAGCGCAGGGTAGGCATCCTCTTCCTTCAGCGCGGTGACGTTCTCGTCCTTCTGCTTGTCGCCGTTATAGACGCAGGCGCTCGAAGAGTAGAAGAAGCGCTTGACCCCGTTCTCTTTGGCCGCCAGGAGAACGTGCGTGCTAATCAAAACGCTGAGCATGCACGCGGCTTTGTGTGTTTCGATAAAGCCCATGCCTCCCATATCGGCGGCGAGGTTGTAGACGATGTCTACGCCCTTGGTGGCTTTGCGAGCCTCGTCGAGCAGCGACATGTCCGACTGCAAGTTCTCGGCGTCGGGATGCTGCTGATACCAACGCTCGAGCGGCTTGATGTCGGTCGCGCGGACGCGAAATCCTTCAGAAAGCAATCGACCGACCAAGTGACCGCCGATAAACCCTCCGGCACCAGTCACGAGAACCAATTCATTCCCCATATCTCCTTCCTTCGGTTGCTGAATGGGCGAACCGCACTTACTGATTGAACCGAAATATACCTTTCAAAGTGCCCAGTCGCCCGATATCTTCTGCGTTTCGGACGCCAACCTGGACAGATTGCCAACCGACAAATCGCGCGGTTTGTAAGTAAAAAGGGCTCCCGACTTTCGCCGGGAGCCCTGATTCATAGTCGACGCCGCTCGCTTAGCCGCGAAGCAGAGCAAGCACGGACTGGGGCGCGTTGTTCGCTTGAGTGAGCATCGCCATACCCGACTGCTGAAGGATCTGCAGCTTGGTGTAGTTCGTCATTTCCGCAGCAACGTCCGTGTCCTGGATGTCCGACACGGCGGCGCTCAGGTTCTCTTTCGCGACACCCAGCGAGCGGATGTTCGATTCGAGAACATTCTTCTGGAACGAGCCGATGTCTCCTCGCGCTTTCGACACCTGGTCGATAGCTGCGTCGATAACCTTGATGGCATCGTTCGCACCCGCCGCGGTCGTCAGGTCGAGGTTCGCCATCGAGAGACCGCTCACGGCGCCATTGCCGAGGTTCGTCGCAGCGAAGTTGCCGATGGCCAGCGAGGCTGTTTGGCCCGCGTTGCCACCGATTTGGAATTGAGCGCTGCCCACTTGCGCCTGGCCGATCGCCGCGGCAGTATTGCCGAAGCTGTTGCCGGCAACGGTGAGCTTCATCGTGTTACCGTCGGCATCTGTCAACGTCAGACCGTCCGTTCCTCCAACGCCGCCAGTGAACAGCACGTTGGTCGTCGAGCCGATCGTCACCGAAGCGTGGGCATCCGTGCCCGTTCCGGTGGCCGAGCCAGCGGCCGCAAGCAGCACGCCGTTGGCATCCGTCAGGTTGACCTTGCCAACCGAACCGTACTGGTTCGCCGTGAACACGATCTTCGCGCCGTCATAGCTGGCGTTGACACCAGTTTGGCCGGACGCCTGGTTCACCATGTTCAGCACGTCGCTGACCGTGGTCGAAGCATTCGCGTTGAAAGTGACGCCATTGATCGTGAACGAACCGGCCGTGTTGACCGCGGTGGTCAGTGCTGCAAAGGCCGCAGAGTTTACAGATCCCTGAGTCGCTGCTGTCACTGAGTTCAGCGTGACAGTCGCATTCGCGGTGAGCGAATTTCCGCCAAAAGTTCCGCCGATTCCAAGCGAGGCGACGTCGGCACCGTCGGTCACCGAAGCGGTGACGCCAGAGCTTCCGTCGAGGAGGTTCTTAGCGCCGTACTGGGTTGTTTGAGCGATCCGCGTAATGCTCGACACGATTGAGTTCAGCGAGCTTTGGTTCGCCTGAAGCTGAGAAGTCGTCAGAGTGGCGCTGTTCGCAGAGGCGACGGCCAGCGAACGGGCATCGTTCAGGAGGCTGTTGACCTCATTGAATGCGCCTTCAGCGGTCTTCGAGTAGTTGATGGCGTCCTGGCTGTTCTGGACCGCCTGGTCGATTCCACCGATCTCCGACTTGAACTTCTCGGAGATGATCAAACCCGCCGGATCATCGGCTGCGGAGTTGATCCGCAAACCGGTCGACAGTCGGGTAATGGATTGACTAAGTTTTGAGCTCGTCTGGCCAAGGTTGAACAAAGTGTTCATGGCGTCGACGTTCGTGTTTATGCGAAATGACATTCGATCCTCCGTGATACGGCCCTAACAGCCTGTGCGGCCAAGGCTTCCCCATAATGCGTCTGGATCGTCCTGATCCATCCGTCCGTTCCTGAAGCAATCGTCGGCCTCGCGGCTGGCACTCCCACTCTCGCTTCTTTGCCGGTAAGGGCAAATCCTCGCACGGATGCTGTATTCCGTGAGAATGCCGACGCCTTACACGGTAAAAGGACCAGTACACTTAGAAAATGAGGCTAAACAGCTTCGCCGCAGAGAAGCGAAAGACCCTCTTTGAGCAGCTTTCTACCGGCCACGCGCCCAGCGAAGGGCAGTTCGACCTGGATGTGCTGAAAGAAGGAAGGGCCAAGGGCCAGGTGCAGATGGGTTCAACGAGGTATGAGCCACACTCGATCGTCTTTGAGTTCATTTATCCCGATCCTCACGGCGTGGCGACGATCCTTCCGTTGCGCGTACCTGCGCCCGAGCGCATCGTGTTCATGCCCGTGCCGGGCTGGGTCTTGCAGGCGATCTGGCAAGGTGAGGTGTCCGGTTCGTATGAATTCGAAACCGACGCCATGAAAATGCTGGATGAATTTCGGCTCTCATTAGAACCTGGGATCAATGAAAATGTGGCCCGAGAGCCGGCGCCGACCGGTCGCGCATAGGGAAAGGCCCTCTCCTTGCGAAGAGGGCCGCTCAACAGGAGGTACTGACTGTCGAGGGATCGACGTCTTCACGCTGAACCCGGTGGAATCTGCATCATTGCAGCCGTTACCGAGCGTCGCTCTGCGTCGCACCCTCCGGCCACAAAGGCAAGTGTCAATAGCGCCCTGGCGAAACAACATTGTTTCCCCTTCACCTCCCCGATGACTCGGGGCGTCGTACGCGCGCGTCCGACTCCTGCTCCGTCTACGGGGTTAGCTGTCGGGTTTGGGCCAAGAGTTACCCTCGAAGCCATTCGGCTTCTTTCACCCCTAAGTTACGGTTCCCCCGTTCTCTCACAGTCGAGAGATTCAACGTTTGGCTTTGCAGCCTCAGCTACAGTGTAGCACGATTTCCCCGACATGGCCGAGCCGATTCGGTGCTTCGCAGCCGGGCGCCGATAACACAAAGCCAGAACGCCCTGAGCTTACGCCTTTTCCTTCAGGAGCTGTTTGACGACATCTTCGAACTGGTATGCGAGCACCGGCGCGTAGCCCATCTGAACCCGCCGGACGACGCCCTTGCGATCCACGATCACGAACGCGGGAATACCCGTGATATTCAGCTTTGTCGCGTAACCGTCGTTCGCCGTCGTGAACATGTAAGTGTAGTGGTGCTGCTTCGCGTAGGTCGGTGCCGCCGTTACGCTGCCGCCGTCCCCGGTGTTCGCTCCGATCACCACGAGGCCCTGCTTCGCGTACTTCTTGTGAAGCTCCTGCATCGCCGGCGAGGCAAGCTTGCACGGCCCGCACCAGGTTGCCCAAAAATCGAGGAGGACGACTTTGCCCCGGAGGGACTTGTCGGTCACCTTGTGTCCGGCAGTGTCCTTCATGGTGAAAGGAGGCACCTTCTTACCGACGAGAGGATCGAGTGGCCCAGCTTGTGCAGCCGCCAATACCGTACATCCCAAACCGGCCACGAGGGCCCAACTCTTAATATTCATGCGTGCTCCCATGCAGAACGATACTGCTCCAAGAAGTCTAACGCCCGACAGGGCTCGATGGCTCCCATAAAGCCATAATGCCCGAGTGAAACGCTGGAGCATCGCCTTCTTGGTGGCGCTGCTTGGCGCCTTCTTAGTGGTTGCGGACCGGTCGGCGAACCCCCTGATGCTTCATGACACCGACACAGCGGTGTTGCTCCAAACGATCCGGGCTCGGCATGACCCTCTTAGCTGGTTTGTCGGTGACTGGCCACTTCAGAATCATTTCTATCGCCCGATTTCTACGCTGGCGTTCGAGCTTGACAACCGCCTGTATGGCTCCGCGGCATCGGGATACGGCCTGACGAACGCGCTTCTGTGCGCGCTGAGCGTTCTACTCCTTTTTTGGTTCGTACGCGAGCTCACCGACCTTCCAGTGCTCAGCGCAGGCTCGGCGGCGCTCTTCGCACTTTGGACCGCTGGCTCGACTTCGCTGGCCATCTCTTGCGTCTCGCTTCTTGGCCTCGCCTGCCTCGCGGGCGGGCTTTGGCGTCACCAGCTGCGAATCGGCTGGTACCTCCCGGGCTACTTCGTCTTCGCGTTCGCTGCCTCCGAGCTCCACGGCATTCGCCCGCTCGAAGCTCGAATGCTCGATTGGCTGCCGGGACGGACGGCATCGGTCATGTGCGTTTTTGCGCTTATCGCCATGGCGGCATACGCCCGTTATGAGCGCACGAGTGCCAAAAGGCTGGTTGCCGCTCCCGGGCCGCTCGATCCTCCCGCGACGCGGAATACCGTACGAGCAAGAGAGCCGTCCAAGTTCTCGTTTCTTTGGGCCGTCGGTGCACTGCTGGCTTGCGCCGCGGCGCTCGGAAGCTACGAGCAGGCGGTTATGTTGCCCGCGTGCGTGCTCGGTGTTGCGATCGTGCAGCGACTGCGCGGCTACAAGGTCCGATGGGGCTGGCAGCTAGGGTTCTGGTCTCTCCTAGCCGCGTACCTGGTTCTCCGATCTCGCCTGATTCCGGTAATGCCGTCTCACTATCAGCTTCAGCAGTTCCGCCATGGGCCTGGCGTGTACCTGTCGCTGACAGAGTTCCTCCTGCCGGCATTCGGGTCCTATCCGGCGTTCATTCAAACGTTCGACGAAGGCTTCCTACTTCTCCTCAACCCACAACTTTGGAGCATCGTCCACGCTTCGGTTGCGAACGCCGTCGCGTACTACCAGTTGCGCCGTCATTGGGTGCTCGCCCTTGCAGGTTGGGCGCTTTCCGTAGTCTCGTTTCTGCCGATGGCATGGCTCAAAGAATTCGAGCACTACTTTTATTGGCCGATGGCGATGAGATCGCTATTCGTCTGCGTGCTAATTTGGGTAGGGCTCGACCTGCTGATTATCGCGTGGTCGCGCCCAGGTCTGCAAGCGCCTGCTCGGCCTTCTGCCGCACCTGGTTCGCTTCCTCATCCGTGAGGTTCGCGCCTTGCTTTCGCAAGACGAGGGCTACGTTTAGCGAGTGCTTCCCTTCGGGGATTCCCTTCCCTTCGTAATTCTCGAATAGCCAGTGGCGCTCGAGCAACGGCCCGCAGGCCCGCTCCAGCGTCTCCGCGATCCGAGCGTACGGCACCGCCTTATCGACGAGAATCGCCATGTCCCTGCGTACGGCGGGGTTCTTACTGACCGGTTCCAGCTCGAGGTTGACTTCCCGGACTTCGAAAAGCAAGCGCGTGGACAGCTCCGCAGCTACCGTGCCAGCCGCTAGCCCCGCCTCCGCTGTCGCGTCCGGATGAATCTCGCCCAACCAACCCGCCACTCGGCTCCCGAGAACGACCTCTGCCTGCCGGGTCGGGTGAAATCGCGGGTCGGGGTCCTGTGGTGCTCTGAGCTTGAACCGCACTCCCACCGCGTCGAGGACGGCTTCGAGCGACCCTTTGAGGCTGAAGAAGTCGGCCACGGACTTGCCGCCTTCCCAATCGACGGGGCTCAGGTCTCCCGCACTTAGGAAACCCACACGCTCCTCGTCGACGAGCGTGCCCTGTCGCCTGCCGAATACTTCGCCAATCTCAAAGAGGCTCAGGGCCCTGCCACCGTTTCGCTGGGCCGCTTCGGCAAGCGACGGGAGCAATGCGTTTCGAAGCGTAGACATTTCGGGGGACGCCGGGTTGCGAGGACCGATCGGATCGAGATCGCGGCCATCGAGAGCGCCTGGCCGTCGAAGAGAATGGCTGACAATCTGATCGAAGCCCGCCCTCGTGCACGCCTCGCGAAGCTGATCTTCCCATAGCTCGTAGCCTCGCGCCCCGCCCAAAGTGGTCTCGCCGTGGGGCAGGAGCTCGGGAATCTTCTCGTAGCCGTGCACTCTGCCAAGCTCTTCGATAAGGTCCTCTTCGCGAACCACGTCAGGACGCCAGCTAGGCGGGACGACGGACAGCTTCCGAGGACCGTTTTGCTGCACTTCGAAACCAAGACGGCCGAGATAATCCTCCGCGGACTGGGGGCTTATCGGCATGCCGAGAAGCATGTCACTGCGATCGAGGGCCAAGTGGATCTCCCGGCGATTCGGTCGAACCGGAAAGTGGTCGACGACGTTTGAATACTTCGCATCAGGGGCCGAATCGAGCAGCAGTTCCGTGAAACGCTGAATGGCAGCCACAACTCCGTCCGGATCGACACTGCGCTCGAACCGGTAGCTCGCTTCTGTATTCAATCCAAGCGACTTCCGAATCCGCCGAACGGCGGTATTCGTGAAGTGAGCGGATTCGAGCAAAATGCGCGTCGTGGACTCGGTAACCTCGGTTTCGAGGCCGCCCATGGTGCCCGGTGCGCCCACCGGCTTCTCGCCGTCGCAGATCATCATCAAGCCGGGCCGAAGCTCGTGCTCCTGGCCGTTAAGCGTGGTGAGCTCCTCTCCCCAGGTCGATTCGCGAACGACGATTCGGTGGCCCGAGAGCTTTTCATAGTCGAATGCATGGAGCGGCTGGCCCATCTCCAGCATCACGTAGTTCGTTAGGTCGACCAGAAGCCCCAGCGGCCGCATCCCCGCCTGGCGAAGCCGGATTTGCATCCACTCGGGTGAAGGTACGTTCGGTAGCTTTTCGAAATATCTGCACGCGTAACGCGTACAATCGGCGGCCTCGATCTTCACGATGTCGGTCGGGATTTCCAGGGATTCGGATCTGTTCGCGGCGGTCGCTGCGAAACGGCCCGCGGCCCGCCAGTATAGCTCGGTGCCCTCCGCGTCCGGGTCCTTGGCGATCACTTCACGTGCAAGGCCGAGCACGGAAAGGCCGTCGCCCCGGTTGCTCATAACCTTGATGTCCAGAACCTGGTCCCCTTCGACCTCCTCGATGCCCTCGAGCTCGAAGCCTGCCATGGTGAGCAGGTCGCCTACCTGATGGGCGTCGAGCTCGGTGCGAGCGTAATCCAGCAGCATCGAGTAAGGAAACTTCATGCTGCGCGAAGTTTACTGGAGGCAGTCGTCTCAGTCGGCCCCTGCAACCCAAAGCGAGTCGTATTCCTCGGGGTCTTGCACCAGCTCCACGCCGACGGGCGAGTCGACGATCTCGTTCCACCGTGCATCCATTTCGCTTTCGTCTCTCACGATGCGGTCGTAGCTTTCATTGTAGAACGGAGGCCACTTTTCGCCGGTCGCCTTCATAATCTGCCTGCCGGCTTTCGCCTTCGCCTTCTCCACGATCGAGCTAAGCTCGTGCGGCGATCCCGCTGCCGTTTCCATAACGCGGGCCATCAGCTCCGTCGTTTCGGGAAGGACGCATATTATCGCGAGATCCCACTGCCGGCCGTCTGGCTTGAGCAGCGCGCGAAGCAGCAGCCGTCGCTCCGCATCCTCCAAGGGTCTTCGGTGCCGAAACGTGACGTAGTAGCACACGTTGTCGGCACGCCAATGGGGCAGCCTTCCACGCCAAACCCTGAAGTTCTTGAACGCCATCCGCTTTCCCTTGTTCCTACTCCGAACCGACCGGTCGTCGTCCGTGCGCTCGCCCGATCGATGACTGTGCACGAGTCAAGCTCGCCCTGCTCGCTGGCTGATCAACCGCTATTCCAGCGCGGCGTCGCCGCGCTCGCCGGTACGAATGCGCACAGCCTCGATCACGTCGCTCACAAAAATCTTCCCGTCTCCGATCTCGCCAGAGCGCGTCGTGCGGACGATGGCATCGATCGCATCTTCCACCTGCTCGTCGGTCACGAATACCTCGAGCTTCATTTTGGGCAGAAGATTGACAGCGTAAGTGCTTCCCCGGTACTTGTCGGTGCGTCCAAGCTGCCGCCCGTAGCCACGCACCTGCTCGCAGCTCAGGCCCTGAATGCCGGCCTCTTCGAGCGCCTGCTTCACATCTTCGAGCTTATTGACGCGCACGAATGCCTCGATGCGCTTCATTGGCCACTCCGGATGCCCGCTAAGTCCAAATACATATCTCCTAATCAGACGGATTCGAGCGTGATCTGGTCGTTTGTGAAAACGCATATGCCCGAAGCGATGCGCATCGCTTCCCTTGCGATCTCCTCGGCGCCCAGCGCCGTATTCGACGCAAGAGCTCGAGCGGCTGCCAGCGCGTAAGCGCCTCCCGATCCGATGCCCGCTATGCCATCGTCTGGCTCGATAACATTTCCATCACCACCGACGAGCAGCAACCCCTCGACGTCCGCAACCAACATCAGCGCGTTAAGCTGACGCAGAACCCGATCCGTACGCCACTCTTTCGCGAATTCAACGGCAGCGCGCTTCAGGTTCCCCGAGCACTGTTCGAGCTTCGATTCGAACCTGTCCTGCAGTGACTGGGCGTCGGCCACGGCCCCAGCGAATCCGCAAACGACCTTGCCGTCCGCGAGCCGGCGGACTTTGCGGGCTCCATGCTTGATGATCGTGGTCTCGCCGAGCGTCACCTGGCCGTCGGCCGCGATGGCCGTCCTTCCATCGCGGCGAACGCCGATAACTGTGGTCGAGCGAACCTTGAGCCGTGCCACTATAACAAATTACCTTGGCGCTTTATGGCTGCTTCTGCCAAATCGCGAGCTTGGACATATTGCCACAGCGATCGACGGCGGCAACGGCAACCCCGTCCAACGCCGCGGCGCCAACCGCCTCGGGCGCGTCGAAGCGATGAGTTTGGCCCGGCAAAACGTCGTACGACCACGCCCCGCCATATGAGCGCCACACCGCCCACCATGCGGCGGGCTCGTCGCCAGTCGACGACCAGGTAAAGATTTCGCTGCCGGCCTGAAGCGCGGGCGCCCCTAGAACCGGAGCAGATGGCGGCACGTCGTCGAGCCAGGGCGAGGCCGGTATCAGCGCGGGCTGAGAATAGAGCCCGCTGCGCAATTGCGTTGTAATTCCTCCCGCATTCAACAGAAACGCCTTCATGCTGAAATGCACCGAGCCAGGCGCGGAGGTCAGTTCCCGCGTCAGCCGGATTTGATCCTCGATCTCTGAGGGGGCCCACGCATTCTTCCCTTCGAAAGTTCGGCTCGTATAGAGCCCTGGCCACAGATTGCGACCCTTCGAGTTCTGCGCGGACCACCATTTCAGCAGTGCTGGAAAGCTCTGGGCGGTTTGCGACACCGGCCAATAAAGTTGGGGCGAGAAGTAGTCGCACCACCCTTCCTGGAGCCACTTGCGAGCGTCGGCGTAAAGCTGAGAGTATTGGTCGATGCCGGCTTTGATGCCGCTGGGCATTCCCGGCCGGTAAATCCCGAACGGGCTGATGCCGAATTTCACCCACTTCTTCGTCGACTTGATCGAGTCGTACAACTCGTGTACGAAGTCGTCGACGTTCTTGCGCCGCCAGTCCGATTTCGACAGGTTGCCTCCCGAAGCGACATACCGGCCCCAGCTAGTCTCGTCCGGAAAGTCTTGGCCGCCCTCCGGGTACGGGTAGAAATAGTCGTCGATATGCACGCCGTCGATGTCGTATCGGCGAACGACGTCAGTGATCACTTGGATGCTGCGCCGTCGGACCTCCGGTTCTCCAGGATCCATCCACAGATACTTGCCGTAATGCCTCACGAGGTTAGGGTGAACTCGCGAGATATGGCCGGGAGCATTCGGGCCCTTCTGCGAAGGATGGTACGCGCGGTACGGGTTGAACCAGCAGTGCAGCTCTAATCCGCGCCTATGTGCTTCCTGCACGGCAAAGCTCAACGGGTCGTAGTAGGGATCGGGCGCCCTACCCTGCTTACCGGTCAGATATTCGGACCACGGCTCGAGCTTCGAGGCGTAAAGCGCGTCCGCCGACGGCCGCACTTGCAAGATCACCGCGTTCAGATTCATGCCGGCGGCCACGTCCATGATGTGCGTCAGCTCGGTTTTCTGCTGATCGGTCGTCAAGGTTCGTTTGGAGGGCCAGTCGATATTGTCGACAGTCGCCACCCAAACCCCGCGAAACTCCCGCGGAAACGGTGGAGGGACTAGCTGGCGGTGGCCCGGCATCGTGGCCATGCAGGCCATCATCGCTATCACGCTGAACATCCTTAATAATCCTGACGCACGGGGGCCGGCTCGGCAATCGTCGAGACGGGTTTTTGCTGCGAGCTTGGCGGCGGTAACATTCTCGCGCGATGGATCCCCTCGCTTCAGTCTTCAATTTCGACAGCCCGGAAGCACGCGCGAATTTGGAGTCGATGCAAGCATGCTTGGCCGAGTATCGTCGCCGCTCCAGCGAGGCGAAGGAAGGCGGAGGCGCCGATGCCGTAGCGAAGCACCGGGGGCGCGGAAAGATGCTCGCACGCGAGCGAATCGACGCACTGCTCGACGAGGGTTCGCCGTTCCTAGAGTTCAGCACCCTTGCTGCCGGTGGAATGTACGATGGGGAAGCGCCTGGAGCGGGAATCGTCACCGGCATCGGGCAAATCCATAACCGCGAGTGCGTCATCGTGGCCAACGACGCTACGGTCAAAGGCGGCACATATTTTCCCGTTACGGTGAAAAAGCACCTCCGGGCGCAAGAGATCGCGCTCGAGAACCACTTGCCGTGTATCTATCTCGTGGATTCCGGGGGTGCATTCCTGCCACTTCAAAGCGAGGTATTTCCAGACCGCGAGCATTTCGGCCGGATCTTTTACAACCAGGCGGTGATGTCCAGCCGCAGAATCCCTCAGATCGCAGCCGTTATGGGCTCCTGTACCGCCGGAGGAGCGTACGTGCCTGCCATGTGTGACGAGTCGGTGATCGTCAGGGGAAAGGGCACGATTTTCCTGGGCGGGCCGCCTCTCGTGAAAGCGGCTACCGGCGAGCAGGTCACGGCCGAGGAACTTGGGGGCGCCGATGTTCACACCCGCCTCAGCGGTGTGGCCGACCATTTGGCCGAAGACGATGCCGAAGCTCTGCGCATCGTCCGGAACATCGTCGAGGCGCTTGGCCGTTTGCCGAGACGAGCCCCGCCTTCCAAGCCCGAAGAGCCGCAATTCCCGCCTGAACAGCTCTATTCGCTTGTTCCGAAAGACCCGAAGACTCCGATGCCGATGCGAGAAATTCTCGCTCGGGTAGTCGACGGCTCGCGGTTCGAAGAATTCAAGGCGCGATACGGCACCACGCTCATTTGCGGTTTCGCAAGGTTCTATGGCCACATCGCCGGCGTGCTGGCCAATGACGGAATCCTGTTTTCGGAATCGGCCCAAAAGGGCGCACATTTCATCGAGCTGTGCTGCCAGCGTGGAATTCCGCTCGTGTTCCTCCAGAACATCACCGGCTTCATGGTTGGCAAGAAATACGAAAACGAGGGTATCGCACGGCACGGCGCGAAGCTCGTGACGGCGGTTTCCACCGCGAACGTGCCCAAGTTCACCGTCATCGTTGGTGGCAGCTTCGGGGCTGGCAACTACGGCATGTGCGGACGGGCGTACGGCCCCCGGCAGCTTTGGATGTGGCCCAACGCCCGGATATCAGTTATGGGAGGCGATCAGGCTGCAAATGTGCTGCTCACCGTTAAACGGGATCAGCTCGAAGCCCGGGGCGGAGGCATGACGCCCGAAGAGGAACAGGGTTTCAAAGCGCCTATCCTCGAAGCCTACGATCGGGAATCGAGCGCCTTCTTCTCGACGGCTCGGCTTTGGGACGACGGGATCATCGATCCAGTAGACACGCGCCAGGTGCTCGCTCTGGGGATCGAAGCCGCGCAAAACGCGCCAACTCCGCCTCCAGGCTTCAGCCTGTACCGGATGTAGCGCTGCTCGACGTCGGCTCGACTAGAGATTCGAATAACCCCATTCGGCGGAACTTCTCGTATCGGTCTTCACGAACTTCATCCGCAGACAGACAAGAGATAGCGGCCAAATTACGCTGAATTGCATCCTTTACGCCGGCGGCAGCCTCGGCAGGGTCTCGATGTGCACCGCCTTTCGGCTCGGGGACGATCTCATCAATCAGCCCAAGTTCGAGCGCGCTTTGCGCGGTGAGCTGAAGCGCCTTGGCGGCATCCGACGCGCGCTCGGGCATACGCCAGAGGATAGCCGCGCAACCTTCGGGCGGAATGACCGAGTAAACCGCATGCTCCTGCATCAGGACCCGGTTCGATGCCGCTATCCCAATTGCCCCGCCTGAGCCCCCCTCGCCGATAACTACGGAAACGACGGGCACGGTTAGGTCGAACATTTTCAGCATGCTCGCCGCGATCGCCTCAGAGATGCCTCGGGTCTCGCTTTCGACTCCGGGATCCGCGGCCGGCGTATCGACAAAGGTGATGACCGGCAACTTAAACCTTTCCGCCATATCGTACAGTCGGATGGCCTTGCGATACCCCTCGGGCTTTGCCATACCGAAGTTCCGCAACTGCCGCTCCTGGATGTTGCGGCCCTTCTGATGTCCCACGACCATAACCGGCACGCCGTCCAATGCAGCCGGGCCGCCTACTATCGCGTGGTCGGCGAACCCCAGGCGGTCTCCTTCCAGCTCGACGAAATCTGTGAACATCGCCTGGATGTAATCGAGCGTGTATGGGCGCTTCTGTGCCCGGGCCACCAGAACCTTCTCCCAGGGCCCAAGGTTCGCATACATCACTTCGATGTAGCGGTCCCGGCGCTGCTCGAATTCTGCGATCCTCGCGTCGAGCGCCTCTCGCTTAGCGACGTCCTGTTCTCGCCGTGCAACGTCCTTGAGCTTCTCGATTCCCTCCTCGAGCTCCCGAAGCGGCTTTTCCCATTCGCTGTGGTTCGTTGCCATGGTTAGATAACAGGCGACATAGCGGGGACAGGAGCAGCGAAGTGCCGCGCAAGCGTTGCGAGTGTAGTTCGCATCTCCTTTCGCGGCACTATCCGGTCGATCATCCCGTGGCTCAAGACGAATTCAGCTGTCTGAAAATCGTCGGGAACCTTGCTCACTCCGGCCTGCTTGCTTACGCGTGCGCCGGCGAAACCGATGAGAGCTTTCGGCTCGGATAGGATCACGTCGGCGACTGAAGCGTAGCTGGCGAGGACCCCGGCCATGGTAGGGTCGGTGAAGACGGCAAAGTAGGGTGCCCCGGCCCGCCTGCAGCGCTCGACTGCAGCAGTGGTTTTAGCCATCTGCATCAGCGAGAGCAGTCCCTCTTGCATTCGCGCTCCGCCGGAGGCGCAAAAGATAATCGCCGGAATCCTCTGGTCGGCTGCCCGCTCCAGAGTGCGAGCGACCTTTTCGCCCGCAACGGCGCCCATCGAGCCGCCCATGAAGCCGAAATCCGCTACGGCCACGCTTACCGGATAGCCAGTGAGCCTTGCCACGCCGGATACCATCGAGTCGCAGAGGCCGGTCTTATCCTCGGCAGCCCGCAGCTTTTCACCGTATTCCGGAAAATCTAGCGGGTTCAGCGAGCGCAGCTCGATGTCCAACTCCTGGAACGACCCCTCGTCGAACGTAGCATCGATCCGCTGCATCGCCGACAGCCTGTGATGGTGGCCGCAATGCGGGCAAACCCGCAGATTCTGTTCGAACTCCACGGACAACAAAATCTTCTTACAGGCCAGGCATGGGAGGAATGGCTCCGCTCGTTCGGATGCTTTGCTCAAGAGGCATAGGTTACCTTCGGCGGTGAGGCCCGGGCGGAGCAAGTCCGCTTCGCGAGAACCAGCCGAATACCAGGGAACTTAGCCTCGCATGGGGCTATCATCGGATTACGGAAGCTTATGCGAAAGCACGCGGACGATAGGATTTTCGGCGTCGAAACGGAATTTGGCTGCCTCGTCTCGGACGATGCCATTGGATCCCCCGAAGCGGCGGTCGAGGCTATCAAGGAGTACCTGTTCCATGATTTGCGCCTCGGCGCCATTGATCTCCACGCCCGCGATGATGTGTTCGAGCCGGCCCAATCGGGCGGATTTTTGCTTAATGGAGCTCGGCTGTACATCGATGCCGTGGGCTCGCATCTGGAGTACGCCACAGCGGAGTGCCGAAACCTCGAAGACATCGTCGCGAATGATCGAGCCGGGCAGCGGCAGATCGTTCGCGCCATCCATGAGCTCGGCCTCGAAGAAGAGGTCAGTGTTTACAACAACTCGGTCGACCACTTCGGCGGGCATACATTCGGGTGCCACGAGAATTATCTTGTCCGGGCCGACGACGACTTTCTGAACACCTCCGTTCAGATGCTGTATCCGTTCCTGGTCACTCGGCAGATCTTCGCGGGGGTTGGGCGGGTCGGTGGGCATGTCCTTACCGCAGGCGGCCTGCGCCCGAGTTACCAGGAGGTCATGGACAACCCGGTGGACTACATATGGGTTTCCCACGTGTATTCGGTCGTACCGGACGACCGCGTGAAGTTCCAGCTTAGCCAGAGGTCGGACCACATCATCAAAACGATCGCCTCACGCGTCCGATTCAATCGCGCTCTCATCAATCCGAAGTGGGAGCACTTCTACTCGCACGAAGGCATGACTCGACTCCATCTGTTGTTCGGTGAGAGCAACCAGAATGAGTTCGCGTACGCACTCAAGATCGGCACGACGATGGTGGTGCTGCGCCTTCTCGAAGAGCACCGCGTACCCTACTCCATGTCGTTGGCGCAACCCCTCACCGCGCTCCGCGATGTGAGCAGAGATCCGACCTACCGATGGGAAGTCACGCTGGCTGATGGCAAAAAGATCGGATCAATCGAGCTCCAGAGGCGATATCTCGAATGGGCACAGGCTTACAGGGGCGAGTCCAAACAGATTGACTGGATCCTGGACAATTGGGAAGAAGTCCTCGATGGCCTCGAAAACGACCCGCTCGCTATGGGGGATCGTATCGATTGGGTGGCCAAGCGCGCCATCGTCGAACAGTACCGCGAGGCTGAAGGGCTCGACTGGGGCGACGACGCGCTCCATTCCGTGGACCTCGAGTATCACAACATCGATCCGGAGAAAAGCCTGTTCTACGCTATCCAGGACATGGGGCAAACCAAGCGGGTGATCGATGACGTCGCCATCATCGCGGCTATGACGGACCCACCGCAAAACACCCGGGCCAAGGGTCGGGCCAAGCTCGTGGAACAGGTGCTGGCCCGAAAAACGCCAAGGTTCTACCTGTTCGATTGGAACGGCGTTGCCTTGGACAGGCACACCTACGTCGAAATGCCGGACCCCTTCGAGACTTACGAGTCGGTGCCGGGTGTCTAGCGGTCAGACCAAGTTTTCAGCCTGTCTTACGGTCTGCTCCGGCGTCGGAATGTTCTGAGAAGCGCTGAGGTAGATGGCGGGGATCTCGAGGCGAAGCTCGTCGGCGATGACCGCAAGGTACGGCTCGTACGCTTCGCGCAGCCGCACGAAAGCTTCCCACGTCCCCTCGTCCCGCCGGAGAGCCATGCCCGCCTCTTGAAGCTCCAAAATGAACGGACCGAATCGGTCTCGCGACAGCCGCTCGGTTCGGTCCTGATCAGGCGCACGATCGATAAGGGTGCAGATGACGACGACCACTCGAAGCGCCATAGCGTAAGTGAGCTCGGCCTGATCCACTATCGCCGTCCATCGTGTCCCTTGCCCTTCGGTGCCGAGCTGAAGGACCGAGCCGACGTCCAGCATGACGGTCAGCGCGCCCAGCCAGGTTGCCATGCGCTGGTTCGAGCGATAGAACGCCAATACCGGGTACGAGATGTAGCTCTCCAGCAGCTCAGCAGCCCAGAGCTCCCAGTCTTGAAGCGCCTGAAGCAGTAATCCGGGATCGCGCTTGGCATACCGGACCAAGACCGAGCCTGCATTCGCTTTCATCCCAGCGCGGGATGCAATCAGCGCGACCATGACCTCCCTGCGCGAAAACGCCTGATACAGCACGGGCAAGTATCCGATGATCATCGCGAGGAAGCCGAACCCGATTCCGGCCTCCGCCACCACGACCCAACGCCCGATCGCGCTCGCCGGCTTTACGTCTCCGAGGCCGAGCGTGAAAAAGGTCGTCCCGCTCATGTACACGCTCTCCCAAATCCCAGGGGACCCTGGCGCGGGGACGAGTTCGGACAGGCCGTACTGAACCATGCCGAACCCAACGAACATCAGAATTGCCCATATCGAGAACAGAGCGAGTAAGGCGAGCGGGCCGTAGGCGCATAACGTGCGTTCTTGCGCCTTTCGGTTGCGGCCATGCGTCAAGATCGCGAGTCCGCGCCAGCTCAGTCGGAAGAACACGCGGGAGATTCTCATGTCGCGCTGGATAGTGCGCGGAACGATCATCGTTTCGAAGCCATCCCATGCGGATAGGCCAATGAGCAGCAGCCCTGCCAGCACCCAGAAGAAAGCCACATTCGATAGACGAAGGCTAACTGCTCAAGTCTTCAAATGGGACTTTGCGGCGGCTTTACACTGGGGTTTACTACCGTCCGTGATCGCCGTCGAAAGCCTGGGCAAGCGATTCGGCGACCGCTGGATCTTTCGCGGGATCAGCTTCGAGCTCGGGCGCGGCGACCGACTGATCGTGCTCGGCAAGAACGGAGCAGGCAAATCGACGTTGCTCAAAACGATCCTGGGGCTCGCAGAGCCCACCGAAGGAACGGCACGGCTACCCGAAGGGGATCCAAGGAACTCGGTCGGCTACTCGTCGATGGACATGACCGTCTATCCGTTTCTAACTCCACGTGAGCACCTCGATATGGCAGGCCAGTTGCGCGGCTGCGCCCCTCGGACCGACGAGTTGCTCGGCCGCGTGGGCTTGGCCGAAGCAACCGATCGGCTTAGCGGCCAGCTCTCAACCGGAATGCGCGCAAGGCTCAAGCTGGCACTTGCGATGCAGGCCGAGCCCTCGCTCCTAGTACTGGACGAACCCGGGGCGGGCTTGGATGAACAAGGCAGGCGGGTACTCGACCTAATCGTCGAGGAACAAGCGAGGCGCGGTTGCGCCATCGTTGCCACGAACGATCCCGGTGAGCGGAGGCTGGGCAATCTTGAACTCGATCTGGGCTGAGATCGGCGCTGTCGTCCGCAAGGAGGCGCTCACCGAGATGCGCGCCAGAAACGGAATCGCCACTTCCGCACTCTTCGCGCTGGTCACCGTTGTCGCCATCGCGCTCGCTACTTTCAATAGAACGATCGACAAGGATATGGCCTCCGGCTTGCTTTGGGTTGCGATCCTGTTCGCGGCGGTGATCACTCTCCCGCGCGTCATGGTCACGGAAGAGGAGCAAGGGACGGCAGATTTGCTCCGCATGCTTGCCAGACCCGAGGCGGTCTACTGGGGGAAATGCATCTTCAACGGCTGCCAGATCATGGCCGCGAGCTTCATCTTGAGCTTTCTATTCTTCGGATTCACGCACGTTGGGCTCGAGAGCCCCGGGTTGTTCGCTTTATCGGTGTTCGGCGGATCGATGGGCCTGGCAGGCTCTGCCACCATGTGCGGTGCGCTCGTCGCGAGAGCCGCGAATAGGGCCATGCTGGCCGGTGCGATCGCCGTGCCCCTGCTGCTGCCTTTGGTAGCATTGGGTGTGAGTGGGATGCGGGTCGCCATCGGCCCGATCGAAGCCGATTTCGTTTACGACGCCGGCGTACGGGCCGTCATTGGATTGGACTGCTACGGCATAGCGACGCTCGCAATCGGGGTGTTGATATTCCCGTTCGCATGGAAAAGTTAATCAAATATCTTAAGTGGCTGTTCGCACTCGCCGCGGCGGCAGTGACGCTCTGGAGCTTCACGGTTCCGGACGCGGCCGGCTTTCAGCAGCCCGAGTTCGCAAGAGTGTTCTTCTGGCACTTCCCTTGCCCAATCCTCGGCACGATCTTGGGGCTGACTACCGGCTGGTTCAGCTATAAGTATCTTGCGACCCACGACATCGCCTGGGACGTCCGAGCCGAGGCGGCCGTTGAGCTCACGACGATCTTCTGGCTCGTGACAATGGCGTCCGGAATTCTATTCTCCGAGCTCGAATGGGGCACTTGGTGGCAATGGGACCCGCGCCAAACCTCGTTCCTTCTCGTGCTTCTGATTTATTTCGCGTACTTCGCCTTGCGCGGAAGCATCGGCGACGAAACACGCAAAGCAAGCCATTCGGCAGCCTATTATCTTGCGGCCCTGGGTCCGACATTGTTCCTTATATACGTCTTCCCCCGATTGCACCAGATCGCTGAGAGCTCGCTTCACCCAACTCAGAGCATCATGCAGGGCCAAATAAAGGGCGAGTATGCGTATATCATTTTGGCGACGCTCGCTCTTGCTTCAATTCTCTCCGCGTGGCTCTACCGGCTCCGGGTGAAAGCAGGGCTGCTCCTCCTCGAAGAACCTTCATATGGAAACTTGGAAACTAATCGTAGCGATACCGCCCATCCTCCTGTGGTTCGGCCTATTCGCGTACCTGATGAGAGTCGAGAATAAGCTCGGAAAGGTTGAAGAGCGACTACGGCGCAAATGACCGAGGCCGTCTGAGCATGCCGACCTCCGCCCGGAGCTTCGGCCAAGTCGCACCGTACTACGACGACCTGATGAAGCAGGTGCCCTACCGGATGTGGGGCGGCTATTATCTGCTGCTCTTAGCCAACCAGGACATCCATCCCCATAAGATCTTGGACATCTGCTGCGGAACGGGCACCATGTGCGAGCTGCTCACGGACGAAGGGTTCGAAATGGAGGGCCTCGACCTTTCCGAAGGGATGGTCGCCGAAGCTCGCCGTAAGGCGAAGAAGAAGCACCTAAACATCCGCTACGAAGTCGCCGATGCGGCCAACTTCGACATGGGAACGACATACGATGCTGCTTTCAGCTTCTTCGATAGCCTGAACAACATTGTCGATCCCGATCGGCTCCAAAGCGCCTTTCGCACCGCAGCCAGACATGTCGTTCCAGGAGGGTCGTTCATTTTCGACCTCAACACGGCCTATGCGTTCGAGCAGAGCCTCTTCGACCAGGAAAACATGCGCGCTAACGCAAAGCTGCGCTACAAATGGACAGGCGATTGGGACCCGTCCTCCCGCATCATCACGGTCGATATGCGGTTCTGGTACCAGGATCAAAGCTTTCGTGAAATCCACGTTCAACGCGCCTACGGGGAATCTGAGGTGCGCGAAATGTTACTGAACGCCGGATTTGGAGAGATCCAGGTGTTCAACAGCTATACGCTGAACCCGCCACGTCCCAAAAGCGATCGGCTACACTTCGCGGCGCGAAGGTTATAGCGTCCAAAGGACCCGGCACGAATCCTGCCGGGCCGAGCGCAGTTATCCTATCAGTAGATGGAACTCGTTCGATATCGGGCCGGCGAGGCGATCCGGTGGCTACAGACCGGCGCGGAGAACATTCGAAAGGGCGCCACCCTCCGCGGTAAGAGCGTCGTGAAGCAAGCGGGCGTCGATCAGCGGACCTTTGGCGAGAACGTTAAAACCGCCGCGGGCGCGCTCGTAGACTTGGGCAAGAGCGCCTATGCGGACATGCTCCACAACCAGGCCCAGGCGAGCGAATACGTGCTCCAAGACGATCACTTCGATATCGTGAAGGGCGCCTCGCTCAAGACGATCCCTTACGAGCGCGTGAAGGCGATCCAAATGCGCAACGATCGCGCGGTTCTTGTGCTGGACAAAGGAGACCTCACTATCAAGCCCGTGGCCCACATCGTCGCTGGGCGAATGCGGGTCCCGGTCGGCTGGACCCGCAACGGCACCGAGGTGCCGTTCGACCTTCTGATCGAAGAGCTGGCCGCCCGCTGCCACGTCGAAATCCAAGAGTAGGGAGCCGTTCAACCATAATTGAGGTTGTGACATCCGCTCTAGCCCCCCAATCTAGCCCGGCAAAAGCCCCGATCCGAGCGATTCGCGTCGGCATCCTGGGGTTCGGAACCGTGGGGACGGGCGCATATCGCATGCTCGAAGACAATCGAGAGGCTATCACCCGCAAGATCGGATTCCCAGTCCAAGTCGTACGCATAGGAATCCGGGATCCGAGCAAGCCGCGCTCGCTCGATGCAGCACTTTTCACGACCGACTTGGACTCGATCATAAACGACCCGTCGATCGACGTCGTTCTAGAGCTTATCGGCGGCACCGAGCCCGCGGGCGCTCTGGTAGAGCGGGCCCTACGCAATGGCAAGCACGTTGTCACCGCGAACAAGGAGCTGATCGCGAAACACGGCTCACGGCTCGTGCATCTCGCCAAGAGTCTCGGCCTGGACCTTCATTACGAGGCAGCCGTCGGCGGCGGCATTCCGCTCGTTCAGCCTCTGAAGCACCAGCTTGCCGGCAACGATCTGCTGAAAATGGTCGGCATCTTGAACGGCACCACGAACTATATCCTCACGCAAATGCGCGAGGAAGGCGCCGACTTCGAAGCCGCGCTAGCCGAAGCCCAGGCGAAGGGATATGCCGAGGCCGACCCGACCAACGATGTCGACGGCTTCGACACGGCATACAAGATCGCGATCTTAGCCAGTATCGCCTTCGGCAAGCAGGTCCCTATGGACGGAGTGCATCGCGAAGGGATCCGGAGCGTTACCGCTATCGATATGCGGTACGCAGACGCTCTCGGCTATGCGGTGAAGCTTCTCGGCATCGTCCAGCCGGTCGATGAGGACAAAGTGCTTGCGCGCGTTCATCCGACGCTCATTCCGAAGTCGCATCCGATCGCGTCGGTCCGCGGCGTATACAACGCGCTATGGCTGCACGGGGACTTCGTGGGCGATGTGATGTTTTCCGGCCGTGGGGCAGGCTCGGATCCTACGGCCTCCGCGGTGATTGGAGACCTAATCGACGTGGGCCGGAACATGGCCGTTGGAGGGTCGGGGAGCGCGATTCCGTATGACACCGGGCTTAAGACCGCTTCCATCGACAATTTGGAAACTGGCTTCTACCTGCGGTTGCGGGTTCAGGACCGGCCAAAAGTGCTAGGGCATATCGCTACGATCTTTGGCGCCCATAGCGTCTCCCTGGCAGCTATGGAGATGAAGACGCTGTCCCAAGGAAAAGGCGAGATCGTTTTCCTCACGCATCCATGTCAGGAAAAGAATTTTCGCGCGGCTCTCGAGGATCTCGGCGCTGAAAGAATGGTCGAAGAGATCTCGAGTTCGTTCCGCGTCGAGCAGGCCGAATGAGCGTCCGCATCCTTGCTCGGAACCTGCTTCCTAAAGAGGCGGCCGAGCTTCTTGGGCCCGTGTTTCTCGCTGAGGCCGTCACGGAAGCCAAGTTCGCCCGGCAGGTGCTTCTCGATCCGAACTATCGCACAGAGGGCTCGATCGTTGCGCTGGACTCCGGTGGCGAACCGGTGGGCTTCTGCCTCGCGATCGCCAGACAAGTTGCGCTCGAGAATGCGCCGTCGGATGCCGACCGTGGCTACATCACCCTGTTCGCCGTGCGCCCTAGCAACCGACAGCAAGGTACAGGGTCAAAGCTGCTGGAGGGCGCCGAGGATTATCTTCGAGGCTCCGGGCGCACGATTTCCATGATTTCCCCATACGCGCCAGGCTACTTCTTTCCAGGAGTCGACGTCTCCCAGCATGCCGTGGGACTAGACTTTCTGCTTCGACGAGGCTACGAGGTGACTGTGCGGCCGTTGTCGATGCAGACTTCTCTCTGGGCTCTCAGAGTGCCAGAGTGGGTCATCGAGCGTGAGAAAGAGCACGCGAGCGCTGGCATTCGCTACGAGACCTTTTCGCCCGAGATAACGCTGCCCCTCCTCAGGTTCGCGCAGACGGAGTTTTCCGGCGACTGGGTGCGAGTTGTTCGCGAGACGGGAACGAGGATTCTTCACGGCGACCGCGCGGATCGCCTGATCGCGGCCGTCGAAGGAGGCGGATCCGAAACGAGGGTTATCGGATTCTCGCACTGGGAAGGTGAGCGCTTCGGGCCGATCGGAGTTGCCGAGGGCCAGCGAGGGAAAGGAATTGGCCAGGTTCTGATGTACAGAACGCTGCGAGCGCAACATTCGGCGGGACTGAGGGCCGCGTGGTTTCTATGGACCGACGATCGGACAGCAGAGCGTATCTACAACGAGGCGGGGTTCCGAGAGATTCGACGGTTCGCCATCCTACGCAAGAAGCTGTCCTAGCTTCCATACTTATCCCGTGGCGGACATACTCGCGATCGGCGCTCATATGGGCGACGAAGTGGCCTGGGGCATGGCGCTCGCCGCGCACGCTCGCCAAGGGATCAGCATCGGAATGCTCCACCTAACCCCGGGCGAAAAGGGCCACAAGACCAT
>JAICWL010000024.1 GCA_025934835.1 Fimbriimonadaceae bacterium
GCATGGTGTCTTTCCGATTTTCGAAGAGATTTCGCCACTCTTCGAGGGTCGTCGGTGCGGCAGCGAGCTGGGCTATCGCGAGAAGCAATCGGGTCAGGGAGACGGCCTCCAATGGAGTGCCTGCGATAAACGCAATGTCGGCGGAAGCCGAGAATGCCTCTTCCAGCCCCACATGGCGAGGGGCGCCGGAGTGGTCAACCACCGGGATCCAAGGTTGCGAATCAAGCCTATACGTCGGCATCAGGTTTCCTCCATTCCAAGCCGTTTGTCGAGTCGTAGGACACGACGTACTCGCCCGCCAGGGTGACGCCTGTCTCGCTGATAAGTGGTCTGGCGTGTGCCAGTGCGCCTTTGCGTCTCCATTGCGGGATCGGCTCAACCTCTAGAAGACTCTTCCAAAGAGAGTAAGGCGGAGTGCAGCGGACGCACGCGAGAGCGGCGTCGCGTAGGTTGGTGATGCTGCCACCGTGAATCGTTGTTGCCGCGTCTCTCAGAATTGCCAGCGTCATTGACGGACGCTCTTCGAGTCGCGTTCGGGCTGCCAGTTGCGAGTCATAGCGCTCGTCATTCTCGTCAAGAAGCAGCGTGCATTCCACAATTGCTTCGCCGGTGTCTCCGACGCCGGCGATCGAGGCCTTTCGTGCCAGGCGATGTTCGCGGTTCGCTTGAACTTGGGCATGCGATTCGAACTCCTTCAACTTCTCCTCCCAGTCGGCCATTACCAGTGCTCTTGCGCCTTCCGAGTAGACATTCTCGATCGCTTGCGATAAATCGTCCGGCGAGAGGATCGTTCGCGGACTCGTCAAGTAGGCGAGAGTCCGCAGCAGCACGTCATGACTGTACACCGGATCATCTAAGTCGCTCACGAACTCAGGGCACAGGACTAGGAGCTCGGGGTTGGGCCGCCCGTCCTGCGCACCGTCCCCTCTAAGCCGGCCGTCCGCAAACCGGGTGTGCCGATGGAGCCGGCCGGCCCGCTGAATGAGCAAGTCGACGGGCGCAAGCGCGCTAACCATGTGGTCGAAGTCGAGATCGAGGCTCTGCTCGACCACCTGCGTAGCCACGAGTATGCGCGGCCCTTTACGCGGGGCCGACTTCCCGTACTCTCTGAGCACATGCTTCTCGATTCTCGCTCGGTCTTCGGCAGTGAAGCGGGCGTGAAACAGGTCTATATCTATGGAGCCCTCAGCCTGCCTGGTGAGCCACTGGAAGGCATCTTGGACGTCTCGAACTGTGTTTAGTACCAGCGCGCCGAGCCCGCCCGACTCCTGGACTCGCCGCAGGATCTCCTCCGCGCCCCGGAGTACGGGCTGTTTCTCTCGCCTACGCAGCGGTGTGATGGTGAGCGGTTTGCGCAGCCTGACTTGCACGGTTCTGCTCAGCACGCACCCGGCGCTATCGGACCAGGTGATGCATGGGTACTGCGAGGCGGGCGGCGGCGTGTTGTGTCCCCATGCGGCCAAGAGCGCTGCTCGTCGATTGCTGGGAAGCGTAGCGGACAGCAGGACGACCCTGCACCCTAGGGCCCTGAGCCAGCCGAGAAGAACTTCGAGCAGATCGCTCATGTAGACGTCGTAGGCGTGGACCTCGTCAACGATTACAACCTTGCCGGCGAGAGCAAAAAGACGCACAAAGCCGTGCTTTGCGCGCAGAGCGGCGATGAGAATCTGGTCGATTGTTCCAACAGCGTACGGAGCGAGCAGGCCCCGCTTCCCGCCCTCGAACCAGTCTTGCGCTTGCGCCTCTTGCTCGGCGCCTTCTTCGCCCGGGTCCCATACCGTCGTTGCGTTCTCGCGATAGAGCCAGGACATAGAATGCAACAGGCGTGTGTCGAGGTCGCTCCTGTTTGTCGCGCGGCTCAGGTAGCTGTGGACCCGCGCGTGTAGACCGTTTGCGGTGGCCATTGTGGGCAGAGCGAAGTAAGCGCCCGCACCGCGATGCCGACCCGACTCTGCGAGCGCGAATGCGGCCTCTGTCTTGCCTTCGCCGGTAGGAGCCTCCACGATAGCGAACTCGAAACTATCCGCGATGTCCCCGGCAATCATCTGGAGCTGATTGGGGAGGGCCCCTTCGGGCACAAGATCGGCCACTGTGAGGGTCGGGGTAGCAGCGGGCAGGGCCCAATCGAGCATGTCGAGCAGCTTTGCGGCACGGTCGCGGGCCCCGTCGAGGTATCGTCCCAGGTCGCGCTTGGACGTTTCCCACACGGTCATGGACTCATGGGAGCCGAGCCAGTCGGACACGCTCACGAACCCGGCGAGCCACGCTAGGAACGGATTCAGCGGCTCAGGGGGCGCCACGGGCTCAGCCTTCAGGAGCTCGGCAATTGTATCTAGCAACTCGGAGCCGATCTCGCTCCATGGCTCTTTGTGAGCTTCCAGCGTGACCGGGCTGGTGTCTTCGAAAAATCTTCCGTGATGGCCCCCGACGGCTTTCGCAATGCACTCTGCGGCGAAGTTCTGCCAGCCCCAACGGTCCTTCAGCCACTCCTTGAGGAACGCTCCGGTCGCCTGGCCGTGGCGCTGTGGTTCGGGCATTGAAGGAAGAACAAACCCATCTGCCTCGAGCCTCTTGCGCTGAGTGGCCGCCTTGCCCTGAAAGTATCCGTTCGCTTTGCCGACGTCGTGAGAAGCTGCGAGAAACGTTACCAAGGAAGGGTCAAGATCGCGGCGGGATGCTTGCGGCAGCCTCGCCCATAGTGCTTCCGCGGCGGCAGCAACGTCGAGCAAGTGATAAGCCAGACCATGCCACTGGCCGGTCTCGCGATCCGTCTTCGCCCAAAGGCGGTACATCAATTCCAAAGTCAGCTAGTCCTGCCCGGTCTCTAAGCGCAGGTGGAAGTAGCGGGAGAAACCCACTCGATGCTTAGTATCCTCTGCGGACGAAATCATACGGTACAAGTATATATACCTGTTATATATACAGACATGCATGTACTTAAGCACCGACTACTGAGCGACTGGCTGCGCCCACGAATCCGCGAGCTCCAATTTGCCCATCCATGCGAAGTTGCCGCAAGAATGCTGGGTTTTGTAAAGAGCCTGTATCACTCGGACTGATAGACGTGTATCTACTATTTACCCCAAATGCAGGGGTTGTACTTTGACATTTGAAGCTGGGGGGCGCACCGTCCCCTGCGCGTGGTCGTGTGTCGAGCGCGCTCCGCAGTACATCCGGGGGACGGAGACCTTCAAAAAGTGAATTTTGCGAAACGAACTCCCCTTGGAAGGTCCGGATCGACCAAAAACGGCCCGAAAGTGCCGGGGCAGCGGCAATCTCGGGCTGCGAGGCGAGGTTCCGAAGGCGGGCGGCTATCTTCGGCGTTTCCGCGCCAGGGCGGCGAGGCCGAGGGACAGGGCGACGATACTCAGCGGCTCGGGCGCAGGTTGGGCGCTTTGGAGTCCCAGGCTGAAGCCGTGCCAGTTTTCGGGCTTATCGACGTTCCAGCTCAGCGAAGTCAGCGGGCCGGCGAAGAGCACCGTACCATTGGCCTCGGCGCCCGAGAGGGAGTTGGCCGTCGTCGTAATCGAGGTCCCACCAAACTCCGCCGAGGGCCCGCCGGCGATAAAGGAAAGATCGTGATCGAAAGCGTAGGTGACAACCTCCGAGCCGCCGCCGAGGCTCCAGACGCTGAACGCCAGGTCCGAGACCTGCTGGGAGAATGTGAGCGTGAAGTCACCCGTGGTCTGGATCTGGACGATGTTGTGCACGTCCGGGGCGTTGTCGATGATGGAGCCGTCGGCCCAAGTGGTCGCGGGGTTCCACGAGGGATAGTTTTGAACCACCGATTCAAACGGGCCGGTGAGGGTGACGCCTACGGTACCTCCGTCGATGGGAATGGTCCCGGTGACGGTTTGTCCCTGGGGCGCGTTCCAAGTGACCCAGGAGTATGGTGCGGCGAAAGCGCCGGCTGACAGGCCGGCAGCGATCAGAACTGGAATTGCTCTACCCATTACACAATTACTATACTGTCAGGTCCACTAGCGCGCGACCGTGTTTTTGCGGGGAAATATAAAATCGCATAGCGATCTTATTGGGCGCTGCCGTACGGCAGGGGGGAGCGCGCCGAGGCGGCGCACTCCAAAGACTAGTGGGCGGCTTTGGCCTGGAGGACTTCGATCGCCTTGCGAAGCTGATTATCCGTCGCCGGGTCGCCGGGTTCGACCTGCATGTCCTCGGTCAGCGCGACCTTCACATCGGGTTCGAGCCCGCCGGTGAGGAACACGCCGTCCTCGTCCACCTTGCGGCCGATAAACCGCCCGCTGGGCAAGAAGTACTTGGCGATCGTGATCTTGGCGCTGGCCTGGTCGACCAGCGGGAAAACGTTCTGCACCGAGGCCTTGCCGTAGCTATGCTCGCCGACCAGCGTCACCTTGCCGTAGTCTTTCAGCCCGCCGGCGAAGATCTCCGCAGCACTGGCCGAGTCCTCGTTGATGAGCACGGCGATCGGATACCGGAAGTTATGCAGCTCGCCCGTGGGCGTCCGCTCGGTCTCCTCATCGCCATCGCGGAAGCGCATGGTCACCACAACCTTGTTCTCCACGAAGCGGCCCAGCAGCGCTTTGGCGGTTTCCAGCAGCCCGCCGGGGTTGCCGCGCAGGTCGATCACCAGCCCTGTAAGCTCGTGTTGCTCGAGCTTGCGAAGCTCCTTGTCGAACTGCTCGGCAGTGGGCTCGGAGAACGAGTAGATTGCCAGGTAGCCCATCTTGGAATCCGGCAGGTACTTGCCTTCCACGGTGGGCGTCACGATTCGGGCACGGCGCACGGCCAGAATCACGGGCTTTGTCTTGCCTTCCTGGATAACGGTGAGCTTGACGACGGTGCCTTCCTTGCCCTTGATGCGGTCCACGATCGAGTCGATTTCCTTATCGGCCACCGAGACGCCGTTGACCGCGGTGATGATGTTGCCCGCACGGAGCCCGGCGGCATAGGCCGGTCCGTCGTCAAACACCGTGGCGACTTTCGCCCCGAGCCCGGTCGGCTCGGTCATCAGCTTGGCGCCGATGCCTGAGAAGTTCGCGCGGGTCTCGTCGGAGAACGCCTCAGCGTCCTTCGGTGGCATGAAGATCGTGTGCGGGTCGCCGAGCGAGGCCATCATGCCTTCCATGCCGGCGTACTTCAGATCGGTCGGATCGACGTGCCGCGAGTAGTCGACGAGAATCCGGTTGTAGTTCTTTTCGAACACCTGCTCGGGCGTGAGCTTGGCGGGGGTGACTTTGACACCGACCAGGGCGTCCAGAGCGCGGGTCGATGGCGGCTCGCCGCGCTGGATGTCTCGCCACGAGAACCCGAAAAGGAAGCAGCCTAGGAGGCCGATCGCGGCGAGCAGAAGCTTGACAACGGGCCTCATCTTAGCGCCCCCTCGAAGCTACGATCGAGCTTTGGGCCGTGGGCTCGTATGTGCCGCGCGCCAGCGTGTAGCCGCTGCCGTCGGGCAACTCGACCACCTCTTCGATCACGTGGTCGGGGCCCATCGGGTCACCGGTGAGCTTGGCGACTCCCTTGGTCGAGAGCGCCAGCGCGAACGCTTCGGCGACACCCCGAGTTGAGCTGTCCACGATCAGCCGCAGATGCGGCGGATGCTCGGCGCCGTGCGCCACGGTAACCGGGAACGCCGCCTCTTTCTTGTCCGGTTCGATCATGCCGTAGTCGCCTGAGGGCGCCACTACCGCCAGGCACTTGCGCATCTGTTCGAAATCGCCGAGCGCGTTGTTTCGCAAATCGATGGTGAGGGCCGACTTCCCTGCGAGGGCGGTTTTCAGCGTCTCGACGGCCTGGGAGTTGAACCGAAGCGGCAGCGCGCCGTCTTTCTGGCCCGGGGCGCCCATTGTGCTCGGCGCCTTTTGCATCTTGGTTGTGAGCTTTTCGCCTTTACGAACCCACACGGCGGTGACGGAGCCCTGGTTTCCCAGGGTCAGAAGGTCCTTGGCCTTGAGCGCCATGAGCGGCCTCTCGGTCTTGGCTTGGAGCTCCTTCCTGAGCTTGTCGAACTCCGGCAGGGGCATCTTCTTGGCTTCGAACAGGTCGTGGGCCTTGCGGTAGGCGTTGAGCTCGCCCGAGTTCACGAGCCACTTGCCATCGACGGAGTAGACCACGTCGCCCAGCTTGACGCCGGCCCTATCGGCTGGGCCGCCCGGCGAGATTCCGACCACGGTGAGCTTGGGGTAAGTCGGGTAGTACGACATGCTCTCATCCGGCGGCTCGGCGGTGGGCTGCACGCCATGGACGGAGGTCTGCTTCGGCGTATTGGGCATCACCAGCGCAAGCTCGACTCCGATGCCCTCGTATTTGTCCTGTCTCTCGGCTAGGTACGCGCGGAACTCGTCCTTGTCCATGAAGATCGAATGCGGGTCGCCCAGGCTGCCGACCATGCCGCGCACTGCGCCGGTCGCAAGCTTCATTGGGTCGGTGATCGGCTCGACGTACTCGCGCTTCAGGAGCTGACTCATCTCATAGAAGTAGTCACCTTCGGGCACCTCGCCGATCTTGTCGTTCGAGGCGACGAACGTTCCGAGCCCTTCGGCTGCGATCCGTGTGCCTTGGATCGGCGGCTCGCCCAAATCCTGGCGGTTTCGAACGACCGCGCCGAAGGCTATCAGCCCCGCCGCCGCCGCCACGCTCAGTCCTGCCGCCAGAGTCTTGGAAACTTCGTTCATCTGTATAAATCTACGCCTCGATCACTGCGCAAAACGCTAACCCGCATCCAGGATACAACGCCGTTTGCACACCAGCCGCAATAACATGCGGCTGCCGATAGAGCCTAAGACGATTTTCATTCGGAAAGTTCCTTCGCGGCAGCCACAACATTTGAATCGGGACTCGAGAGCATGGCGTCTACCGTGGATTTTGGCAGCTTCATGGACTTTGCCTTCGCGAGACGAATCAGCGCCAATTGGACTTTGGGGTTGTCGTCCGAGAGCGCGTTCTGAATTTCGTCGGCCGTCGCGCCCTTCTCCAGCCCGGCGAATCCGTCCAGCGCGGCTGCTCGAACGGTCGCTGCGGAGTCCGCCACGCCAAGCTCGTAGGCGGCCCGGTACTCCTCTGTCGGGTGGCTCGCCAGCAGCCGCAGCAGTTCGGCGCGCACCCAGGCACTGTCGTCGCGCACGCCCTTGTACCCTTCCTTCCTCATGGTCGCGTCGGGCGACAGGATCAGTTTGTAGTCGCTCCACAAGCGCACAGCGTCGCTCGGCTCGTTCACTGCGCTCCAGAGCGCCCGGCGCATCTGCTCGTCGTTTGTGGGGTCCAGGTCTCGGGTGACCGCGAGTTTGATCTCGGGGTCCGCTTGGCTGAGAAACGCGGACCGCATGATCGCGGCCTCACGCCCGGCGATCTTGTTCAGAGCGTCTACGGCCGCCAGTCTGGTTACCCAGCTCTTGTGCTCCAGCAGTACGACGATCGCTCCGGCAAGCTTGGGATCCTTCAGATCGGCCACGGCATCGGCCGCCACGGCCCTCGAGTGGTCGGTCACTCCGATGCGCAGCGTTCGCAGGACGGCCGCCTTCGCCGAATCGGCGCCCTGGCTCGCAAGGGCGCGCACCCCGTACTCCGCGATCCTCGGGTTCGTGCTGATGCTTGCTTCCACGAGGTCGGGCTCGAGCGCGGCGTCTCGGATGCGCGTGCAAGCGTCCAGGGCGTTCAGCCGCACAATCTCGGAGGGATCTTTGAGCAAGCTCGTCAGCTCCGGCGACATCGCTGTTGCCCCGTGGGCCGCCTCGGCCTTTTCTTCGATTCCGTTGGCGGCAGAGGGTGCAGCCGTGGGCGTGCCGCTCGCTGAGACTTGAAAGCCGTCGAACAGGTAGTCGACGCCGCTCGTGGAGCGGCGCAGGTACCTGCGCATGTTGGCCGAGGGCCCGATCGTCATTCCGACGACCTTCGTAAACCCGGCCAGTTTGGCTGCGGCCGCAAGGTCCGCCGTCTCGGCTTGCCAACTGCTTTGAGGAGACACGGCAAGCTCGACCGAGGAAACGCTTGAAGTGCCCTCGGAAGGCGCGTGGCGATCGCCGCCCAGGCAAACGTCGATCTCCTTGCCTCCTTCGCCGAACAGCTTGATCGCAACCGGATCGGTTGACGAGGTCTTGACCCAGCAAGTCAGGAAGGGCGTGGAAGCGAGGTCGAAGATCGGAGCGCTTCCCGCGGGACGTGGCGTACCCGCGTCTCCCGGCCTGGCCGGGTCGGTTTCCAGATACCGCACAACTTGGCCGCGATCCGGGTCCTGTGCGATCTGCAATGCACACGCCGCAACCGGCAGCACCGTAGGAGTGGCGGACGAATCCTGCTTCGGCGTCGGCGGTGCATGGCGCAGGATCTCTAGCACGGTGGAAGTCGAAGGCTCTCCCAGTGCCGCCACTTTGGGCAGGAGGTCTTCCGGAATAACTGAGGCGGGATCTTGGAATGGCAGCCCGGGCACGTATTTCGGCTCGACCTCGTGCGGAGGCGCGCCCATCGATTGGAATCGGCGCGAGGCCTGGCTGAGCCACGTCCGGTAAAGCGGAATATCCAGAGCGCCGGGAACGTTAAAGTCGCTCAGTCCATAAACCGGGAGGGTGTCCACTGGAGTGCCGTTGAGCATGGTGGCTTGTGACGACTCCGAGAGCGCCGGGGTCAGAACCAGGACGCCGTCGTACGGCCCGCGGTACACCTTATCCTCGGCTTCGTACGAGCCGCCGTTGAACCTGGCCTCGAGGTAGCGCTTCAGAAAAACCGGGCCCACGGGCGGGCGTCCTGGGGTCGAGTCGTCAAACAGCCGCTCCGGCTCGGTCGATATTTCTGTGACGAGGCGCAACTCACCACCGGTGGCCACAGCGACCTCGGCCTCCAGCCTTCGGAGCGATTGGCGGATGTTCTCCAGGTGGGGCTCCTCGAAGTTCGCGAATCGCGGCCGCAAGATGCCATCGGCGCCGTGGTCGAGCACATCCACGCTCGAGAGAATGAACACTCTCTCGCGCCAGGTCGAAGCGTCCGGCCGCTGAGGCAAAGCATCGTATCTGCGCTCGAGCTCGGCAAAATCCGGCAGTCCGGGGTCGTCGCTAAACATCGTGCGTTCGCCGGGTTGCAAGTACCCCCAGCCTTTCCACGCAAGCACATCTGCCGAAGCCGGCACTTGCGGAGCTGGGTACGGAACCGGCACGGGAGCTGGTGTTTGAGCCAGGGCCAACAGTGCTAGGGCCTTCAGCGCGATGAGCGGTGCCATGTCAATCGAGGACCTGGAAAAGTCGGATGTCTTGCGCGCCGACGGCGTGCCCGTCGCCGCGCGTGAACTCTAAACTCGCCGCCGTGCTCACTTCACCGAGGTCCTTCGGGACCTTGCCGATCAAGTCCAGAACGACTTCCTTGATCTTCTCCGCGTTCGATTGGAACACCTCCAGAACGTTGGTTGCGTTGACGGCCTCGGTTCCCGCGTGCACGCCGCTATCGTAGTCGGTAATCAGCGAAATGTTCACCACACCCATGCCCAACTCGTGGCACAGATACGCCTCCGGGTACTGCGTCATGTTGATGACCTCCCAACCCTGGTCGTGAAACCACTTGCTCTCGGCTTTGGTCGAGAATCGCGGGCCCTGAATGACCACCACCGTTCCACCGTCGTGACATTCGATGCCATGCGCTCGGACGGTTTCGATAGCAAGCCGCCGCAACTCGGGGTGGTAGATTTCGGCGGCTGAAACGTGCGTCACGATAGGGCCGTCGTAAAATGTGTCCTTTCGGCCCGAAGTCCTGTCGACGAACTGGTCGCAGACGACGAAATCGCCGGGCTTGACTCCAAGCTGCAGCGAACCCGCGGCACAAGGCGAGATGATCGCCCGGCAGCCCATGGAGCGCATAGCCCACACGTTCGCACGGTAGTTGATCATGTGCGGCGGAATCGTGTGGTTTCGGCCATGCCGGGGCAGGAATGCCACACCTCGGCCGTTTACCTCGGCTAGAAACAACGAGTCGCTCGGCGGACCGTAAGGCGTGTCGACTTTGACCTCGCGCACCGAGGAAAGAAGGCTGTAGAAGCCCGAGCCGCCGAACACACCGATTTCGGCGTGCCGCATCCTAGCTCTTCTCCAAGAGAAACTTGTGGACCTTATCGATGAGCTGATCGACGCGGCCGCCACGCCGGAGCATCACGTCCTCATCGAATCCGGTGATCTTTCCTTTGTGGATCGCCGTGATCGATTTGAACCTCGGGTCATTCAGAACTCCGAGCGCCTGCTGAACTGCCTTTGCTTTGTCTTTCGCGTTTACGGGAACGAATATCGCGTCCGGGTTGGCCGCTACGATCTCTTCGGCGTTCAAAGGGACGAATCGGTCCGCTTTGGGACCCACGGGGTCTCCCCCGGCATCGCGGATCGCGTTGGCTAGGAACGAGTCCGTTCCGTTCACGAAATAGGCGCCACCCCCGGCCGGCATGATCACCGCGACCTTCGGCTTGGGAGTGATGGCGTCACCCTGTGCCGTGGAGCGGGCGTTCTCGATCCGGTCGACGTAATCTGAAACGTTCGTCTCGCCCCCAAGCAGGCCGCCCAGCCGATAGATTTCGGTGATGAACGTCGATACGTCCTGGGCGTCGATGGCGAAAGTATCGACGTCGAGTGATTTGAGCTTGGACACATCCTGCGGGTTCAGGAGCAGGGAGTCGTACACCACGAGGTCGGCTCCGACCGATTTGATCTTTTCGAAGTCTGGGCGTACCGATGCTACCACCGGCACGCTCTCGACCGAGCCCGGGTAGTCATCGGCTGCGGTTCGTCCCTTGAGAATCTGGCTGCCGTTGCAATACTGCTCGATGATCTCCGTGGTTCCCGGCGCGAGGCTCACAACGTTTCGGTACCTCTTCTCCGGAAGGACACCTCCCCGCTGGACGACCTTCGGGCCGCATCCGGCGCCGAGAGCCAAAGCGCAAGCGAGCATCACGAACAAGGGGCGCCGAAGCATGGCCAACATTGTGCCTGATGCTTCGGAAGCTTTGCCAGACCGTTCCACAATGGCTCGGGGCCATGCTACTCTGAGACCACCTGACCATGGTCAACTCGATTCGCATTCCCCTACTCGTCGCGCTCCTCGCAATGGCTGCCGTTTGCCTGGCAAGCCCGCCGGACAAAAAGCCGATCGCTCACTCGGACTACGACTCTTGGAACTCGATTCGGGACGAGTCCCTGTCGCAGGACGGCCGCTGGCTCACCTTCCGCGTGACGCCACAAGAGGGCGATTCCGTGTTGCACGTGAAGAATCTGGGCTCTACCAAGAGCTACACGATCGACCGCGCGGAAGGACCGAAATTCGATTCTTCATGCAAGTACCTGGTCGCAACGATCGTCCCGCCGCTGGAGGCGACGAAGAAGGCCCGCCGCAGCAAGGCGAAGCCCGAGGACATGCCGAAGAACTCCTTGCTGATTTTAGACCTGGAGACCGGGCAGCAGACAGTGATCGACAAAGTATCGGCATTCTCGATGCCCGAGGAGCATGCCGACTGGATCGCGTATCGCCCGGAGCCGCCGAAGCCCGAGACGCCGAAGCCCGATGCGTCCAAGGCCGAACCGGCCAAGTCCGGGGCCGAGCCAAAGGCCGCAGCTGCGAAGCCGGCCGACCCGCTCGTACTGCGAAATATCGCGACGGGAAAAGAAGAGCGCTTGGAGCACGTGTCGGACTACGCATTCGCTCACAACGGTACAGCCATGGTGTACGGAGTGAGGACATCCGATCCGGCCCAGGACGGCGTGGTGTACCGAGATCTCGCTCATGCCAAAGACACCTGGGCGCTCAAAGGAAAAGCCAAGTACGACCAGCTTGCCATCGATCGGGCCGGCGATGAGGTCGCATTCCTGGTTGATCGCAGCGATCCCGCGGGCAAGAAGACTTCGTATGAGCTTTACAAATTCGCTCCGGGCGCCGCACAAGCGTCGAGTCTCGCATCAGGCCGGGCCGCCTGGATTCACAAAGGCTGGCAGCTTGCCGATGGCCCGGTCAGCTTCAGCTATTCAGGTAAGCGCGTCATGTTCCGCACCAGGCCCATCCCAGCGGAGGAAAAGAAGGATGACACGCCTGACGATGAGAAGGTTAGCCTGGACATTTGGAGCTGGACAGATCGCGAGCTCCAGCCCGAGCAGCTTCTCTCGGCAAAGGCGGAAGCTGCCCGGACTTACACGGCAATCGTCGATTTCAAGGGCGGTGAGCCGAAGCAGCTTGCAGACGAGGCGTTCCCCACCGCTACGGTATCGGACCGAGGGGACGGCAAATACGCCGTGCTCCAAACCGACCTGCCCTACAGGGTTGCCGAGTCGTGGCAGAACGGACGCGTGGACAGCGACATCGTGGACCTGGCCACCGGCCAAAGGCGGCCGCTCGAGAGGGGCTCGGAGATCTCCTATACTTTCTCGCCTTCGGGCAAGTACCTCTACGGATACGATGGGCCGACCCGGCGCATCCTCGTTGAAGACCCGGCGACTCTCGCCACGGTCGATGCAGCTAAGGGGATTCCGACACCGATCTGGGACGAGGAAAGCGACGTTCCCAGCGACCCGGGAGAGTATGGCTTCTCAGGCTGGACTGAGGGAGATAAGCGACTCCTGGTTTACGATCGATTCGACATCTGGTCCGTCGACCCGACAGGCATCGCAAAGCCCGTCGACCTGACGCGCTCGTTCGGCCGCAATTCGAACCTTCGGCTTCGATACGAGGGACTCGATCCGGAACAGCGTTTCGTTCCGACCGGCGATGTGCTGCTTACGGCGTTCAACCCGGAAACGAAGCAGAGCGGCTACTATTGGGCAGACCTGCTGGACGCGGTCGAGCCCCGCAAGGCGGTCCTCGGAGACGAGATGTTCGGCGGCCCCATCAGGGCCAAAAACTCGCCGGTCTACGCGTACACCAAGCAGGACTTCGACAAATTCCCGGACATCTGGGTCTCGCGCGGCCCCGATCTGGCCCAGTCGGAAAAGATGAGCGACGCAAACCCGCAGCAGGCCAATTACGTCTGGGGGAAATCGGAACTCGTTCGCTGGACGAGCAACGACGGTGTGCCGCTCGAGGGAATTCTGATCAAGCCGGACAACTTCGACTATTCGAAGAAGTACCCGATGATCACCTACTTTTACGAGCGGATGTCCGACAACCTTCATCGGTACTTCGCCCCGGCGCCGAGCGCCTCGATCATCAACTTCACGTATTACGCCAGCAACGGCTATGTGGTGTTCATTCCAGACGTCGCCTACAAGGTCGGGTACCCAGGCGAAAGCGCGATGAGCTGCATTCTGCCCGGCATTCAGGAAGTGCTGCGGCGCGGATACGTCGATCCCAAACGGCTGGGGCTCGACGGCCATAGCTGGGGCGGCTACGAGGTGGCCTATCTCGTCACCCAATCGAATATGTTCGCGTGTGCTTTCGCAGGCGCTGCAGTGGCCGACATGTTCAGCGCATACGGCGGGATTCGCTGGGGCTCCGGTCACTCGCGCGAGGTGCAGTACGAGCATGGCCAAAGTCGAATCGGGGGATCTCCTTGGAGCTCGCCGCTCAAGTACGTCGAGAACTCGCCGGTGTTCTGGGCAGACCGGATCGAGACGCCGCTGCTGCTCATGAACAACGACAAGGACGGCGCGGTGCCGTGGTACCAAGGCATCGAGTTCTTCACGGCGCTGAGAAGGCTGAGCAAGCCGGTGTGGATGCTCGTTTACAACGACGAGGATCACAATCTGGTGCAGCGGAAGAACCGCAAAGACCTGAGCGTCCGCAAGCAGCAGTTTTTCGACCACTACTTGAAGGGTGCGCCTATGCCCGATTGGATGGCTCACGGGCTTCCGGCGACGATGAAAGGCAAGACCTATGGGTTCGGCATGGCCGGCGAGCGGTAGCAGCCGTGTATCATTGCCCCGTGATGAGGTCTCCCATTTCCACGAACACCGCCCCCGGCGCGATCGGCCCGTATAGCCAGGCCGTTCGCGCCGAGGGCAAATTCCTATTCCTGAGCGGCCAAATCGCGCTGAACGCTGCGGGAGAGCTTGTGGGCGGCACTCCCGCTCAGCAAGCCGAGCAGTGCCTGAAGAACCTCTCCGCCGTGCTCGAGGCAGCCGATCTGACACCCGCGAACGTGGTGAAGACCACGATTTTCCTTAGCTCGATGGAGCACTTCGCGGCGGTCAACGAAGCGTATGCCAAGACGTTTCCGTCCTCGCCTCCCGCGCGATCCACGGTCGCCGTAGCCGGACTGCCGCGAGGCGTGGACGTCGAAATCGAAGCTATCGCCGTGTATTGAGCGGGTTGTCTCTATGAAACGAGTCGTATCGATCAGCCTCGGAACGAGCAAGCGAAACAAGAAAGACGAGGTCGAAATCCTGGGCGAGCCATTCGTGCTGGAGCGAATCGGGACCGATGGCGATCTCGACGCGTTCGCTAACAAATTGCAGGAGCTCGACGGGAAAGTGGACGCTTTAGGTGTAGGTGGAGCGGACATCTACGTAGTCGTCGAATCCAAACGTTACGCGTTCCGGCAGATCCAGAAGCTTATCGCCGGGGTGAAACAGACTCCCATCGTGGATGGGGGCGGCCTCAAGCACACTCTAGAGCGCGAGACCATTCGGTCTTTGCAAAGGGACGGGGTTGTCGACTTCACGAAGGAGCATGTGTTGCTCGTCTCCGCCGTCGACCGCTTCGGCATGGCCCAGGCGCTCGTAGAGGCAGGGGCCCACATCGTTTTCGGAGATCTGCTCTTCGGCATCGGCGTTCCGGTCAGCCTGACCAAGTACAGCCAAGTCAAGGCCATCGGCAGCGTGGTTCTGCCGGTCATCACGAAGCTGCCGTTCAAGTGGTTTTATCCGACTGGCGAGAAGCAGGAGCAGCGCACCCCGAAGTATCCGAAGGTCTTCGCCTGGTCGACCCTGGTGTGCGGCGATTGGCACTACATCCGAAGGTACATGCCGAACGACATGGCGGGGAAAACCATCATTACGCAGACCCTTCGCAAGGCGGACCTGGAACTCCTCGAGAAATCTGGCGCCGCTCGCGCGATCACCACGACGCCCGTTATCGGCGGCGAGACCTTCGCCACAAACGTCATGGAGGGGGTGATCATCGCCCTGCTTGGCAAACGGCCGGAGGAGATGGTCGAGAAGGACTACCTCGACACGCTGGCGCGCCTGGGCTGGAAGCCGAACGTGATTCCGCTGGGCCAACCGGACGCTTCGGGTAAATTCTTGTCCCCGGCGACGTAGGAGAATCGATCGTGGCTCGCTTCGCGTTCATCATTCACCCGCTCAACGCCAAGGACGTGGCGCGAAAGTATCCGATTGCCAAGTTCATGCCCGACTGGGCGATCGAAGCGGCCATACGCCGAAAGAAGCCGATTGTCGCGAGCCGCATCGAAGGCATCGTTTCGAAAACCGGCGTCCACACCGACGGGTGGTTTATCGCCTGCCCCCTCACTCCGAAGCAGATGATCCGGGGCATGCCGATCGAACAGGTTTACGACCGGATCACCGAATGCACCGAACTTGCCGCCCAGCAGGGAGCCGAGCTTATCGGCTTGGGCGCGTTCACCAGCATAGTCGGCGATGGTGGTGTCACGATCGCCAGCCGTTCGAGAATCGGTGTTACGACGGGAAACAGCTATACCGTGGCTACCGCCATAGAAGGCACGCTCAAGGCTTGTCATTTGCTGGACGTGGACACGTCGAACGCTACGCTTGCCGTGGTTGGGGCTACCGGGTCGATTGGCAGAACGTGCGCAAAGGTGCTCGCTCGGGAGTTCGGAAAGATCATCCTGATCGGGAGAGATGAGGAGCGCACGCAGGCTGTCAGCGCGGAGATCCCGGGCTCTGAGGTCAGCACTTCCGTTGAGGCGATCCGGTCCGCTGACGCCATCGTGACCGTCACTTCGAGCGACTCGGCGATCATACTTCCCCATCATCTGAAGCCAGGTTGCGTGGTTTGCGACGTGGCGCGGCCGCGCGATGTTTCGACTCGCGTGGCGAAGGAGCGCCCGGACGTTCTCGTTATCGAGGGAGGTGTGGTGCAAGTTCCCGGCTCGGTCGAATTCAATTTCAACTTCGGCTTCCCGGACAAGATGGCCTACGCCTGTATGAGTGAGACGATGATCCTGTCTTTGGAAGGAAAGCCGGAGCTGTACAACTTCACGCTGGGCAAAGACGTGAGCGTCGAGCAGGTCGATGTTATCAACGCTCTTGCCGCCAAGCATGGCTTCGAGCTTGCCGGGTTCCGGTCGTTCGAGCGGGCCGTGGACGAAGAGGCGATCAACCGGGCGAAAGTCGCGCGCTTGCTCGGCGGAACGATTCCGCGGACGGCTTAGCGTTGGAGCGAGCGGCTAGCACCCAACACGCACGCAGCGAAGGCGCTTGGCGCTGATGCTAGCCGAAGAACCGCGTGAGGCATTCGGAGAGCGCGTTGGCGGTGTAGCGCACGAGCGGGATGCTCGAGTCGTACTTCATGCGCGTCGGGCCGATGATGGCGATGAGCCCTGTCTCGCTGTCTCCCACGAAGAAGTTGTGCCGCACCACCGACAGCGCATGCATCTTCGAATGCCGGTTCTCCTTCCCGATCGTTACGAGCTGCCCCTGATCGCCCGGTGTGAGCGACTCGTAAAGCAGGTCTGAGTCCGTCAGATGGTCCAGCAGCTCGTTCAGCAGGCCGACATCCCGCTGGAACTCCGGTTGCGCGAACATGAACTCTTCGCCTTCGGTGATCAGCAGGCCTCGGGTGAGCTCACGCACGAGAGCCCGCAATGGGGGCCACACAGCCGAGAGGAGCTGGTCGGCTCCAGGCGACGATGCCACAGGAGGCTTTGCTCGGGAAAGAGCGCGCAAGCTCTTGCCAAGCGTGGCCGACTGCATGGCCTCGTTCGCCCGCCCTACGTCGTCGACCGAAAGCCCTGGCGGGCACTCGACAATGCGGTTCTCGACTCGGCCAGTGCTCAGCACGAACACCAGCAGCGCCTGCGCGGGCGCCATGAACGTCACGAGCGCATTGCGCACCGTCACCCCGGCATCGCGCACCGTAGTAGCCGCCGTCAGAAGATGTGTGACTCGACTGAGCGCGCGCGCGGTGTCTCGTAAGAGGGACTGCAAGGCGTCGCCCTGATCGGCGGCGCCATCGATTCTCTGCTTGGCGGCATCGTCGATCTCGCCCTGCAGGATCAAGTTATCGACAAAATATCGATATGCGCGGTCGCTCGGGATTCGCCCTGCGGACGTGTGCGGCTGCTCCAGGTAGCCCATGTCCGCCATTTCCGCCATCTCGTTTCGAATGGTGGCCGACTTGACTCCCAACGAATACTTCTGCACCAGCAAGTCACTGGCGATCGGCTCAGCCGCTGTGACGTACTCGATGATAATCGCGTTGAGGATCGCCTGCTTCCGCAGGTCCAGTTCGGACATGGCTTAACTTATTTTACGCTTGGAGAGGGCCGGCAATGACGTACGGTTCGCTCATTCGCGCATAGTAGGGCTATGGTTGTCGTGCCATTGCTGTTGTTCGCCGCACATCGGTTCCCGGGCCCGACCGCCCTGCTGGATGCAGCCCGGCAGGCGCTTGCCTCGAACAACAAAGGGGCCGTCGTGTCGCTGTTCTCCAATCCGGATTATGCCGACTACCTTCTGCGCATGTCGGGCCGCCAAGGCGGGTTCACGCATGTGAAAGTGGCAGTCATTCCTGCCCCGCCCGGCTGGGAGCAATCCGGCGCGTACTGGGCGGTATTCCATTCGCACCAGGACATCGAGCAAGATCATGACCCCGTTTTCCCCATCCAGAACGGGCACGGTTTGCTCGGCCGAGAAATTCCGCTTTGGGGTGAGGGAATCAACCCCATATTCCAGAGCCGGGCCGACGTGCATATCTTGCCGAGCGCTTCCGAAGCCGACATAACCGCCGATCTTTTTTTCAAGCGGACCGGCCCCCGCAAGGCTACGATTCTCAGGCTGAACGACTATTACATGCTTCATTCGGCGCGAGTGGACGGCGCCTCCGAGAAGCTCGTGATAGCGGACGACCGAGCCGTGCCGGTCGTCGAGCCTGGCGAGACCTTGCGCGCGGGTTCGCTGCTGATCCCTTGGGCCCCCGCGCCGATCGCCTCGGCCACGTTCACGTACTCCGGCATTCTCCGGAATGTGGGCGAGGACAAGATCTCGGCGAACGAGGCTTATGTCACCGCATGGTGGGTGCCCACCACCGCGCAGCTTCCACATCAGTCCTCGGTCCGCGTCGTCGCTCCGAAGGAGTGGACGATCCGGTCCGAGGGCTCGGTCAGCTCAACGGGTTGGGACTCGGCTGCGACGGCCGGGCCCAGAGAGCAGGTCGTCTCGTATCGCTGTGAGATTCCGATCTCATTCCCGAAAGTGGCGGCCGGGAACTACCTTCTCGCAGCAAGCGTGCAGGATCGTGGCCGCTCGTTCAGCGCCTATGATCTGGGGCCGAAGCTCGACGAGGGCCGAGGCAAGCAGGATGTGGATACAGCCGCGCGGGCCGTTCGCTTCTACGAGAACCTCCTTGGCAGCTTTCCGTTTTCGGGATACGACGTGCTCGACTCGGATTCGTACTACGGAATCGAAAGCTACAACTACACGGTTTTGAGGAAGGACATCACGTCCTGGGCAACCTCGCATGAGATAGGCCACACCTACTTTGGCGGACTCGTGCCCTGCCCATACGTCCGCGACACCTGGAACGAAGGAATGACGCAGTACGTGGATTCGGTTCTTTTCAAGAAGGATTCCGACCACACGCTCGAGGGCGGGATTGCCACCGTGAACCTCGGCGTACCGCTTACCCAAATGTTCGTACCGTGGGAGTACAACGACGCGAGCTACATGCGTGGCGCGTATGTAATGCGAATGCTCGAGAACGAGATCGGTTTCGACGGAGTCCGAAACGGCCTCAGAGACCTTATCAAAACGCGGGTTGGGAAGGACACCGCTTGGCCCGATCTTCGCGCCAGCTTCGAAAGGGCGAGCGGGCAACAGCTCGAGTGGTTCTGGAACCAGTGGATCGCCGGCGCCACATTCCCGAAGTTGACCGTGCTCGGCGCAAAGACGTCGCGCGCCGGTGACGAATGGGTTACACGAGTGAGGGTTTCACAAAGCGGTACCCGAAAGCCGTTCCGCCTACGGTTTCAGATCAAGTCCACGTCGGGCACGGACGTGGAAGAGCAGCCGGAGGAGATGTCTTCCGCGTCGCAGGAGTTCGACGTGAAGACGGAGTTCCGCCCCTTACGCGTAGCCGTCGACCCGTTCCAATACACTTTGGCCAAGGTTGGGCCGCCCGTGGAACCGGTCGCCAGCACGAGGTCGTAGCCGATGTTTTGGTTCCACCCTCCAGCGCCTGCGTTCGATTTCGATGTGACCTCGGGCGGAGGGCTAGAGGTTTCCATCCAAGGCGTGCCGATCGTTCGCGGCTCGTGGTTCCAGTATTACGAGCCCGGTTGGACCAAAGGGTATTACAGCTCCACTTGGCAGCCCCAGCACGTACAGAGAGTCGATGCCGACACGGTCGAGGTCACCTTCTCCGATGGCCCGGCTCACGGAAAGGAGCTATTTCACCGCTCGGGCGACCGCCTGATCGAGGACTTGGAATACGGCTGGGGCGGCGACCACCCGGTCAAAGTGGAGGTCGACGCCGGAGCGCTCTGGGGGCCAGCATTCGAGAGCGGGACATTGATTGCCGACGGGCGGCCTACGAGAAGCCTCGGCGCGACGAACTATTCATCCGGCGCCATAGACGCCCGACGGTACTCCGCGGATGCGACAACTTATGCGTTCGATGCTCCGCTCGCTCGGGTCGAGCTGAAGTCTTCGTCGCCTATGACGCTGTTCGACGCCCGGAGCGGCTATCCACAAGACTGGGCGGATGGTAAGCAGGCAATTTGGTACGGGGCGCTCGGGCTCGATACTGCCCGAGACGCTCCCGCGAAGCTGCACCTCGAATGGCGTTTCGCAACGCATTCCGCGCTAGCGGACCACACGGAGACGCTCAAACTCGCGGCAAGACCCGTGGCGGATGCGCAGGTGCCGGATACGTCGATGCCGGTTTGGGCGCCGTATCCGAAGGAGAAGAACCTCGATTTCGATCATCCGATGGAGCTAACCGGCGGGTTTTCTTTCCCCGCGGGGCGCGGCTCCAATTTCTCGGAGTTTCAGGAAGCCCTCGCCCGGCGCTTCCGGCTGCCACAGGGCTCAGGCGCCAAGGTGGCCTTCGACTGCGGCATCAGCCGCCTGGGGTTCGCGCCCGGCGGGTACCGCATAACGATCACCCCCAAAAGCGTGTCGGTTTATGGCGAGCAGGACGAAGGCGTGCGATACGGGCTTGCCAGGCTGGCATCGCTTGCGTTCACCCGCAACGGAAAACTTCTTCTGCCCACCGGTACTTTAGCGGACTGGCCCTCGAATCCGTGGCGCGGCGTCCATCTGTTTGTCGGCCCGCAGGCGCGGGAGTTCCACAAGCGACTATGGGACCGAGTGCTCCTTCCACTCGGTTTCAACAAGGTGGTTCTCGAATGCGAGCGCACGAACTGGAATGCGACTCCGGGCATCGCCGGCCCGCTGACGATGAGCAAGGCAGACCTAGCTGGTTTGTTCGAGGACTACCGGGCACGAGACGTCGAGCCGATTCCGCTCATCCAGAGCTTCGGTCATATGGATTGGCTGTTCGAGAACGGCAAGAACCTCGACATCGCGATGGACCCGGCGCGCCCTTACGCCGTCGACCCCCGAAAGCCGCGTACCGCCGAGATCTTGACCAGTCTGTGGAAGGAAGCGATCGACCTGCTTCATCCCAAAACCATTCACTTCGGGCTCGACGAAGTCGACATGGAAGGCTTTCCAAAGGATCCTGTCCTCACGACGGAGCTCTGGGAGAAGCAGCTTGCGATGCTGGGCGAGATCGCACGCAAGCATGATGTGATGCCGATGCTTTGGGGCGACATCTGCCTCGCGCCGGGCCAAGCGCCCGACGCCACAAATGGCGTTTCGCCCGAAATTGCGAAGAAGCGGCGGGACGCGGTTCCGCGGGGAGCCATGATCGCGGACTGGCACTATGCCGCATTACCCAAGCCGGACCCGTTTTATACGTCCCTTCGCATTTGGCAGGGCGAAGGATTCGTTCCCGTGGCTGCGGCGTGGTACCAGCCAGAGAATGTACGGAGCTTTTGCATTGCGGCCGCGCAGCTCGGGGCGGGAACGCTCCAAACCACCTGGGCCGGTTACGAAAGCAGCGAGGAGCGCATGATCGCCGAATCGCGTCAGTTCACCGCGATGGTTCTCGCCGCCGACTACTCCTGGAGCGGTCGGCAAGAGCCGATCGCCGACTTGGGCTACGACCCCGTCGATGTATTTCGGCGGATGTATTTCGGGCCTCCCTCGCCGTTATCCGCACAGCCGGGCGCAGCGCTTCCGGGCACAGGCGCGCAGACGATCCACACCGTCCGCTACCGCACGTTCGAGCCCATCCGGCTCGTGTCGGCTATCCTGCCTGGACGCGTGGATTCGCCGTCACGAGTCGATATCCAAACCGCTGCGACGTGCACCGAGGTCGACCTGGCTTTGGATTCATCCATCGCTTTGAATCCGGGTGAGGTCGCCGGCGAGGTCGTGATCGAGACGGACCGCGGTGAAGTGCGCCGGCCGCTCGTCTACGGGACCGACTTTCGCTCCGGGAAGGATCCGGCTGCATGCGTGCGATGCGAGCGGTCGCCCGCCGGAATATGCAGCGTGCAAGTAGCTCTCGGGGGCACCCGGCAGGTGCGAGGTGTGAGCCTTGTTTCCAGTCGTCCGGTCGCGGGCCTGAACCTCTACGGAGTGACCTTTGCCGGGGGCCACGAGGGGCCCGGGCATGGGGAATTCCCTACCCTCGCCCAACGTCATAATGAAGTGGTGAAGCGTTCGATTCGCTCGGCGCGACCGGGCGGTGGGCGATAGCGAGCTGAGCCGGAAAGCGAAATGTATCAAGCGCCGCTACCGACCGTTTACGCCGATATGACGCCCGAGGAGGCGGACGCCCGCATTGTCGCCGCGAAGAAAGTCCTCGGCTCCAGGCTCGTCGTGCTTGGGCATCACTACCAGCAGAACGCGATCATCCGCCATGCAGACTATCGCGGAGACAGCTACAAGCTGGCGAAGGATGCTTCGCGCCATCCGGAAGCCGAGTTCATCGTCTTTTGTGGCGTGCATTTCATGGCGGAGAGCGCCGACATTCTGTCCGGGGACGACCAGCACGTGATCCTGCCGAACCTTGCCGCCGGCTGCTCGATGGCCGATATGGCGAACCTGTTCCAGGTCCGCACCTGCTGGCAGGAACTCGAGAAAGTGTTGGGGCCGCAAACCAAGATTACTCCTGTGACCTATATCAACTCCGCGGCGAACCTGAAGGCATTTGTGGGGGAGCGAGGCGGTACGGTTTGCACTTCGAGCAATGCTTCCAAGGCAGTCTCCTGGGCTCTGGAACAGGGCGACAAGGTGCTGTTCTTTCCGGACCAGCATTTGGGTCGCAATACGGGCGTCGCGCTGGGATACGACCCAGACAGCGATATGGTGGTTTGGGACCCATTCAAGCCGCTCGGTGGAAATTCACCCGAGAGGATTCGAGAGGCCAAGTTCATTTTGTGGAAGGGGCATTGCTCTGTCCACAAGCGGTTTACGGTCGAGCAGATCGAGCAAGCCAGGCGGGAGCATCCGGGCATTACGGTTATCGTCCATCCTGAGTGCCCGCTGGATGTCGTCCGGGCGGCAGACTTGAGCGGTTCGACCGAAACGATCCTTCACACGATCGAAGCCGCGCCCGCCGGAAGCACCTGGGCGATCGGCACCGAAATCAACCTGGTGAGCCGGCTTGCAAAGGAGCATCCGGACAAAACGATATTCTGCCTGGATCCGCAGATCTGCCCGTGCTCGACGATGTATCGAATCCACCCCAGCTTTCTATGTTGGGTGCTGGAAGAGTTGGTTGCGGGCCAAGTGCCGAACGAGATCGTGGTGCCGCCGAAGGTCAAACACTTCGCAAAGCTCGCTCTGGATCGGATGCTGACCGTCTGCTCCTAGGCGATCTTCGGGAAGCCGCTCTTTTCGTAAAGTTCGGTCGCGCGAGCGATTTGAGCTTCCATCGCCTTCGGGCCGGGACCACCCAGCGATTCGCGGCGTCGTACCGAATCTTCCGGCTTCAGCACTCCCAGCGCCTCTTTCGGAATCTGCGGCGCCAAGCGTTCCAAAGAGTGCGAGTCCAGATCTTCCAGCGAGATGCCTTCTTCGGCGCAGGCGCGGACGAGCTTGCCGACGGCTTCATGCGCTTCGCGGAAAGGGATGCCGCTTGCGGCCAGGAAATCCGCCAGGTCGGTTGCCGTGGAGAGGTCGCCACGAACGGCGTCCGACATCCGCTGGACCTGCCAGTCGGCTCGCTCCAACATCAGGCGAGAGATTTCGAGCGAGTCGCGAACTAGCGCCAGCGAATCGAAAAGAGGAGGCTTGTCCTCCTGGGTGTCGCGGTTGTAGCCCAACATCAGGCCCTTCATGGTCGTGGCCAGGGCCACCCAATTTCCGACAGCTCTGCCGGTGCGCCCCCGTACCAACTCGGCCATGTCTGGGTTCCTTTTTTGCGGCATGATCGACGACCCTGTTGTGATCGAGTCCGCCAGCTTTACGAATCCGAACTCGCGGCCGCTGAAGAGAACGAGCTCCTGAGACAGACGGCTCAGATCGATCATGACCAAAGCGCAGATGTGCAGCGCGTCTAGAATGTACGACCGGTCCGAGGTGGCGTCCAGCGCATTCGGGATCGGCGCTGTAAAGCCAAGCTCGGCACTCGTCGCCAATCGGTCGATCGGAAAGCTGGTGCCGGCCAGGGCCGCGCTGCCCAGCGGCGAATAGTTCGCAAGCTCGAGGAGCCGCTCTGCCCGCCAGCCGTGCCGTTGGAGCGCCCAAAAGTGAGCCATAAGGTAGAAGCCGAGCGTGATCGGCTGGGCACGCTGTTGGTGGGTGAAGCCCGGCATGAGGTCCATACGGTGCTTTCGAGCAAGCTCCAGAACGAGGCCCTGCAAGCCTTTGATCTGATCCGTCATCCGAAGAAGCTCGTTGTGCAGGAATAACCGGGTGTCGGTGGCCACTTGGTCGTTGCGAGATCGAGCTGTGTGGAGCTTGCCCGCCACATCTCCCACGAGCTCACGAAGCCGTACCTCGACGGCTGTGTGGATATCCTCGACGTCCATCCGCAGGGAGTCCGGGCCCTCTTCGTGGATCTTCTCCAGGCCGCCGACGAGGGTCCGCGCTTCATCTTGGGTGATGAGCCCCTGGGCGGCCATCATCCGCGCGTGCGCTACCGACCCGATGACGTCTTCCTGCCAGAAATTCAGATCCGTTTCAATCGACTGGCCAAATCTATCGACGAGCTCGTCGCTCGACTCCCGGAACGCCCCTCCCCACAGCTTCTTCATGTCGCTGAGACGTTACCACGATGGTCCCGCGCCATGGCACCAAGCTCCTGCTATCATCTCAGAGCAGCCCGTGATTCTGGTCATCGACAACTACGATTCGTTCACTTACAACCTCGTTCAGTATCTGGGCGAGTGCGGCGCCGAGACGCTCGTGAGGCGGAACGACGAGATCGACCTGGAAGAGATCATGCGCTTGCAACCGAATGGCATCATGCTCTCGCCCGGCCCTTGCACGCCGCGCGAATCCGGAGTGTGCATCGACATCGTGGGCGCCTATCTGGCCCAGGGGCCGATCGCACAGATTCCGCTGTTCGGCGTGTGCCTCGGCCATCAGGCAATCGGCCAGGTCGCCGGCAGCGAGGTCGTCCGAGCGAAAAACATCATGCACGGGAAAGCGTCCATGGTGCGCCACGATGGGAAAGGGCTGCTCGCGGGGATGCCGAACCCATTCCGGGCAATCCGATACCACTCGCTCGTCGTATCGAAAGGACAGCCGCCGGCCGGGTTTTACGTAACCGCTACAGCCGAGGACGATGGAGAAATTATGGGACTTCGGCACGAATCGCTGCCGATCGAGGGCGTACAGTTTCATCCGGAGTCGGTCATGACTGAGGAAGGATTTCTTATCGTACGGAACTTCGTGAACAGGGTGAACGGCGCCCAATGAGCGCGTGGCAGCATCCATTCGAGATCGAGATCGTAGTGTCTCCCGATGCGATCGACGCCTTGGGGCACGTCAACAATGCCGTCTACCTTCAGTATGCGGAGTTGGCCGCACGACAGCATTCGGACGCCGAGGGCTTCACGCTCGACTGGTATCGCGAGAAGGGAGCCGCACCGGTTGTTCGCCGCCACGAGATTCAATATCTTGCGCCGGCCCATGCCGGCGAAAGGCTCGTCGTCACGACGTCCGTGGTCGGCCTTGCCGGAGTTCGCGCCCGGCGCAAGACCGAGATTCGCGGTCCTAACGGCATATGCGCCGAGGTGGACACCGATTGGGTGTGGGTCGACCTGAAAACTTCCCGGCCGGTGCGCATCCAGCCCGAAATATTAGCGAACTCTAGGAGTTGACTTCCTTCGCCTGGTCGATATCGAGGTGGCTTGGGATTCGGAAGTAGAAGGTCGAGCCCACGCCCACCTCCGACTCCGCCCAGATCTTGCCCATGTGAACCTGATCGACCAAGTGTCGCACCAGGTAGAGCCCGAGGCCGGTGCCATAGATCTTCCGGTTGTCTTCGTTGTTCACGCGGTGGAATTTCTCGAACACCTTGACCAAGTGATCCTTTGGAATGCCCAGACCGTGATCTTCGACGCCGAATAGCAAGGTCTCTCCCTCGTTCCAGGCGTGAACTACCACGTCGCCGCCGTTCGGCGAGTATTTGATTGCATTGTTCAATAGGTTTGTGAACACCTGGTCGAGCTTGTCTTCGTCCGCGACGATCCTGTCGGGGAGCTTGTCGTGGACTTCCAGCAGCACTTTGTGGCGGTTCGAAGCCTGCTGTTGAACGCGCACCACTTTGTCCAGCAAACTGCCGATATCGACGCTCGTATAGTTCGGCTTGAGCGATTCGCCGGCTTCGATCCTGGCCGTGTTGAGCAGGTCGTCGATCAGTCGCTTCAGGCGGTCGCACTCATGATCGATGATCTGATGGAACTCCATCCGCTCCTCTTTCGAGAACTCGTCCTCACCCATGAGCAGAGTGCTGACGAACCCTTTGATCGCCGTGAGCGGCGTGCGGAGCTCGTGGGACGCCATCGCCACGAAGCTGGATTTCATCTTGTCGATGTTCCGCATCTCCGTGACGTCGTTTAGAATCGCTACGACTCCGAGTTCCTTGCCTTCTTCGCTGCGGACCGCAGCCGCCTGAACCTCATAGATTCGCTCGTAGCCGTGCACGTCCGCGTGAATTTCGCGCTTGGTGCCTTCCCCACCTTGCGCGGCATCGTGCAAAGTGCCATGGAAGTCGGCGTTGCGAATCTCCTCTTTGGCGCTCTTGCCGATCGCGTTCGCATCGAGCCCGAAAATAGCTCGCGCAGTCGCGTTGATCTGACTCAGCCGGCCCTCGGGCGATACCAAAACGAGCCCGGCGCTGAGCGATTCGAACGTCTGGAGGAGCTCTTCGCGCTCCTCTACGACTTCGCGATATAGCTGCAGATTCGCGATGATCGAGCCCACATTGCGGGCCATGCGCTCCAAAAGCCGCACGTCTTCATCGTTGAAATCTTCGCCGTGGCGCTTGTTAAATGCGTGCAGGACGCCGATCGTATTGCGCTCGATGACACGGTTTTCTTCGTCGCGCTTTTCGATGACCAGCGGGACCGTAATGCCGTTCTGAACATGAAGCAGACCGAACGGGTCGCGCTGAGTACGCGGATCGTGGGTCGCGTCGTGGAAGATCACTGCTTCGGAATCGCGAAACACCTTGCCCGAGATGCCTTGCGAGGCCCTTACGCGAAACATCTTCAGATGTTCTTCGTCGACGCCGTACGCCGGGGGAATGCCTGCAAGCTCGCCGCGCTCCCGGTCGTAAAACATGATCACGATCTTCTCCGCCTGGAGAATCATCGCGATGCGTTGAACGAGCCTACGAAGAGTGACATCTGCTTCGTTGATCGGCGCCACGTCGAGCGCGGACTCGGCAGCGGCTCTGGCGGGAGACGCGGGCCGGTTAAGCTCTGTCTCTAGCTGCTCGATCCTCGACAGTGCTTCGCCGAGCCTTTTCCTTAGTTCGTCGGAATCGTCACTCATCGCTCCGGCATAACCCACGGCCACGTCGTTCAATCTACCTCCGTTCGTCTTTGCCTTGCTCGTCTCCGCATACTGCTGGAACCTCTATAATCCGACTCCAATCATTAGGTTGGGCGTTCAGCGATGGAGCGTTATACTGGAATCAGACCGTCAATGGAGCTTGAAGAACTCCCGCTTTTTCCGCTCAATACCGTACTCTTCCCGTACGCCTCGCTTCGGCTGCACGTTTTCGAAGAGCGTTACCGCCAACTCGTGCACGACTGTCTTAACCGAGACAGACCGTTTGGAGTGGTTCTGATCCGGTCAGGTTCCGAAATTGGCGCATCCGACCCATATATGGTTGGCACCGCCGTTCGCATTGTTCAAGTCGACACGTACGACGATGGGCGGATGGACATTCAGGTGCAAGGTGAACGGCGATTCCGCATAAGGCAGCTTGACGAATCCAAGCCTTACCTCGTCGGTTTCGTCGAGCCGGTCGTCGATTCCTCGACGGACTTCCTGGATGACAGCCAAGATGTGTTCGACCAGGCACGAGAAGAGTTCGAAGTGCTCATCCAAAGGCTATTCGCTCGGCAGGAATTCTCGGTTCAGGTCGTATTCCCGGCAGATCCGGTCGCACTATCTTTCACGATTGCGAATCTGCTTCAAATCGAGAACCTGGACAAACAGCGGATGCTAGAAACCACCGACACGCTCGAGCGCGTGCAGGACCTGCTTCCGATTCTCGAAACTCAGCTCGGCGAAACCGCCGAGCCGAGCTATTACCGGCTCGCATCTCCCAACCTCCGGGAGTGGATCACGCCCAACTAGGACGCTTTCGCGGCAAGCTTGACCATCAGGTCATATGCGAGGTCATCGAGGAACACCACTCGGATGAAGAACTTCTCTTTCTGCTCGTCGGTCATCTGATCCGGCTTCGCCGAGGGGTCGATGTCCTTCGGGTTCAGCGAATTCGCCATGACCTTCTTTTGACCAATGTCCAGGGTCTTGTCGACGACAGCGTATACATCGTCTTCAATCGTTCCCCGCATGAGCTGTCGCTGGATACTCAAAGCGCGGTTGGTCTTGACGATCTTTTCGATGAGATCGCGAGGCGGGTAAACGCCATGGTCGATGGCGTCGTCGTAAGCCTTTTGAACTTCCACATCCAGCTTTGCGAGCGTATCGTCCTCGACCTTTAGCGTTTCTCGCTCTTTCTGGCGGGCCTTCTCCAATGCGAGAAGGATGGCGTTGTATTGGTCCTTTTTCATCGCGATCGGCATGATCTCGCTGAGCAGGTTCACCTGCCAGATCAATCGCTGTGTATTCAGGCTCTTTTGCTGGATTTCGTTGGGCGCTTGTGCCATGGCGACCCCGCCGATGCCTGCAAGAGCACAAGCGCAAATGAGTAGGTATTTAATCATCGATTCGATTCCTGATGAGTTGACGCGGAGCCACTGCCGCCTGTTACCCCGGTTCCTAACGAGATAAGCATCGCCGTTGCCATAGTTTGCAGATGTACGAACACCAGCCCGACGAGCGTTATTTCCAGCCAGCCGACCACGGTGAGGCTTCCCGAACCGTAGCCACCCGTCGAGAAAACCGCCCAAAGCCCGATAAACAGCGTCGCGACCGCCCCGATAAGATAGGCGCTCGCCCTTAAACCAAGTGCGGCGCGTCCCATGCTGCCGAGCGACGCCCGAATCGCATTCGAGCGCCGCATTTGCGCAGCGCCGTAGGCGATCCAGAGCAGGAATGAAACGGCCGCTTGACTCCAGAACACTGCGAGGATCGTACCCAGTTGGCTAAGATGGGCTTCTTGATCGTCGTATTCGGAACCGTATGCCTGGATCGGATCCGCAGAGTGCCCGGATTGCCGCGGGCCGGCGGATACGTGGAGGTTGAAAGCGAGGTCACCCTGCTCGGAGGTGAGGCAGCGAATACCGCACTCGCTCTCACTTCGTGGGGCGAGGACGTCATTCTGGCCGGCAACAGCCTGGGTTCCGGTGCGGATGGCCAGTTGCTCCGCGGGATGCTCGAGCGGAGCGGTCTCCGAGCGGTGGGCTTGTCCGCCGAATCACGCGGGGACGCGCCGGTGTGCGACATTTACATCACGCCGGACGGCGAGCGCACGATGTTCGGACGCGGGTTCTCCACGATGCAGCTCGACGTTGACCTGTCTGGTCTTCCCTTGTCGCCCGGGGAGTGGTTCACCGCAGAGCCGAACATGGGCGCGATTGCTCGGGAGGCGGCGAGGCGCGCGGTCGCCGCGGGAATGAACATCTACTTGATGGATTTCTTCCACAAAGACGATCCGATCGCCCCCGGCTCGTACTGGCAGTCCAGCACCGATTGGGTTGGCGAGCGCGGTAATGAAAGCGCCAACTTGGCTTGGGCGACCGAGTGGGCGCGCGAGCGAGGATGCTTTACCATCGTCACGGACGGCTCGAACGGCCTTGTGGCCGCATCGTCCGGAGCTTCGGCGAGGAGCTACCCGCCCTACCCGGCGCCAAACGTCGTTGACACGACTGGAGCAGGAGACGCGTTTCGTGCCGGAATGATCTACGGCCTATCGCACGGTTGGCCGGAATCGCGCGCGCTCTGCTTCGCAGCGGCCGCCGGCTGCCTTAGCTGCGCGTCCCTCGGAGGCAGTTCGCGGGTTCCGAGCGTCGCGGAGATCCGGGTGCTGGTCGACGGGCACCCAGATATCACCGCCGAGTACGCGTGACGGCGACCGGCGTCCCCGGCACTATCCAATTGTAAAACCACTCAGCATAGCTGGGGATCGTATCGACCGGCAGCCGGATGCATCCGTGCGAACCCACGTTGTCGTCGAACAGAACCGAGCCGTGGATAAAGATGTTGCCCACCAGATGCACGCTGAACGGCATCGGGGAGTTGTAGAGCGTGCTCCAGTGCATCTTCTCCTTGGCGCCGGCTCGATAGCGTCCCGTCGGGGTGGGCTTGCCAACTCGGCCAGGGCTGACCGGACAGTGCATCACCATCAGATTCCCCTGATAGGCCCACAGCTCCTTCGAACCTAGATCGATGTGAACGCGCTTGGCCGAATTCTTGCCGACCACGACGGCCGTGCTGCCGGGCAGCGTCACCTTCGCAACCGACCCGTCGTAACGCACTCTTGCGCCCCAGGCGCGCAGCTTGTCGAGCGAGACGAGGCTCGTGCCGTCCGGAAGCGTTGGGAGCGAGGCCCCGAGTGGCCACCCGTTCACCTTTGTGAGCCCTAGAACCTCATCGCGCGAAACGCTCCAGCCGAGAGCGGCCGCCGTTTCCCGGACGGGCAGGTAGAGCTCGGCGGGCCGATCCGCGAACGAGACCCCTTCTATAGTGACCAACAACACCGTAATTCTACTGGCCCTGGAACGCGTTGGTACGGCGCTAGTCCTAGAACAGGCGGAATCGTGGCGGGGAGAAACAAAATGACCGAAAGCGGGCAAGAGAGGAAGGAACCATTCGAGCTGTCTCACAAGGATCCAGCGGAGCTGCAGGGAGCCGATACGATCGACGATCATGAGAGGCACTCCGAGAAGAGACCGGGAGCCAAAGGGACAGATTCCGATAAGTCCTCGAGCGGCATGGCCGGCGAGGATAGCATCGCGACCACGAGCGATGGGGGCTTGGCCATCGACGGCGGCAAGCTTTCAGGAAATCAGGACGATTTCGAACATGAACTCGAACATGGCGTGAAGACGACACCGGGCGCCGACCCGGATAACCGGGTCGAACCGCCGAACGACCGCGACCTCAGGATGTAGCCAGTCTTGCCCGGAAATGCTCGATCGTGATGGCCAGCCCTTCGCGCAAGCCGGTAGTTGGATGCCATTCGAGAATCGTGTTCGCACGGGTCAGGTCCGGCTTACGCTGCTTCGGGTCGTCTCCCAGCGGTGGCAGAATTTCGATGGTGCTGCTCGAACCCGTGAGCTCGATGATCAGTTTGGCGAAGTCCAGAATGGTTAGCTCGTCTGTGTTGCCGATGTTCACCGGCTCGGCGTAGTCCGACATCGCGAGCCGATACGCGCCGTCGACGATATCCTTGTAGAACCCAAATGAGCGAGTTTGGGATCCGTCTCCATATACGGTCAGCGGTTCTCCCAACAGGGCCTGCTTCACGAAGTTCGGAACAACGCGGCCATCGTCCAGCCTCATTCTGGGGCCGTAGGTATTGAAGAAACGCACGATGCGCGTCTGCAGCCCGTGGAAGTTTCGGTAGGCCATCGTCATCGCCTCGCCGTAGCGCTTTGCCTCATCGTAGACCGCCCTCGGGCCTATGGGATTGACGTTTCCCCAATAGGTCTCGGGCTGCGGATGAACCAGCGGATCGCCGTAAACCTCGCTCGTCGATGCGAGCATGAACCTCGCCCCTTTGGCCTTGGCAAGCCCGAGAGCCTTGTGCGTTCCAAGCGCGCCCACTTTGAGCACCGGTATCGGGAATCGGAGGAAGTCGACCGGGCTGGCAGGACTGGCGAAATGGAAAACGAAATCGACCGGGCCTTCGACGAACAGGAATTCGGTGACGTCCTGCTTGATGAACTTGACGCGAGAGTTTCCCGCCAAGTGCGCCAGGTTGTCCGTCGAGCCGGTGATGAGATTGTCGATGATGACAGCCTCATGGCCATTCGAGAGAAGCAGATCGACGAGGTGAGAGCCGAGGAACCCTGCCCCACCGGTCACGACTGCGCGCATTCGGCCAGATTATCTGAATTCGTAGCTGCGGTTTTTGGGGGATGAGAGAGTCGGCAGTTCCGACCCTCTCATCACGGCAAGTTCAGTATCGATAATGGCTCGGCTTGTACGGGCCGTCGACGGGCACGCCAATATATGCGGCTTGCTCCGGGCTCAGCTCCGTGAGCTTCACGTCCAGGTTTGCAAGCTGCAGCCTCGCTACCCATTCGTCCAGGTGCTTTGGCAGCACATACACACCGGGCGGGTACTTGCCCTGATTGCCCCACAGCTCGATTTGCGCCAGCACTTGGTTTGCGAAGCTCGAACTCATCACAAAGGACGGATGCCCTGTAGCGCAGCCGAGATTCACGAGCCGTCCTTTGGCCAAGAGGATGATCCGCTTGCCGTCCGGAAAGATCACGTGATCGACCTGCGGCTTGATCTCCTCCCATTTGTACGCGGCAAGCGAGGCCACGTCGATTTCGCTATCGAAATGGCCGATATTGCAGACGATCGCCTCGTTTTTCATTCGGGCCATGTGGTCGTGAGTGATTACTCCCTTGTTTCCGGTAGCCGTTACGAAAATGTCCGCGATCGCCGCGGCGTCGTCCATGGTCACCACCCGGTAGCCTTCCATCGCCGCCTGAAGCGCGCAAATGGGATCGATTTCGGTGACCCAGACTTGGGCCTTGAGCGCCGAAAGTGCCTGGGCGCAGCCCTTTCCCACATCGCCATAGCCACAAACGACCGCGATTTTCCCAGCGATCATCACGTCGGTCGCCCTCTTGATGCCGTCCAAGAGGCTTTCCCGACAGCCGTAGAGGTTATCGAACTTCGACTTTGTAACGGAGTCGTTGACGTTGAACGCCGGGAACGGCAGCCGGCCGTCTCGATGCAGCTCATATAGCCGGTGTACTCCGGTGGTGGTTTCCTCGCTGACGCCCTTGATGGAATCACGGACACGCCGGTAGTAGCCAGGCTTCGCATCGAGCCGTTTCGCGATCGACGCGAAGAGAGCCTGCTCCTCCTCGTTCGAAGGGTTGGCGATCACACTTCTATCCTCCTCGGCGCGGCTGCCGAGCAGCACCAGCAAAGTGGCGTCGCCACCGTCGTCGAGGATCATGTTGGGCACGGTGTCTCCGGGCCACTCTAGAATTCGGTGCGTGAACTCCCAGTAGTCGTCCAAGCTCTCGGCCTTGTACGCGAACACAGGAGTGCCTCCCGCTGCGATTGCGGCAGCCGCATGATCTTGCGTGCTGAAGATGTTGCAGCTCGCCCAGCGCACTTCGGCGCCCAACGCTTCCAGCGTTTCGATCAGAACCGCGGTTTGGATCGTCATGTGCAGCGACCCGGCGATTCGCGCACCGCGAAGCGGTTTTTCTTGGGCCCGGGCCTTTCTGATGGCCATCAGCCCGGCCATTTCGCCTTCGGCGATCTCGATCTCACGACGCCCCCAATCGGCCAGGCCGATGTCCGCGACGCGGTAGTCGGATTTGAGAGTTGAAACCGTTGTGCTCATGCTCACTCCTTGGGTCCGTGATCGTGAGGACGAGCTAATATCCTGCGCTCACGGGCCAATGCCTCGTGAGCGCCGTTTTATGTTGCGGGCCCTCCGCCCGCTAGCCGCCGAGCCTGGTCCTCGCAAGGATCGCAGCGCTCCTCGGCAGCCTCAGCACATTATTCCCCAAAAGGGTCAGAAGAGGCGAGGAGTACGTGGGACGACTTGGCTCTATCGGATCTTGGTAGTAGTCTTGTTACGGAGATTCATGCACGAATCTGATGGGTTTGATTTGTCCGGCCGCTCTTTTGCAGGCGCCCCCCCGCTGACGGGTCCGGGAGCTTTTGTTCCCGGCGATAGGGGGCCGATGCCCTACTACTTCTCGGGGACCCACTGCAAGGCAAGCGGCTCGGTTTCGGGGCCGATCGGCGTGCCCGAGGATCGATGGCGAGCGTGCAGATCGAAGGCGATCTTAACATCTATGGAGATCAAAGGAGAATGATGACGAGCGTTTACACCGGAACCAATGTTCAGCCTGTGGGGTGAGTCCTGTGAAGCGATTCACGGTGTTTGCGAGCTATATCGCTGCTTGCACGGTCGCGGCCGGCACCGGTTATAGGCAAGAGCGAGTTGTGGCTTCCGAGCGAGCAGAAGCCATCGAACAGTGCTCGAGAATTGCCGGCGCGCTGGGCACTCGATTTGACGCAGCGAAGGCGAAGGTCCGAATTGATCAGACTTTGGGTACCCGAGGTCCGAAAATGTGGTCGGTGTATGCCGACGAGGCGCAGGTCTTTGTCAGTCAGGACGGCAAGGAGTTTTTGTACCAAGATGCGCGAGACGCCGGACGGCTTACCAAGACGAACTTCCGCTTTCCTCTGAACTACGACCCGGCTGCGGCATTACGAATTTGCAAGCGTGCTATGGAAAACCTGGGTCTCACCACGTTTGTTCTCGCACGCGATATCCACGGCGAGTGGCATGTCCGGCAGGGCCAGGGCACGTTGAGCCTATCCTTCGAGGAGCGGCCATATGGATTCCCTTCGTTCCTTGGATCGAACTCCGCAGATTTTCAGCTTAGTCCTGGCAATCTAAAAATCGTGTATCTCTGTGTGCACGACCGCGACAAAGCAGACCCTCCCAGAATTCGCCTAAACAGAGCGCAAGCAATTGCCAAGGCAGGGCAACTGGCAGGTCTCAAGATCCCAAATCCAAGGGTGCTCATGCGATACCGGTTGCCAGCCTCTCGCTGTGGCGCTAAGGCCGCTTACTACCACGATCACTGGCGTGCGCGGCTCGTCTACGAGGTCTCGGACGGCAAAACTATGGCGGGGATCGACGCGGAAGATGGCTCGCTCATGGAAAAAGCGACTGTGGTCCGCCTGACGTTGCCGAAAAAGCACGGCGCACCAACGGCCGGGCTCAAGGGCTAGCCCGGTTGAATCAATGAAAAAGAGGTGGGCAGCGCGCTGCCCACCTCCTCTCCGTGGCGTGTCGGGTTCAAGCCTTGCGGCGTCGTCGCAACATCGCGAGCGCTCCGAGTCCGAGCACGGCCATCGAAGTCGGTTCTGGAACCACAGTCAGGCTCTGGTTGACCAATCCGAGCGAGGCGACGTCGACGGCGCCGGTATCGGCGGCGGTAAGCGTGAACGTTTTCTTCACCCGAATGCATTCCGATGCCAGTGTGAGGTCGATCTCGTTGTGATAAGGAAGCTCACCGGCAGTGATGACGTCGTGGAGGCTGCCGACGAGTGGGCCCTCCTGCATGGTCACGTCGTCGAGCTGAAACACCTGCTCGTTGAAGTCGATCGTGCCCGAGCCCAATAGACCGCCGAGGGCGTTGATCGTGACCTGGTCGACCGTCATACTCTGGCCGGGGTCGACGCACGCGTCGTACTGGATCAATACGTTTCCAAGGCGGGTCGGGGAGAGGTCTCCGACGTTCGCGTTATTGAAGAAGAACGAGATGGAGTTGGCGTTCGTCGTGAACGAATCGGGCGGCACGCTGACCAGCGAACCGGTCATCGTGACATTTGTAAAAGTGACCGCTTGAACGGCGACGGCGAGTGCAGAAATTGCTGCGAGTGCAAGAGTTCTAGTGGTGACCGTTCTCATAAAGGCTTTCCTCGTCGAACCCTCCCGGGCGAGGCCATCGACATAAACCCTTTGCCTCTAAACGAACCTGCCGTGACGAAACTGCCTACCAAAATGAGAATAATTGAAATAAGAATGCAGCATGGCCCCACTTGTGGGGACATGCCGAGCACGATTCAGAAAATCAGAAAAAGCTTGAAAATGTGTGTCACAACTTTGAGGCTTTCAGCCAATTGATATTCAAAGCGCACGATTTAATCCAAGCGCGACAAGCAACGAAGTAAAAACAGTCCTCTCCTCCAGCCGGACGCAAAACGCGATCCGGCTGCTTTTTTTGTGTTTGGTCGTGGCATGCTGCCGGCCCTTTGCCGAACGGCGCACGCCACGATCCCCGGATTGAGCCCGATCGCTTCGACGCGGCCCGGCGCGGCTTTCGCGGGACAGCGTCGCTGGGATGATCAGGCCCTGTCGCCTCAGTGGGCATCGGCCATGCGGCGGGCATCTCGGCGAAGCTTCTTCCAAAGAACCTTATGATCGTGCTCTCCGGCCGCGCACTGTCTCTATCGCCGAACTGGAAATCCTTTCTCGCGAGAACGTCCTAGCGCCCGCGCGGCTATGCGTACGTGGGACGACTTGGTTTTATCGGATATTGATAGTATTCTAGTTACGGAGGTTATGCATGAATCTGATGAGTTTGATTTGTCTGGCCGCTCTCACGCAGGTACCCCCCCCGCTGACGGGGCCGGGAGCTTTTGTTCCCGGCGATAGGGGGCCGATGCCCTACTACTTCTCGGGGACCGACTGCAGGGCAAGCGGCTCGGTTTCTGGGCCGATCGGTGTGCCCGAGGATCACGGCGAGCTTTGGATCGGGGGAACGCTCGTGAAAACCTGGAGCCGGATACCGGGTACTGCACCCCAGACGTTCACGCTTTCAGCGATCTTCGACAGCACGCATTTTCCGAGCGGATCGATGGTGAGCGTGAAGATCAAAGGAGATTGATGACGAGCGTGTACACCGGAACTAATGTTCAGCCTGTGGGGTGGTATCTATGAAGGCTCTCGCGACGATCGGCATTTCGATTGGGCTCGTATGCACAACTTGTGGCGCCATGCGGCAGCACCCATCCGCCGTGTTGGCTGGTCGAGCTGCAGCCATTGCCAGGTGCGCCCGTGTGGCGGCTGTCCTGCACGTTCCGTTCGTTGCTGCCGGAGCGACTGGAGTCCACAAGCACACACCCTTGGCTCACAAGGGATATTGGATCATCACGTTCCATGAGAGTTCTTATCTGGTCGATGACGACGGCAAGGCGCTGACATTCGAAGACGGAAGGCGAAGCCAAGAGCTGGCGAATGCGGGTTCGAAACAACTTTTGCATCGCAGTCGCACTACCGTTGAGGCAATGTGCGAAGCCATGCTACGGCGACTTGGTGGCTCGGCATTTGTCCCAGCTCGCGATTGGTCGGGACAGCCGATGATCAGCAAGGGACAAGGGACGATAGCCGCTGCATTTGACGAGAGGCCCTATGGCTTTCCATCGATGATGGGCGGAAATTACGCGTCGTTCCAGGTTGATCCCCATGATCTAGCTGTAGTCAGCTTCACGATCCACACCCGATGTACCTACGACCCGCCGAAGATCAAGCTTGGCAGAGCCCAAGCTGTTATCCGGTGGGAGAAAGAGTCAGGCCGGGCGGCGGCTAACCCTCACGTAAATCTGCGCTACCTTCTCCCCAATTCAAGTGTCGGAGCCAAAGCAGCCTATTACCACGACCACTGGCGCGCAAGGCTGGTTTACGAGGTATCGGATGGCAAGACGATGGCGGGGATCGACGCGGAAGACGGCTCGCTCATGGAAAGAGCGACAGTGGTCCGCCTAGTGGCGCCGAAAAAGCACGGCGCACCAGCGGCCGGGCCCAAGGGCTAGCCCGGTCGAATCAATGAAAAAGAGGTGAGCAGCGCGCTGCTCACCTCCTCTCCGGTGCCAGAAGTCTTAACCCTTTTCCGTCATCGCCACAATCTCAACCAAAGGGAGAGTTCGCCGGTCTACAGCCGGGGGCGCCGCTTGGGCACAAAAAGGCTCGGGGACTGCCTGAGGGCTGCCTCCGAGCCTTCGAATCGATAACTCGATTTAGGCGCTCTTGATTTCGATGTCCACGCCGCTGGGGAGATCCAGTCGCATGAGGGCATCGATGGTTTTGTTGGTCGGCTCGAGGATGTCGATCAGGCGATTGTGCGTGCGTAGCTCGAAATGTTCCATCGATTCTTTGTCGATAGTGGGCGACCGAATGACGGTGAACCGGCGGATGTTGGTCGGCAATGGGGTTGGCCCGGACACTCGGGCGCCAGTGCGCTTCGCCGTTTCCGTGATCTTCTCGGCCGATTGGTCGATGATCCGGTGATCGTAGGCGCGCAAACGGATTCTAACTTTGATACCTGCCATAGGATTCTCGAGCCGCCAGACACGGCGTACAAAAAAGGCCCGCCTAGGCGGGCCCTTTACTTACTGATGGATCGTAGTGATCGTGCCGGCACCGACGGTGCGGCCCCCTTCACGGATGGCGAATTTCGAGCCCTGCTCCATAGCGACGTTGGCGATTAGCTCGATGGTCATGGTGATGTTGTCGCCCGGCATAACCATCTCCACGCCGGTCGGCAGATTCAGGGTGCCAGTGACGTCGGTCGTTCGGAAGAAGAACTGCGGGCGGTAGCCCGAGACGAACGGCGTATGCCGACCGCCCTCTTCCTTCGACAGAACGTAAACCTCAGCATCGAACTTGGTGTGCGGCTTGATAGTTCCCGGCTTGGAAACGACCTGACCGCGCTCGATCACCTTCCGGTCGACGCCACGAAGAAGCAGGCCCACGTTGTCGCCCGCCTCGCAGTAGTCCAGCGTCTTACGGAACATCTCGATGCCGGTGCAAACGGTCTTGCGCGGCGCCTCGCTGAGACCCACGATTTCGACCTCTTCCATCGACTTGAGCTGGCCGCGCTCGACGCGGCCCGTGGCGACGGTTCCACGACCGGTGATCGTGAACACGTCCTCGACGGCCATCAGGAACGGCTTGTCCTTGTCGCGCTCCGGCGTCGGGATGTAGCTGTCGACGGCGTCCATCAGCTCGAAGATCGGCTTGAGGGAAGCGTCGTCCGCTCCCACGCCCTTCTCGAGAGCTTCCATCGCCTGCAGCGCAGAGCCCTTGATGATCGGTGTGTCGTCGCCCGGGAATCCGTAGCGGTTCAACAGGTCGCGGATCTCCATCTCGACGAGCTCGATCAGCTCGGGGTCGTCCACTTGGTCGACCTTGTTGATGAACACCACGATGTACGGAACTCCGACCTGCCTGGCGAGAAGGATGTGCTCTCTCGTCTGCGGCATCGGGCCGTCCGTCGCGGATACGACCAGGATAGCGCCGTCCATCTGAGCGGCGCCGGTGATCATATTCTTAATGAAGTCGGCGTGGCCCGGACAGTCGACATGCGCGTAGTGCCGCGTTGCTGTCTGATACTCCTGGTGCGAGATGTTGATTGTGATGCCTCGGGCCTTTTCCTCCGGGGCATTGTCGATCTCATCGTACGCGACCTTCTTCGCCAGGCCCTTGAGGGCCAAAGCGCCGGTGATCGCCGACGTCAGCGTAGTCTTGCCATGGTCAACGTGGCCGATGGTGCCGATGTTGACGTGAGGCTTGGTTCTCTCGAATTTCGCTCGTGCCATTGATGTGCTTGAATCCTTTTGTTCTTGCTCGGCTGGTTAACCGACGCCGGCTCGCAGTCACGCTTTTGGCATGCCACAGGCGCGGTGCGACAAGAGGATATTTTACCGCTAGCGGACCCCGCCGCGCAACCATGGCGGATCTAGAGCGGCTCCGCCAGGGCCCGCGGAAAGCGCTTCGGGCCGCAGCAGCGCCTCCTTTACTGGCATTGGCCACGCAGCCGAACGCGGCTTAGGGTCGGCGTTCGGAGGCGCCGCTCGCAGTCTTGCCATTGGTACAGTGGGCAGGACATA
>JAICWL010000086.1 GCA_025934835.1 Fimbriimonadaceae bacterium
ACACCCACTAATGCGCCCCGGCTAACACCGGGTGATGCTCATAGTGCTCGCTGGCAGCTTGCGTCAGCGTGGTGAAATGCGCTCCCTGCTCGCGGAACCAGTGGATCGTCTTGCGCAGGGCGTCGACGGAATCATTGTAGTCACGCATCCCGATGCAGATCACTTCGTTATGAACGTTGGCCTCTAGCAGCGGCTTGATCTCATCGAATCCCAAGTCCAGATACCCATGCTTCCCGTCATGAGTCGCGATGGGAATGTGCAGAATGCGGTTTCCGCCCTCGAGGCATAGGTTCTCGGCATCGCTATGGTAAGGGTTCTTCGGCGCGCCGGACCAGTCAACGAACATCTTGTATTCCGCGTCCGGGATGACGGAGCTGTCGACGACGATCCCCATCTCCTCGAGGTACCGGACGTCGCTCGGCGTCAGAGCGAAGCAACCGGCCCGGAACGACGTGCACTTGATCATGTGCGACTTCAGAGTGTCGCGAGCCACCCACAGTATGTTGCCGCGCTCGCGCTCGTCCTCGACGTACCCCCGGTCGTTCTCAAAGTTGACCTTCATGCCGACCTCATGCCACGAGGGAATCTTGTGGACGAACTCATGGTAGTACAGGTTCGTGTTGGCGCTCGGATCCTTCATCGAGACGTGGATCAGCCACGTGGCCGGCACAAATTCTTGCTCCATGACTTTGATGTACTCGCCCGTATAGCATCGGTCGTGATGGGCGCCCTCGCAGTCGACGGTCAGGACAACGTTTGGCATATGTTTGAGTCTCCTAAGCTACGAATCGAATGGATTTCTAGACGGAGGCGATTCATGGATTTTGGGTTACCGTACACTTACCGCCGCGCACGACTTCGAGGGTGTATCGTTTGCCGAGCACGGAGAAATTCGAGAACTTCACGGATCTCCATTGGCTGGGTAGGTTCGGCTTTAAGCTCAACCAAGCGTCTCCCATGAGCTTCCGCGCCCAGACCGCTCCCTGGGCTTTTTGAGAGTCTATCCGAAATCCCAGGAAACCGTAAACGACTGACTGAAGGCTTCCTGCCGCGCCCGTCGTGAAATACGCTTCCGGGCGGCTCCTCTTCTCGGAAAACAGCATCAGAGGCGCTCGCGTGAAGTCCCCCCACGATCGTTCCCAAGCCGAATAGGCGCGGTCCGTATCGCCCATGCGCGCCCATATGATCGAATGCACCGAGTCGCTCATCGCGGGGCCGTTCGGGCTTGTCTTCGGCGGGAAGCGCTGCATCATCACGGCGGCTTCAGCTTCCGCCACGGGCGCCTGCAGCGGATAAATCCCAAGTACGGCCGCAGCCTGCTTATAGCCGCGCAGCAGGTCGCCGTCATAGCTCAGCAGCGATATTCCGTCCCTGGGCAGAACGACCGGATACGCAGCCGAAGGCCATCGCATTCCGCTCAACGCCCAGCTCGCGATGAGATTCGTGTAAAGATCGTTGTCTCCGATGTGGTTTTCGTCCGGGCTCATGACCGACCTGATTTCGAGCCCTCGCGGCGTTTTTGTCGCCCTGGCGCGGTAGAACTCCGCGACTTCGCCTCCGAGCGCGCCGACCTGCGCCAGCCCAAGTTCCTGCGCTTGGTTCAATCCCCAAAGCACGCTCCCGGATATGTGGTCCTCGAACTTGCTTGGCCCCACCACGGTCTCCCTGCCGGAAACCGACGACTCCCAAGGAAATTTCGCGCCTTTGCCAGCCGCGAGGGCGCTCGGTGCGGGACCGAGGCGCCCGCCGGCGGTGGGACGGCCGGCCGAAAGCCACGCTGCATAGTTCGATTCCGCCTGCCTGGCCATCCTGGCCCGATAATTCGGGATCGCCTTGGCGGCCCTGGGATCGACCAGCGCAAGGGCCGGGAACACCCAGATATCGGCATCCCAAAACACATGCCCGTTGTATTTGGGATCGCTGAGGCCGAACGGGCTAACGGCCATTTGTCCCCCGGGGGCGATTGAAGAGCGCAAGTAGAACAGCAGCGAACGAATCGCGCGCTGGTCGGTCACCGGACCGTCGATCTCGATGTCCGTTTTCCATTGACCGGCCCAGTAGCCTGCGGCTTTCCTCGCGACCTCGTCGAAGCTCATGGGAGACGGAGCGGCGGCCCCACCGAAAGTCACCGTGCGCTCGAAAACGGCTAGATCCTGCGAAGTATCCGTGCAGTTGGCGGTGATCTCCCCCGCACGGACCTGGACCGCGGCGTTGATTCCGTCGATGACTTTCACCAGCGCTTTTGAAGGAAAGCGAGATTGACCCAGCGAGCCCTGCACCATCGCCCGGACGCCGTCATGATCGGTCATGCTCCATCCGCCGTTGCGGGCTATCGTGGGCGCCCAGAACTTAAGCTCGACCTTGCAGGGCCGACTGACGCTTGGCCTCGCGTGCGTCACGCCCCATCGCTGAGAGATCTGTGCTGTGAGCGGGTCGAGCACCGTTTCCACGGTCACCGTTTGGAGCCCATCTGTTCCGAAGGGCTGCTGCCAAGTGGTGGTCAGCATTCCCGTGCGCATGTCCAGGCTCTGCCTATAGCGCGGTGTGGGCGCGACGAGAGTCCCGTTTATGCGGATGCTCCCGCCGAGCGGATTCGGAAACGGCAAGATCTTTTCCTCGCCGGCAGTTTCGTACCCGTCGATCTTGAGAAAAGGGGCCGAGCCGAACCCCGAGCGATCGATCCGAACGCCGATGATGCCGTTCCAGAGTAGCGCCGGAACAGGACTAAGAGCGTCATCGCAGACGAGCACCCACGGATCGGGAGGAAGCTCGGCAAACTTGGCGATGCCCGGCGCCTGGTGAGAGCAGCCGGCAGCCAAGATACCCAACGCCAGCCAGCCCCACTTCATCAAATTCATCCTACCGGCCCAGCGAGTCATCTATCATTCATTGATCGGCCCGTCCAATGCAGACTGAAATCCCCAACAACCTGGCAGAAACCGATATCGCGCCTCGCGCGAAATTCAATCCTTGGCTGTTCGTGCCTCTGCTGTATTTCATGCAGGCGATACCGGTGACGGTCGTTTCGGAGTTGTCCACGGTCTTCTATAAAGACTTCGGCATCGCAAACGAACCGATCACGCGCTGGACCGCCCTCATTTCCCTCCCTTGGAGCCTGCAGTTTCTGCTCGGGCCGCTTGTAGATCTTCGTGGCACGAAGCGTCGATGGATCCTTGGCGGGCAGCTTCTGATCACGGTCGGGCTTATCGGTGCGGCCGCCGTCTTGGACATGCCGCATTTCTTCGAGCTTTCGCTACTGATTCTAGGCGCAACCGCCGTCACCTCGGCTCTTTGCAATATCGCAACCGACGGGTTCTACATCATCGCGATGTCCAAGGAGCAGCAGGCGAAGTACGTCGGTGTCCAAACAACCGCCTACAGGCTCGGCCGCTTGTTTTGCACTGGGCTGCTCGTTCTCGCGGTGGGCTTGCTCATGCGATACGCTCCCGTCGACGTACACACATCAGGCGGACAGTCCTTTGTCTTGGTAAACAGCGGTCGTCGCACACTCTCCCAAGGGCTCGACCTCACGGTGAAGGACGGGCTGCTGCAAGATACGGCGGCGGGTGTCGTCCAGCCGGAAATGAAGGCGCCGGCAGGCGTATTCGGGCTGCGGGTCGATGGGGACGGATCCGTATTCGCCAAGACGATCTTTGGCGAGTCGAAGATGGGAGATCTGCTTGTTCTCGGCCCGTCGGATTCCGCCGAGCCCACAGCCAAGCCGCATAGCCTCGCCGTGGGCGTCGGGCAAAGCGGCATGAGCCCCGCTCTTGCTTGGCCGCTCGTGCTGCTCGCATGTACCGGCCTGTACTTCTTCGGCTACCTCGTCAACCGAATTACGACCCCGCATCCCGCCGAGGATGCGCCGGCCGAGCCAGAAGCGCCCGGCGCGAATCGCAGGAATTTGCAGCGCACCCTGCTGCTCGTAGCGATCGGTCTGGCCGCCTATTTCTTCATGAACGCCGTGGTGCGACTTGTGGCCGATTTCCTTGGGCACAAGCTCTCCATGCCGGGGTGGATTCTGCCCGCGCAGGACAAAGTCATCAGCTTCCAGGTGATGCTGGCGCCAGTCGCCGTGGAGCTGATCCAAGCCGGAATATGCGTGGCGACTCTCGCTATCGCCATCCCGGCGGCGCGGCGGCTGCTCACCGGCACCGTCATGGCGGATGCTTTCACCAGCTTCGTACGCCAGCCCGGATTCTTGGCGATCTTCGGCTTTATCCTGTCGTACCGGTTCGGCGAGGCGATGGTCTCCGCCATGGCGCCGCTGTTCTTGAAGGACTCAGTCGCAAATGGCGGGCTCGCGATTCCGAACGACCAATTCGGGCTCATCAACGGCTTTGCCGGTGTGATCGGAATCGTGCTCGGCGGCCTGCTTGGCGGGTACGTCGTTTCCCGCCTCGGCCTTCGGCGATCGTTCTGGCCGCTCGCTATCCTAATGCACCTTCCGAACCTGCTTTACCTCTGGGCCGCCATCTACCATCCCGCCGTCGCCGCGCTCTACGGCGTCGCATTCGTCGATCAGTTCGGTTACGGATTCGGCTTCGCCGCTTACATGGTGTACATCATGTGGGTGGCGCAGCGGGGCCGATACAAGACCGCGCACTACGCCGTCGGCACGGGCATGGGGGCGCTTTGCATCGCAGTCGCCCGAGTCACGAGCGGCATCATCCAGAGCAACTTCGGATACGTCACGTTCTTCACCTCCGTCATCGTGCTCAGCCTGCCTGGAATGCTGATGCTTCTGCTGATCCCACTCGATGAGGCCGACGGACGGGGTCGGCCCGCGCCGGCTGCGGCTGAGTAGACTCCGCGGGAATGCGACGGACCTCATACCTAAGCTCTGGATGGGAGCTTCGCTGCTCGGATTGGCAGCATGCGATTGGAACGACGACTCCGGAATGGCTCGATGCTCAGGTACCTGGGCATGTGCACCTCGACCTGGTTCGCCATGGGGTCATCGCCGACCCCTTCGAGCGAATGAATGAAATCGGCTGTCAGTGGGTGGACCAATGCGATTGGAGTTACCGAACCACCTTTCAGTGGGCTCCGGACGATCTACTTCCCCACCGCGTGCTAAGGTTCGAGGGCCTCGACACCGTCTGTGAGATCGTCCTCAACGGTGAGGTCGTCGCGACGAGCGACAACATGTTCGTGCCGCTCGACGTCGAAGTCGGAGAAAAGCTTCGGGAGGGCTCGAACGAGCTGCTGGTCAATTTCCGCTCGGCCGTGAAGGTCGGCCTCGAGCGCAAGGCGAAGTACTTCGAGACCGAGGGCTTGGGCGAACACATTGGCCGCTTCGACGAGCGCGCTTTCGTGCGCAAGGCGCAATACATGTACGGCTGGGACTGGGGCCCCCGGCTCGTATCATGCGGCATCTGGCGACCCGTGTCTCTTCTCGAGTTCAAAGCTCGCGTCCTCGACGTGCACGTGACCCAGAACCATGCGAACGACGGCTCGGTGAGCGTCCGGGCCGACACGACGCTCGATGGTGACATCGAGGGGATTCAAATCCGCCACAGAATGCTGCTGGGGCAGGATATCGCAGAGGGCCAGGAGACTCCGATCGAGGAGCTTGAGATGTGGTCAGCCCGAGCGCAGCCCACGCTCTACACCCTTCAAACCTGGCTCGAGTGCGAGGGCCAGGAAGTGGACTACCACGAGACCGTCGTCGGCCTCAGCCAGGTCCGACTCGTTCAGGAGCCCGACCGGTTCGGCCAATCGTTCGAATTCGAAATAAACGGCCGGCGCATCTGGGCTCGCGGCGCGAATTGGATTCCCGATCACAGCTTCCCGTCTGTGGTCTCACGCACGCGATATCGCGAACAGCTCGAGCGCGCGGTGGAGATGGGCTACAACATGCTGCGGGTCTGGGGCGGGGGCCTTTACGAGACCGACGATTTCTACGAAATATGCGACGAGCTTGGAATCCTGGTCTGGCAGGACTTCCCGTTTGCCTGCAGCTACTATCCCGACGACGAGCATTGGCAGGACGTCGTGCGAAAAGAGGCCGAGGTCAACATCCGCAGGTTGCGAAACCACCCATGCCTTGCCCTGTGGTGCGGCAACAACGAGAACCTGGTGATGTTTGCAAGCAAGTGGGGCGGAGCCGACACGAACCCGGACTACTATTACGGCGAGAAGCTCTACGACGAAGTGCTCCCGAACGCAGTGAAGACGCTGGATCCCGGTCGCTCGTACATTGCAAGCTCTCCCATCGGCGCGCCCCAAGCCGAGGGCAAGTATGCGAACCCGAACGCCGACGGCTACGGCGACCAGCACATGTGGGATGTATGGCACGGCCGAGGCGACTGGCGTCATTACGCAGACTCGGCGACGCGGTTCTCCTCGGAGTTCGGCTTCGCCGCATCGTGCTCCGCCTCCCTATGGGCCAAGACTCTCGACGAGGAGGACTGGTCGCCTCAATCGCCTGCCGTGCGGTGGCACGACAAGACGGGCAAAGGCCAAGAGAAATTCCGCAGCTATGTCGAGCTTCACTATCCTGTCTCGCAGACCCTGGAAGACTGGGTGTACTACTCCCAGCTCAACCAGCGAGACGCGCTCCGTTTCGGCGTCGAGCACTGGCGTCGCTCCGAATACTGCAAGGGCACGCTGGTTTGGCAGATGAACGACTGCTGGCCGGTTCAGAGCTGGGCCATGCTGGATTTCGACGGGAACTTCAAGGCGTCCGCCTATGAGTCTTCGCGGCTCTACAGTCCCCTGCTGGTATCCATTGTGCGGGAGAATGACGTCGTCACGCTCTGGGCCGTGAACGACAGCGACCGCACCTACAGCGGGAAAGCCCTACTCGTCGCGACTCACCTCGAAACCGGCGAAATCCTATCCCAGTGCGAAGAAGAGGCCTCGGTCGAACCTGGCGAGCGAAAGCCCGTCCTTCAGTCGTCCGTCTCCGGCCTCCCCGTGCCGGTCACGCTGCTCCTTGCAAAATTCAAGTACGCGCAAACCTGGCAACTGCTTGCCGAGCCAAAGGCTGCCCGCTTTGCCCCACCGGAGCCGATCCTCGTCTCTACCTACGCGGGCAGCTCCCTGGAATTTCGGCATAGCACCCCTGTGGTGGACCTTATGTTCACATCGGAGGGCGCCACACTGCCGTTCGAACAGAACTTCGTGACGCGTTCCCAGCCGGGTAAAAGCTGGGTCCCCCTCAAGAGCCGGCCGGAAAGCATCGAGGCCCGCTCGCTCGCCGGCATTCATCCGATCGTTCTGACCCGCTCGCCTATTTAGACGCCAAAAGCTGCTTTGCAACCTCGACCACGTGCTCCGGAGTAAAGCCGAACTCCTTCATCACTTGGTCGCCCGGCGCGGACAGCCCGAACCGGTCGATACCGATCTGGGCATCCGAGTAACGGGGCCAGGCCAGGGTGCTTCCGGCTTCCACAGACACCTTCGGAACACTATCCGGAAGCACGGACCGCCGATACTCGTCCGTCTGCCTTTCGAACAGCAGCCAGCTCGGCATGCTGACCACCCTCGTCGGCACGCCGGACGCCTGGAGCGCGTCACGCGCCGCGACGCAAAGCTGAACTTCGCTGCCGGTGCCGATCAGGATCACCTTGGCAGTCCCGCCGTCCGCCTCACGCAATACGTAAGCGCCGCGCTCCGCGGGATGATTGCGCACGTCGTCCGGCGAGAGTGCGGGCAGTCCTTGGCGCGAGAGAGCGAACAAGGTCGGCGTGTGCCGGGATTCGAGCGCGATCTTCCAGCCGGCCACAGTCTCGTTGCCGTCGGCAGGCCGGAACACGTTGAAGTTCGGAATCGCGCGCAAAGCCGTTAAATGCTCGATCGGTTGGTGCGTTGGACCGTCTTCGCCGAGTCCGATGCTGTCATGAGTGAATACATAGATCGACGGGCACTCCATCAACGCCGCAAGTCTCAGAGAGGGCCGCGCATAGTCCGTAAAAGTTAGGAACGATCCGCCGTAGGCTCGCGTCGCCCCGTGTAGGTTGATTCCGTTGACCGCGGCGCACATCGCATGCTCGCGAACACCGAAATCGATGTTCTTCCCCGCCGGCGTCGCAGGCTGAAAGTCGGCCGATTGCTTCTGCGTGGTCAGATTGCTCTCGGCGAGATCCGCGCTGCCGCCGATGAGCGTGGGCAGCAGCGGAGCAATCGCGTTGATGACCGCCTCGCTGGACTTTCGGGTCGCCTGTTTCTCGGAAATGACAGGCAGGGCTCCGAGCCACTTCGAACCGAGATCGCCGACTATCGCGGCTCGAAGCACCGAAGCCTCCTCCGCATGCTGCGCGGCGTACCGTTTGAACAGGTCGTTCCACTCTTCTTCTTCGCTTTGGCCCCTGCCGACCGCCTGACGCCAAAAGTCGAGCACGTCCTGAGGGATGTCGAACGTCGGTTCTTGCGCGATGCCGAGCATCTCTTTGGTCGACTTGAGCTCCTCGGCGCCAAATGGGTTGCTATGCGCCTTGTTCGTTCCCTGCAGCTTCGGACTGCCGTATCCGATCACCGTCTTCGCGAGGATGAGCGACGGCCGGTCAGTGACGGCGCGAGCCGCGTCGAGGGCTCGCTCGACCTCCTCGGTGTTCATTCCGTCGATGCGCTGCGTATGCCATCCGAGGCCGCGGAAACGGGTCTCCACATCCTCGGTGAACGTTATCTGTGTGCTCCCATCGATCGAGATGCCATTGTCGTCGTACATCCAGATCAACTTGCCGAGCTTCAGGTGGCCCGCAAGACTCGCCGCCTCGTTGCTGACGCCCTCCATCATGTCCCCGTCCGAGCAGATGACGTACGTGTAATGATCGATCAAATCGAACTTTGGGCGGTTGAAAGTGGCGGCGAGAAACTTCTCGGCGATCGCCATGCCCACCGAATGCGCCACGCCTTGCCCCAACGGACCGGTGGCCATCTCGACTCCGGGCGTGAGAACGTTTTCCGGGTGCCCGGGCGTCCTGCTGTGGAGCTGCCGAAATCTCTTGAGCTCGTCGAGAGGAAGGTTGTATCCGGTCAAATGGAGCAGCGAATAGAGCAGCATGGACCCGTGCCCGGCGGAGAGCACGAACCTATCGCGGTTGAACCAGTGCGGATTGCTCGGATTGTGCCTAAGAAACCGGCTCCACAGAACGTAGGCCATCGGCGCCGCGCCAAGCGGCAAGCCGGCGTGGCCGCTCTTCGCCTGTTCCACGGCGTCCAAAGCCAAGCCGCGAATCGTGTTGATGCTACGGAGCTCGAGGCTCGACGCGGTAGCTGCCATTTCACGAGGGTACCCATCGCGAGAGGGATCGTGACTTCCCCGCGGAATGTCGCGATCCGGTACCCTCTTTCGGTGCGGAGCATTCTTTGCGCCCTGGCTTTGGGCGCTCTGGCAGTCGGCGCGGCAGCCCAGCACCGATCCGGCGTATATCGCCCGCAAGGCGCGACGCCCGAACCCTGGTCGATCAATGCCCACGGTGCTCTAATCTGGGCCGGGCAGCCTTACCTGCCGTTCGGACTCCACATCGATGGCGCGCGCGACGCGGTCGCATCTGCGAGGCAGTCCGGCGATGCGGACATGGAAGTGGACCTGCCTGCGAGCGGTGAGGGCTGGGCCGACTGCCTATCCGCGCTCGCCGATGCCAAATCCCGCTACCTGATCCGAATTTCCTCGCTCGCGCCAATGGCCGAGGGGATTGCGGTCGAGCCGCAAAGCTACCGACTTTCTAACATTTCCAAATCCCAATCGGTGCGCGTCTCCATTCCCAGCGCGACGCGCGCGCTCGTGATCCTCGCGTCCGCCCGCGACGCCTCCATCGAGAGCAAGGCCGTCGTTCCGCTCAAGGACGGAGTGTTGACTTACGACGTCAATCTCCCGAGCGGGCTCGACTCCGTGCTGCTTATCTATCCCGAGATGCGCAGCCTTAGCCAGCCCGACTACTGGGAGGGGATGGATGAGCATCGCGACAGGCTTCTCGCCTCGCTCGCGCACCAACCGCTGGGAACCGGCCTCCGGGGAATCGTCAATCCACTTGGACGTACGTTGACCCTGCCGAGCAAGCAGGTGGAATTCGTGCCGGTCGGTTCGGAATTTCGTCTCGAGCTCCAAGAGCTGATGCAGAAGAGATATAAAAACCTCGAGACCGCTCAACGAAGTTGGGCGATGGGCGCATCCGGGCTTAGCTCGTTCGATGAGACGACGAAGGCAAGGGTCGCCAGCTTTGAGGATCTCGCCAGGCTCGTGCCGCTCTGGTCCGGCGCAAGGGGCGTGAGCTATCTCTGGGATCCAAACGGAGAGCAGCTATACGCCTGCGACAACCGTCACAGCACGATTTGGCACGACATCTCCGACGTCGTGGCCGCGGCCCAGCACAGTCGCACGGCCGCTCTCGTAAACGCCATACACTCCGTGGCCGACGTTCCCGTAATTCAAGAATGGGAAGGCTGGTGCTCGACATACGAAGGCGCCGAGCCGGTTGTCGACGGCATCGGCATGCGAGCGGTTGGCTCCAGCACAAGCGACATATTGAACAGTTCGTGCAGGGCGGCGAGCAGCTTGCTTCGCTGGCCCCAGCCTGGCTGGCTTATCGCCACCGACATCGAGGCCGGCGCCGATGCGGCGACACAGCTTCCGGGAGCTCTCGACGACCTTCAGAGGCTTGGCGCCAGAGGCGCCTTCCTGCGGTCGCAGGTCCCGGGTGTCCTCACGCTTTATGCGTCCGAATCCGCGAAGCGGTCGGCAGACACCTCGCTCGCCGACGCCGATATCCAGGCAGTGTTCTTCCCCGAAAACGCCACGAATCCCGCACAGGCTCAGCGCCTTCCCGGAGGCAAGTGGTGGCTGCCCGCGCCAATCGATGGCAACCGCCTCGACCTTGGCTCGAACTACTTCGCGTACCGGCTGAAAGATGACAAGGGTGGCGCGTTCGCCATCTGGACGTCGACCCCCGGGCGCGTGCGGCTCTACATGGCGAGCCCGAAGACCTCCGAGTTTCTCGCCGTCGATGGCAGCGACCCGCAGCCCAAACTCACCAAGGGCGGAGTCGAGTTGAGCGTCGGCGAGGTGCCGATCATCGTTTCGGGCACAGACGAGGTGCCGGTGCCCGAGCCGGCATATCTCGAGGTTCTGGACCGTTTCGGGCAGCTTCTAAAGGCCTCCGAAGCGAACATGAGAGATACCAGTGAGGAGCGATTCTATTTCCAAGACGCGCTCAGCAGGTTCGAGCGCAATCCCGGAGCAAGCTTCCTGATGCTCCGCGACCAATTCAAGCGATTGAGCCGGAAGCTCGGCGCGTTCACATGGATCGAGGCAGAAGGCCCGGCGGAAACGAACTTCTCTGAAGCAACCCAGGACGCAGGTTGCAGCGCCGGCACATCGCTTTGCCTGAGATCGCGCATCGATCCGGGCCCGGAAGGTTTCTATGCGGAATATCCGCTTCAGGTGAAAACACAGGACGATCAAGTGGCTTGGATCGCCGCCAAAATACCAGCCGATGAACGAAGCAATGTGCTCGTGACGATCAGCGGCCAGACGCTGACAATAAGCGGCCCTCCGATGAGCCCCTACGGAAGTGGTTATGCATGGTACAAGCTGGGAACCACCCGACTGGCGGGAAGCACGTCGAAGCTGCGGCTGCAGGCAAACGGCTTGCTCGGAGATGAGATCTGCGTGGACGCCATCGTCCTGGCTCCGGACTCATTTCAGCCCAACGGCGTCACTTACCCGGACGCCATCCGATACCTGCCGACGCCCCAAAAGGGGAAGATCAAGTGAGACCCGACGTCGGGCCCGCGACAATCCTTGGCCACGGTGGCGAGGACGAAAAAACGATGGGCGGCGTCGCGCCCCCGATCTTCCCAAGTTCGTTGTTCGTCTTCGAAAAGCTGGATGATCTGCACTCGGCTATGGCGGACCATCCGTTCGGACCGCCGCACCATTACAGCCGCGTCAGCAACCCGACCCTTGCGTATGCGGAGGACAAAATCGCCGCGATCGAGGGGTCTGAAAAGTGCATCCTCACAGGCTCGGGCCAGGGAGCCATTACCACCGCGATGATCGCCAACGTGCAGGCGGGTTCGCACGTCGTCACGCTCGACACCATCTACGGGCCGGCGAGGGTCTTTCTAAGCGAGTACATGGCGCGCTTCGGCGTCACGACGACGTACGTCACCGGCCTCGATACCGACGAGTTGCTGGACGCAGTCAAGCCCGAGACCACCCTGATTTATCTCGAATCGCCGAGCAGCCTGCTGTTTAGGCTTCAAGATGTCCGAAAAATCGCCTCCTTCGCCAAGGAAAAGGGCATCGTGACGGCGATCGACAACACCTATAACACCCCGCTTCACATGAACCCGATCTCGATGGGGATCGATATCGTCGTTCACAGCGCGACGAAGTACCTTGCGGGGCACAGCGACATCACGGCGGGAGCGGTCTGCGGAAGCCGCGAGCGGCTGGAATCCATGACCCGCTATGAGCTTAACCTGCTCGGTACGATTCTTCATCCATTCTCAGCCTGGCTCTTGAACCGAGGGCTCCGAACCCTGAATCTTCGCCTTGCGCGGCACGAATCTACAGCCAACTTGATCGCGGGATGGATAGCGACTCGACCCGAAGTCGAGCGCGTGCATCATGTGAGCCTGCCGTGCTTCCCGCAAAGAGAGCTGTACCTACAAATGATGAGCGGCTCGGGCGGCTTATTCTCTTTCGAGCCCAAAACCCAGGACCCGCAAAAGATCAAGCGGTTCGTCGATTCCCTCGAGCTTTTCCAGCGTGGAGTTAGTTGGGGCGGCTTCGAAAGCCTTGCCGTTGCGCTCCAGCAGCAGCCTCTCGATTATTCGGAGCCGAAGTGGCTCGTGCGACTGTTCTGCGGTTTGGAAGAGCCCGACGACCTAATGCGAGACCTGCAGCCGGCTTGGCCGCGACTGAGCGACTGACGGCTACGCCTCCGATTGGTAGGCGCGTGCCTCGTCCGATTCGAGGTAGGCCCGGGCTGCTTGGAGGTCGACCGACGGCTCCCATAGAAACCCGCGTTCATTGACCACCCAGAATTCGTAGCCCCCATAGAACGGGTGAAAGACCCGCACGATTCGAAACTTGCCATGCTCCTCCAAGACCTCGAAGCGTCCAGGAATGTCCGCCAAATTGCGGACGATGCTAGACGCGCTTGGATAGTTGTCTTCTGGCACGAATGCTCCTGGGGCGCGGCCTCGTTTGCGGAACGCCCGGCCCTACCATATAAGACGGTCAGCTAGGTCGACAAGCCTTCGACAGTCCCTACTCAAAACCTTCCGTCACGCACCACTCCGACATTCACGCAGCCTTAATAATCGCATCCCAAAATCGTCCAATGCGGCGCGAGACTCTGGGCCGCGAGGAGATGCGAACCGGAATGCACGATAAATTCAGATTCGGAGTGCGAGCTCGCTCAGCGGCAATGATCGGCTTGCTGGCAGCCGTGGTGTCGGGATGCGCCCCGGGTGGCGCGACAAACACCGGCACAGGGGACGGAGCGAAAGCTTCGAGCGAGACCCTGCTGGGAGCCGGCTCGACCTTCGTCAACCCCGCAATGTCTAAGTGGGCCTACGCTTACAACCAGTCGAACCCCGACGTCACCGTGAACTACCAGTCGGTCGGGTCAGGCGCCGGGATCTCGCAATACAAGGCCGGCACAGTCGATTTCGGCGCCACGGACGCACCGCTTTCCGCCCAGGACTTGGCCGCGATGCCGCAACCGACCCTGCAGTTCCCGATCGCGGAAGGATGCGAAGTGCTGGTCTACAACATCCCCGGCGTCCCCAAGGGCCTCAAGCTCACCGGCGACGTCGTCGCAGCC
>JAICWL010000141.1 GCA_025934835.1 Fimbriimonadaceae bacterium
GGGCATTTCGGGCCCGACGTGGTGGTGATCGGTCACGACCACGGTCATGCCTGCCTCGCGCGCTTCGGCGATCTGTTCGTGGGCGCCGATGCCGCAGTCGCAAGTGAGGAACAGTTTCGCGCCGAGCTCTTTCGCTGCGAGGACGGCCGAGCCGTGGATGCCGTAGCCTTCCTTCATTCGGTGCGGCACGTGCGTATGCACTTTGCAGCCGATGATGTTGAGGAACCGGCTGAAAATCGCCGCGCTGGTCACTCCGTCAACGTCGTAGTCGCCGTGGACGAAGATCAGCTCTCCGCGCTCTCTCGCACCGAGGATCGCCGCGACCGCAAGCTCGTAGTCGGGCAGAAGGCGTGGATCGTGCAATCCATCGACACGCGGATTGAGGTACGCCAGCGCAGCGTCTGCGTCCGAGTAGCCGCGTTGAACGAGAAGCGCCGCCAGCACCGCTGGGACTCCGATCTCTTGGGCCAATGCCCGCTCCGCAAGCTCGTTTCGCTCGCCGACTACCCATCTGGCTGTGGGCCCCAAGATTTCGGATTCAGTCATCGACGCTCTACAGGACGTCCGGCTAAAGCTTTTCGACCTGCGAGAAATCAAGCTCAACAGGCGTGTCGCGTCCGAAAATGTTGATGAGGACTTTGAGCTTCTCGCGATCGGCGTTGACCTCTTCGATCTTGCCGGAGAAATCGCTGAACGGCCCTTCGACCACTCGGATGGCGTCTCCCTTGCTCCAAGAAACCTTCGGCGCTTCCTTGCTGGCTTCGAGGTTGCTGAGAATGCGCCGGACCTCGTACTCCTCCAGCGGCACGGGCTTGTTGCCGCTTTGGACGAATCCTGTGACGCCGCTTGTCGACTTCACGAGCTTGTACGTGTCGTCGTTGAGCTGCATCTGGACGAGGATATAGCCAGGGAAGACCTTGCGATCGATCTCGTACCGCTTGTTGTTGCGGGTTTGGAGCTCCTTTTCGGTGGGGATCAGGATCTCGTAGATGTCGAGGTCCCAAAGGCCTTCGACTTGGGCTCGTCGGGTGAGCACATCCTTAACCTTGTTTTCGTGCCCCGCGATGGTATGAACGGCGTACCAGGCTCTTGGCATTTTTTATACTGTGCCTTTCGTGATCAGGGTGACTACGATGTCGAACACGTAGCTCATGACGGAAAGAGAAAGAACGACAAGGCCGCACACGGCGAGCACGACGCCCGTAAGACGGTTCGTTTCTGCCCTCGAGGGCCAGCTCACCTTCTTCATTTCCCGATTGACGTCGTTAAAGAACCCTTTGAGTCCGCGCTTCGATTTCGGGACGGGAAGAGAGCCTTGCGGTTTCTTTGGCTGCTCGCCCCCGGTTGTGCCAGACAATGTCTTATCCATCGACGTTTGACCCCTGCCAAACGCTAGGGGATATCGCTATCATACCCCTCGGCTCGGGGCAAATGGGCTAAATGGCGTGTTGGCGCGGATGACGCATTTCGGCGCAAATCCCGGGGTGTCGATTGCAACTTTCCAGAATTGCAGCTACAGTAGCGTGGACTACGCCGTTACATATCGGAGGTGCGACACTTCTGCAACGGCCCGAATAAACTCTATGGCCACATCCGGACCCTACAGCGAATTAGAGTATCTCATCCTTGCCATGGTCGGCGAAGGCATCAGTTCCGGCTACGCCATGCGCAAGGAGATGAATCGAATGCGCGGCGGCAGATGGAGCGCGGAAAGCGGCTCGGTGTACCGAGTGCTGCGGCGGCTCGAGAAAGACTCGCTTGTGCGGGAGGCTCGCCGGGTCGGTGTGCCGAACCGCGAGCGGACGGAATATGAGCTTTCGGCCCAGGGCGAGGCGCTGCTGCATAGCTGGCTGACGTTTCCGCCCGACCGGTCGGAGCTCGCGTTCCTTGTCGACCCCATTCGAACTCGCAGCTACTTTATCTCACGCTTGAGGCCAACAGAACAGATCCGGGTCATCAAGACGTGGATTCAGGAAAGCAAGCAGTTCGTGACCGATCTCGATCGTGACCTCCAGATGACGGTCCATCCCGATCCGCTTCGCAACCTGGCATATCACAACCTTCTGTTCCTCGCCGAGGCGCGGCACGAGTGGCTGAAGAAGTTGCTCAGCTCGGTACGCAGCGCGCCGCCCACAGAGACGGCGGGCATGTCGAACAAAGGCTGAGCGGGACTATCGCCGGATTTCGACGATCTTGAATCGCTTCTTGCCTTCGGGAGCCTCGAACACCACGAGGTCGCCGGGGGCATGGCCGAGCAAGGCGGTCCCCATCGGAGACTCGTTGCTGATCAGGTCCCTGCTCGGGTCGGATTCGATGCTGGACACTACACGAACCTCGAACTGGTCGCCGTATTGTTCGTCATTCACGACAACGAGCGAGCCGATGCCGACGTGGTCGATGGAGATCTGATCCTTCTCCAGCACGTGGGCGTTTGCGAAAATGGTCTTTAGCTCGCCAACGCGATTTTCGATCATCGCTTGCTCGAACTTCACTTCGTCCAGCTCTTGGTTATCTTCGCTGAACTCGCCGTGCTGCTGGCTCTCGCGGATACGATCCGCGATCTCGGGTCGCTTGACCGTCGTGAGATAGTCAAGCTCGACCTGGAGTTGACTGTAGCCATCGGCAGTCAGCCATATGCCGCCATGCGGCTCAACGATGATTTCAGCTTCGTTCATGGGTCGTATTCGTTTGCGAGGTCAGTTGCAGAGCAGGCAGTATAGCCCGCAGACGATCCGCGTGGGCCTATCGTGAGCTAGACGACCTATCTCCTCTTAGCGTTCAGTCGCGCGCGAGAGGTTTTTCCTCCTAGCGCGCACGATAGAGAGCTATGACGGGCCAGCATAGCACTATGTTGCAGATTCGGGTTGAATCTTTAGGGCTCTCGCGATATTTCATGCAACTTCTTGCCCCTGCGACCTTTTCCCAAGCTATGCGCGTCTCACTGTAGATTGATGCCCGTCCTTCGCCGGATCGTATTGCTTCTCCTGGCTGGCTTCTGCGCGACGCTGTTCGCCCAGGCTCCGGCGCGCGGGAGCGGCAAGCTGAGCCTGTTCTACAGCACCCGGCCGGATGCTTGGATCGTGGTGAGAAAGCACCAGCTCGGACCGGACCTGGTGGAGATTTCGATGCAGGATGCGGACTATCCGCCGCAGGCCCTGCAAGACCAAGTGAATTCTTTGGCCAAATACGCTGGCTCGGCGCCTTGGGCCGTCCGCGTGTTCAAGTTCAGTGCGGACCCTAAGAAGCCGGATATGACGTTCGTTCGAGCGTCGTTCGCGATTAATGGGCTGATCGACGCTTCGCAGCCGATCTACCACATCAATCCGATCGCGCAGGCGATGGCCGCGTCTCCGAAGGGGCACGAGATCAGTGCCGTCGACATCGTATTCGAGGGCCAGCACGCGGGCCCAAAGACTCTATCTCGCTACGAGGGAACCGGCGCGATCGTCGAAGGGCAAGACGATCCCGGCCGGATCGGGCTCGAATACCGCGTGAAAATCTTGACTCACGACCCGGGCGCAATCCATATACCGGATGACGCTTCGGCCGCTCCCGTGCCGGCTCCGCAGCGCCCTGCGAGCCATGGATTGCCCTGGATTTTCTGGTGCGCTTTGGCGCTCGTCAGCCTCGCCGCAGGTGCGTTGGTATACTTCATTCTGCTTCGGCTTCCGCCGAAATCCTCCCGCTGACAGGACACACATTCTATGGTCGACATGGACAAGATCACGCTTCACGAACTCGTGGAAATCGGGTTTCATGAGCGCGCCTCGGACATCTGCGTCAAGGTTGGCGCACCGCCGACTCACCGCCTTCACAGCGTCTTTCAGCCCGTTCCGGGCGATTACGGCAATGTGACCGCCGAGCAGGCCCGCCGCATGATTTCGGTGCTGATGACCGAGAAGCAGCTTGCCAGGTTCGAGGAAACGCACGAGATGGACCTCGCGTTCACCGTGGGTGACAAGTGCCGTGTGCGCGCGAACATCTATCAGCAGCGCGGCACGTGGGCTATCGTTTGCCGCATCATTCCGCTGGACATTTTGTCCCTGGAAGATTTGGGTCTGCCGCCCGTTCTGGCCGAGCTCACTAAGCACCGACTTGGTTTGGTATTGGTGACCGGACCGACCGGCTCCGGCAA
>JAICWL010000181.1 GCA_025934835.1 Fimbriimonadaceae bacterium
AAGGTCACGCGGGCGAACGCTTTGGCGATTTCGGGATCCGTGCGGCAGAAGCTGTTCGTTAGCTCTTGACCGAGCTCCGGCCGGTTGGGATTGCCCATGATCATCGGCGCCATCTGCGTCGACCAACCCATGTGGTTGGATTCGAGAAACTGGAGCAGTTCCTCAATCTGCCTGGCACTGAACCCACCCACATATCCTTCGTCGTCGATGTAGCGGGCTGAAGGGCCGATGAGCACGAGCTTGCCAAACATGCCGGGCGCCTGCCGCGCGGCCAGCACGCCGATCATGCTGCTGACGGAATGACCTACGAAGACGGAATCTGTTAGTCCGAGCTCCGTGCCGATTTCGCTCACGTCGTCGGCGTAGCCGGACAGACTCGAATATTTGGCCCTGTCGTAGGCCGACAGGTCGGAGTCGCCCGCGCCGACGTGGTCGAACATAACGGTCATGAAGTCCTTTTCGAATGCGGGAGCCACGAACCGCCACATGTTCTGGTCGCAGCCGAAGCCGTGCGCAAAGATCATCGCGCGATCGCCGGAGCCGCGAACGTGGACGTTGTTTCGTTCGATTACGCCTGCCATTAGAAACTCCACTTGGATCACGCCAATGCATCCACCCGCTTTAGCACAGCCCGGCCCGCGTAGCGGGTTCTGAACGAGCTATGGAGATGTTCGGCTGTGCGGGCTCCGATTGCGATCAGCCCGCGCGCTCAAGAACGTCGACCTTCGCGTTTTCGAGTTCTTCGTCCGATACCCCCTCGATGCCGGCAATGTGATTGCTTGCCTTCTTCGTTGCCAGGAACAGCTCGTCGAATTTCGACTGCAGGGCCAGCGTGTCGGCTCTGCGTCGCCTGGATCAGAAAGACCAACAGAAACGTCACGATCGTCGTGCCCGTGTTGATAATAAGCTGCCAAGTATCGCTGTAACCGCACAAAGGGCCTGTGATGGCCCAGACAAGCACAACGGCCCTGCGCCAAGACAAAGGTCATGGGTCCGCCGGAAACCCGCGAGGTCGCGACGGTAAGCCGAGCGAACCAGTGGCCGTCGGCTGAGATATCGCCGACGTAGAGCCTATCGGCAGGTTTGCGTGCATCTAGATGAATGCCTAGCTGTGAATGAGGTTTCTATTTCGGCTCGCGTAGCTTGCGCTCCCTAAGGGCCACCCGCGCCCGCAACCGCAGCGGTCGTCTCGGTCCTAACTTTATCAGCCCGAGCCTGGCCGCACTGCTTTCCGCGAACCATAAAAGCCGATTGCGCTGGCCAGCAGGGCGATTCCGATCGCGATCATCAAGGAAGTATTCGCCTTTTCAGGGAACCTCCGTGATCCCAACCGCGGATCGAGAACATTGGTTCCAACCCGGTTCTGGCGAGAAATCACGGAGGCGGTGGGTGCCTAGTGCCCGCGCCGAACGGCGACGGCAGCACCACTTGGCACGACTGGCCCTGCACTTTCAAAACCCTCGGTGAGCACTCCAATGATAGCGAAGACGGTCAGAACAGAGCCGCTCTCCTCCCTGACTTCAAGAGCCATCCGCCCGGTACCGCCGCCCGCAGTGAAGTCGCGGGTGGCCTCTCCCAGTGCAGTCAGGGCCAGCTTTCGAGCGGCGTCCATCCCCGGCAACTCGTAACCCACCTCACCAGGAATTACGCCGCCAGGTTCGTGGTAATCGAAATAATATCTCGGCATGAATCCCAATCTGGGTCCACGCCTCACGTTCCTAAATTCCCACTTGCTTGAGCAGCCGGCGCGACCGAAGTTTTCAACGCATGGAGGTAACCCGGACTGAAATCGGCGATCATTTCGAGTTCCTCCCGCTGAAGCAATCGCGCGATCGGTCCCTGCCATGCGATAAGATCCCTCCGCCTGAGTTCCTGGATCGTCCTGTTCACGTGAACGGTCGAGAGACCACATGCATCCGCAAAATCCTGTTGCGTGAAGGGGAGGCGGAAGCTGTCGTCGTCCAGCAGCCCGACCATCTCCAGCCGGGCGGCAAGTTCGCAAAGGAGATGCGCCAGTCTCGGCAGGGCTTGGCGTGACCCGAGATTCTCAACCCATTCGCGATAGATCGCTGCATGGATCAGCGTCTCACGCCAGAACGCATTCGTGAGCCCTCGCGATTCCTCCAGC